>NZ_JBJHHG010000029.1:0-52294 GCF_045257065.1 Enterobacter sp. PP-008-ECC_S150 | reverse complement strand
TAACCATCATCAGTTGTGAAGTAGTGATTCACGACTTCAAGGCGCTTTTCGAAGGGGTATTTTGGCTTTGACATATCAGGGACTATTCCATTTCATCGTCCAACAAAATGGGTGCAGTACACACTGGAGCTTTATGCCCGGCACATATCAGGGGGCAGAGGCCGGGGCAAACTTCGACTACGGCGACGCGGGTGCGCTGAGCTTCTCATACATGTGGACCAACGAGTACAAAGCGCCGTGGCACATTGAGATGGACAAGTTCTACCAGAATGACCGCAGGACGAAGGTCGATTACCTGCATTCACTCGGTGCTAAGTACGATTTCAAAAATGACCTGGTGCTGGAAGCGGCGTTCGGCCAGGCAGAAGGTTTTGTCGATCAATACTTTGCCAAAGCCAGCTACAAGTTTGACGTCGCGGGATCCCCGCTTTCAACCAGCTATCAGTTCTACGGCGCGCGGGATAAGGCCGATAACAATACCATCAACGATATCTACGACGGCACGGCCTGGCTGCAGGCGCTGACCTTCGGCTACAAGGTAGCCGACGTGGTGGATCTGCGCCTGGAAGGAACGTGGGTGAAAGCAGAAGGGCAGCAGGGCTACTTCCTGCAGCGCATGACGCCAACCTATGCTTCTTCGAACGGTCGTCTCGACATCTGGTGGGATAACCGCTCTGACTTCAACGCCAACGGTGAAAAGGCGGTGTTCTTTGGCGCGATGTATGATCTCAAAAACTGGGATCTGGCGGGTTGGGCCGTCGGTGCATCCTACGTTTATGCCTGGGATGCAAAACCGGCCGACTGGTTTATCAACGCCGCAGGCCAGCGTGAAGACTACGCGTCAAACAAAATTAAAGAGTCTGCGTACAGCCTGGACGCGATGTACACCGTTCAGGACGGCCGCGCGAAAGGCACCATGTTTAAACTGCACTTCACTCAGTACGACAACCACTCCGATATCCCAAGCTGGGGCGGCGGTTACGGCAACATCTTCCAGGATGAGCGCGACGTGAAGTTCATGGTTATCGCACCATTCACTATCTTCTGATAAACGCTCTGGCGGGCTGAGGCCCGCTGGAATGGAGACGGCTATGTTGAAGAAAATCGTACTTGTCGCGGTGATGAGCGCCGGGCTTGCAGCCTGCGTGACCTCGCCGGGGCCGAAAGAAGATTCGCGACTGAAGGAGGCGTACAGCGCCTGTATCAACACAGCGCAAGGTTCGCCAGAAAAAATCGAGGCCTGTCAAAGCGTTCTTAACGTGCTGAAAAAGGAGAAGGCGCACGAGCAGTTTGCCACGCAGGAGAGCGTTCGCGTGATGGATTACCAGGCCTGTATTCAGGCGCGTAAGACCGGTAACGATCAGGAAGTGGCGAAGCGTTGCGATAAGATCTGGCAGGAAATTCGCAGCAATAATAACTAATGAGCTGTTTTTACGCCCGGTGGCGCTGCGCTTACCGGGCCTACACAGGTTTCACAGCCCGTAGGCCCGGTAAGCGCAGCGCCACCGGGCTTTATTTTAGGCGAAAAAAAGCCAACCTTTCGGCTGGCTTAGAGTATGAACTCTCGCTTATTTCGCATCGTGCGCATGGTCGTCTTCGCGGCAATCGCCTTCAGCGCAGTGGCCGTAAAGGTACAGGCTGTGGTTGGTCAGACGGATGCCGTGACGCGCGGCGATTTCACGCTGGCGCGCTTCGATGGAGTCATCGCTAAATTCAATGACCTTGCCGCAGTCGAGGCAGATCAGGTGATCGTGGTGCTGCTGCTGGGTCAGTTCGAAGACAGATTTACCGCCTTCGAAGTTATGACGGGTAACAATGCCCGCGTCATCAAACTGGTTCAGCACGCGATAAACGGTAGCCAGCCCAATCTCTTCACCCATGTCGATAAGACGTTTATAAAGGTCTTCCGCACTGACATGGTGATTGTCTGGACCCTGAAGCACTTCGAGGATTTTTAACCGAGGAAGCGTAACTTTCAGGCCAGCCTTCTTTAATGCGGTATTGTTGTCAGTCATGCGGAATCTGTCCTGTTGCTAAACGATTCACTTCTGTAGGAAGTGACAGAAAATGCACCTGGGATAATGCGTCTCATTATAGAACTGCCATGGCTAAATGAAAACTGCAAGTCTCAGGCAAAATATGCTTATAAAAATGGGGTATCACCAACAAACTTGCTCAATGGAAAACCCATTTTTATCAGGGAGACATTGTACAGGTCTGGGCGAAAAAGTTAAAAGATTGTAGCAATTAATTTAATCGGTTTGACCTGGGGCATGGGCGCAACCGCGGTTGCGCCGCGGTAAGCATCAGGCGTTAAGAATATCGTCCAGGTGCAGTTCTTCACGGATCTGCTTCACCCACTTCTCAACGCGCTCGGCGGTCAGTTCTGGCTGACGGTCTTCGTCAATGGCCAGACCCACGAAATGATCGTCATCGGCCAGACCTTTAGACGCTTCAAAGTGGTAACCGGCGGTCGGCCAGTGGCCTACGATAACCGCGCCATTTGGCTCAATAATATCGCGGATGGTGCCCAGCGCATCACAGAAGTATTCGGCATAGTCTTCCTGATCGCCGCAGCCAAACAGGGCGACAAGCTTACCGTTGAAGTCCACCTCTTCCAGCGTCGGGAAGAAATCATCCCAGTCGCACTGGGCTTCACCGTAGTACCAGGTTGGAATACCCAGCAGCAGGATGTCATAGCCTTCCAGATCTTCTTTGCTGCTCTTGGCGATGTCATGCACATCAGCAACGTCTTTACCGAGCTGTTTCTGAATGTTTTTTGCGATATTTTCGGTATTGCCGGTATCACTGCCAAAGAAAATGCCGATGATTGCCATGAGTAAAATAACCTCTTGAAACTTAATAGTATGGTGGCGCAATTCGGCCACGGATAAGGGCAATAATAGCAGAACAGGCAACCCTGCGGAAACAGCTATCGCGCAGGACTGCACTCTGTGCTACATGAAAAGGGCGATAAAGGGGATTTTCAGACTTATGCCTGGCGGCGTAACGTCTCAAGCTGGGCGATCAGCATCTCTTCAATGAGCTCGCTGCGGCTGATATTTCGCGCGTCGGCCAGCTCGTTAAGCGCATCGACAGCGTCGGCGTTCAGCTTCAGTTCGACACGCTTAAGTCCACGATTTTTATCGCGTTTAAGCTGGTTGCGTTTATTGATACGCAGCTGTTCATCGCGCGAAAGCGGATTCGTCTTGGGTCGTCCCGGGCGACGCTCGTTCGCGAACAGATCTAGTGTCGTACGGTCCGTTTGTTCTTTGGCCATGATTCTGAGACTTCGGGGGAAACACGCCGCCCTGCTAATGCCCGGGCGATAAGCGCGCCATCATACATCACCAAAAACGGCACGCCAACGACTGGAAGCCCGCAGTCTTCCAGTCGCTTTCTTTTTAATCAATTTGCCGTATCAGCGAGATAGCGACGAATGGCGCGCAGGACAGCGTCCGGTTTTTCCGCATGCACCCAGTGTCCGGCACCGGCAATGACGTGGGCGCGAGCCTGCGGGAACTGCGTCAGTATGGCGTCGCGGTACGCGTCGGTAACGTAAGGGGAGTGCCCGCCGCGAATAAAGAGGGTAGGGTGCGGCCAGGCGGGGACGCTTTCCCAGCCTACGATGTTGTTGTACTGGTTCCAGAGCACCGGCACGTTAAAACGCCATTGGCCGTCAACAAACGACTTCAGCAGGAACTGCACGACGCCTTCTTCATTAAGGTGCTCACGCATGACGGCAGCCGCCTGTTGGCGTGTCGCAACGCCCGCTTCCGTGACCGCATTGATGGCGGCAAAAATCTCGTCGTGGCGGCGGACGTCATAATCCACGGGCGCGACGTCAATCACCACCAGGCCGCTAATACGCTCCGGCGCCAGCGCCGTCAGGGCCATCACCGCTTTGCCGCCCATTGAATGCCCGATGAGCGTTACCTTTTGCAGACCGTTGGCATCCAGCGTATCCAGCAGATCCTGCGCCATCGCCGCATAGGTCATCTCGTCGGCACGCCCGGATAGACCGTGATTGCGCATATCAACCTGTAAAATATCGTGGTCGGTCACCAGATCGCGCGCCAGCACGCCGAGATTATCCAGGCTGCCAAAAAGTCCGTGAACCAGTACGATGGGAGAATTATTGTTCGGCGATTGTGCAGTTTGCGCTCGGGTATTCAATTTCATGGCAAAGTTCTTTTTTTACGTATGTCAGGTTAGGGTATCATGTTGACCATTCTGCCGCCCGGCCGCAAGGTTCCAGTTTAATCTGACTTTTGCCGCCAACCTGGTTTGACGCTATCCGCTGTTGGGATTTGACCTTATAATCCCAATGACTTGTATTCAGATAAGATATCGCACTGGATTAAGATGAAAACAATCGAAGTTGATGACGAACTCTATCAGTATATTGCCAGCCAGACGCGGCATATCGGGGAGAGCGCGTCCGACATTTTACGGCGCATGCTTAAAATTTCCGCCGCTTCACAGCCTGCTACCCCAGTCACCAAAGATGTCGTGTCTCAGCCGAGCGTTGTTGCACAAGCAAAACCTGCCGTGACGCCGGTAAAAGATAAAGTCCGCGCGGTGCGCGAACTGCTGCTCTCCGACGAATACGCTGAGCAGAAAAAGGCGGTTAACCGTTTTATGCTGGTGCTGTCTACACTTTATTCCCTGGATAACAAAGCGTTTGCTGAGGCGACCGAGTCGCTGCACGGTCGTACTCGCGTCTATTTCGCGGGCGACGAGCAGACGCTGCTGCAAAATGGCAACCAAACCAAACCTAAACATGTCCCTGGCACTCCATACTGGGTGATCACCAATACCAACACGGGCCGCAAGTGCAGCATGATTGAACACATCATGCAGTCCATGCAGTTCCCTGCGGAATTGATTGAAAAGGTTTGCGGTACAATTTAACCCTTGCATCAGAAGGACCCGGTAATGGCAAATCACAGCCGTGCAGGCCAACCTGCACAACAAAGCGATTTGATTAACGTCGCTCAGCTGACCGCGCAGTATTACGTGCTGAAACCGGTCGTGGGCAACGCAGAACACGCAGTGAAGTTTGGTACATCTGGTCACCGCGGCAGCGCGGCGCGCCACAGCTTTAACGAACCGCACATTCTGGCTATTGCTCAGGCCATTGCGGAAGAGCGCGCTAAAAACGGCGTTACCGGTCCGTGCTACGTGGGGAAAGATACCCATGCGCTGTCTGAACCGGCGTTCATCTCCGTACTGGAAGTGCTGGCGGCTAACGGGGTCGACGTGATTGTTCAGGAGAACAACGGCTTCACTCCAACGCCTGCGGTCTCTAACGCCATCCTGGTGCACAACAAAAAAGGGGGCGCGCTGGCTGACGGTATCGTTATCACGCCATCCCACAACCCGCCGGAAGACGGTGGCATCAAATACAATCCGCCTAACGGTGGTCCGGCCGACACTAACGTCACCAAAGTGGTGGAAGATCGTGCGAACGCGCTGCTGGCTGACGGTCTTAAAGGCGTGAAGCGCATTTCTCTGGACGCGGCCATGGCCTCCGGTCACGTGAAAGAGCAGGATCTGGTTCAGCCGTTCGTGGAAGGGCTGGCGGATATCGTCGATATGGCGGCGATTCAGAAAGCGGGCCTGAAGCTGGGCGTGGATCCGCTGGGCGGCTCCGGTATTGAATACTGGAAACGTATCGCCGAGCACTACAAGCTGGATCTGACCATCGTGAACGATCACGTCGATCAGACCTTCCGCTTTATGCACCTGGACAAAGACGGCGCGATCCGTATGGACTGCTCCTCCGAGTGCGCGATGGCGGGCCTGCTGGCACTGCGCGATAAATTCGACCTGGCGTTTGCGAACGACCCGGATTATGACCGTCACGGCATCGTTACCCCTGCCGGGCTGATGAACCCGAACCACTATCTGGCCGTGGCGATCAACTACCTGTTCCAGCATCGTCCGCAGTGGGGCAAAGAGGTGGCCGTCGGTAAAACGCTGGTTTCCTCCGCGATGATCGACCGCGTGGTCGAGGCGCTGGGCCGCAAGCTGGTGGAAGTGCCGGTGGGCTTCAAATGGTTCGTTGACGGTCTGCACGACGGCAGCTTTGGTTTTGGTGGTGAAGAGAGCGCGGGGGCGTCGTTCCTGCGCTTCGACGGCACGCCATGGTCAACCGATAAAGACGGCATCATTATGTGCCTGCTGGCTGCGGAAATCACCGCGGTCACCGGTAAAAACCCGCAGGAACATTACAATGACCTGGCGGCACGCTTTGGCGCACCTAGCTACAACCGTATTCAGGCCAGCGCGACCTCAGCCCAGAAAGCGGCCCTGTCTAAACTCTCTCCGGAGATGGTCAGCGCAAGCACCCTGGCAGGTGACCCGATCACCGCGCGTCTGACGGCGGCACCGGGCAACGGCGCCTCCATTGGTGGTCTGAAAGTGATGACCGACAACGGCTGGTTCGCCGCGCGTCCGTCCGGCACGGAAGATGCGTATAAAATCTATTGCGAAAGCTTCCTCGGCGCCGAGCACCGTCAGCAGATTGAGAAAGAAGCGGTAGAGATCGTCAGCGAAGTGCTGAAAAACGCGTAAGTGCGGTTTGTGTGCCGGGCGGCACTGCGTTTGCCCGGCCTACAACAGCGATCGTAGGCCCGGTAAGCGCTAGCGCCACCGGGCTTTTTTTTAACTATGCTTATTTTTCAACTCAAACCGTGGTGACACCAGGCCGTACAGCGTCCAGCCCATAAAGGTCACCATCGCGCCATACAGCATCGCCTCCTGACCCGATGAGTAGAGCGCATAGAAGCTGTAGATTGCCCCAATCAGCGCCACGATATTTGCCGCCCGCGCCTTACGCGGATCGACCTTCGCCACCTTCTGAATAATCACCAGCGCGGCCATCGACAGAATATACGGAATGATGTTCGTCACCACCGCCAGGTTGACCAGCACGTTGAACTGGCTGTTCAGCGACGGGCTAATGGTCATCAGCGACAATCCGCTCTGGAAAATCACAATCGCCAGCATGCCCTGCACCGGCGCATCCGCTCTGGTCACGCGGGAGAAGATTTTCGGGAAGTAGCCTTCATCAGCCGAGGATTTAAACACCTGCGCGATGGTGAACTGCCAGCCGAGAAGCGAACCGCAGCAGGACATCACCATCAGACCCATGATTACTTTCCCGACTTCCGGGGTGAACATCTGGGCGAAGGCAAGCCCGAACGGCGCCGTGGAGTTAGCCAGATCCATATTCGGCACGATGCCCGCAATCACGTTCGTCGAGACGATATAGATCACCGCCGCGCCCAGCGTGCCGCCGAGGACCGCAATCGGCACGTTCTTCTCCGGGTTTTCTACCACTTCCGCGTTCGCGCAGGCCGATTCCAGACCCAGGAAAGCCCAAAGCGTCATGGCAATAGAAGAGCCTACAGCGCTAAAGAACGGCACATGGTGGGGGTTCCAGGAGTTGGCGTACAGGGTCGGGCTGAACCAGAACCAGCCGATGACGCACAGGCCGACGACCGGGATAATCACGCCCCAGACGGTGATGCTGCTGAGCTGTCCGGTGATACGCGCGCCGCCAAAGTTAGCCACGGTGCAGATCCACAGCACCCCGATGGTCGCCAGCCCAATCTGGACCGGGCTGAGCGTCGCGCCAAACAGCTCCGTCCCGTAGCCCACGGCGGAGATGGCAATCGCCACGTTGGCGATCAGCAGCGACACGCCGTAGGTATAGTTGGCCATGAAGTTGCCCGACTTGCCAAAGGCGTATTCGGCATAGCCACCCATCCCGCCGGACTTGCGGCTGAACATGCCGCACTTGGCAAACGCCCACGCCAGCGCCATTGACCCCACAGCCGTCACCAGCCAGGAGATAATAGAGATGGTACCCACTTCGGCAAGCTTGGTGGGCAGCATGATGATCCCCGACCCCATCATGTTGACCATGGTGAGGATGGTCAGCTGCACCACGCCCATCTTGTTGGACTTACTCATAATGTCTCTCCTTTCAGCAGCCCGGGCCGAGCGGCGGGTTGTTTAATGACGTTGCAACGAACCTGTTTGCGTCCCTCACACTCCTCGACGTATACGCCCTGCAGCTCTGGCGCAAAGCCCGGCAGCAGGTTGATGCCTTCTTCAAGCGCGGTAAAGTAGCGCAGCACGGAGCCGCCCCAGACTTCGCCCGGGACAACGCACAGCACTCCCGGCGGATAGGGCAGCGCGCCTTCGGCAGCGATGCGGCCTTCCGCGTCGCGCAGGGAGACGAGCTCAACCTCACCGCGCAGGTAGGCGTAGTTCGCGTCCTGCGGGTTCATCATCACGCGCGGGAAGTGGGACTTGCGGAACATCTCTTTCTGCAGCTGCTTCACGTTGTGGCGGGCGTACAGATCATGCATCTCCTGGCAGATCTGACGCAGGGTGTAGCCCGCATAACGGTCCGGATGCTGCTTGTAGAGAGAGGGCAGGACCTCTTTCAGCGGTGCGTCGCTCTCAAGCAGTTTTTCGAAGCGTACCAGCTGCGCCACCAGCTGCTGCAGTTTGCCCATATCTTCGGCAGGGGTGAGCAGGAACAGGATCGAGTTGAGATCGCATTTTTCCGGCACGATACCGTTTTCACGCAGGAAGTTGGCGAGGATGGTGGCGGGCACGCCGAAGTCGTCATACTCCCCGGTGCGGGCGTTGATGCCCGGCGTGGTCAGCAGGAGCTTGCACGGGTCGATAAAGTACTGATGCTCCGCGTAGCCTTCGAAAGCGTGCCAGTTTTCACCCGGCACGAAGTGGAAGAAGCGCAGGTTGGTCGCAATCTCCGCCGTGTCCCAGCTTTCCCACGGACGGCCATCCACCGTCTCCGGCACGAAGGGGCGCAGATACCGACAGTTCTCCAGGATCAGCTTGCGCGCTTCGATACCGTTAACCACGCAGTCCATCCACATGTTGCGGCCGCTCTGGCCTTCGTGCATGCGGGCGTTGATATCCAGCGCGGCGAACAGCGGATAGAACGGGCTGGTAGAGGCGTGCATCATAAAGGCGTTGTTCAGCCGCTTGTGCGGGACATAGCGCGGTTGCCCTTTGATATGGCTATCTTTCTTGTGGATTTGCGAGGTCTGGGAGAAGCCCGCCTGCTGTTTATGCACGGACTGGGTAACCAAAATCCCCGGGTCATTTTCGTTCAGCTCCAGCAGCAGCGGCGAACAGTCGGCCATCATTGGAATAAACTGCTCGTAACCCACCCACGCCGAGTCAAACAGGATGTAATCACACAGATGCCCAATCTTATCCACCACCTGACGGGCGTTATAGATGGTGCCATCGTAGGTGCCCAGCTGGATCACCGCCAGGCGGAACGGACGCGCATCGCGTGCTCGGCCAGGCGCCACCTCTGCCACCTGCTCGCGCAGGTAGCTCTCCTCAAAGCAGTGCGCGTCAATGCCGCCAATAAAGCCGTACGGGTTGCGCGCGGTTTCCAGATAGACCGGCGTTGCGCCAGCCTGGAGGAGGGCACCGTGATGGTTAGATTTGTGATTGTTACGGTCGAACAGCACCAGGTCGCCCGGCGTGAGCAGGGCGTTTAATACCACTTTGTTGGATGAGGAGGTGCCGTTCAGCACGAAGTAGGTCTTATCGGCATTAAAGACCTTCGCCGCATGCTGCTGCGCAATGCACGGCGCGCCTTCGTGGATCAGCAGATCGCCCATCGCCACGTCGGCGTTGCACAGATCGGAGCGGAAGAGCGTCTCGCCAAAGAAATCGACAAACTGATTACCGGCAGGATGGCGGCGGAAGAACTGGCCGCCCTGATGCCCCGGACAGTCAAAGGCGCTGTTGCCCTGTTTAACGTAGTCGACCAGGGCGCGGAAAAACGGCGGCCGCAGCTGGGTTTCATACTTCTGGGCTGCCGCTTCCAGCTGGCGTCCATAAAAGTCGCTGCTGGAGTCTGAATACTCAAATACGCCATGAATGCGCGATAAATAGTCTGCCGGGATGAACTCTTCTTTATGCGTCGCGACAAAAACAGGAATGCCAAAACCGGTGGCTTCTATTTCGTCCAGGATGCCGCTGGTAATATCCGTGACCGCCAGAACAATGGCGGCAACATCAATATAATCCGAAGCGCGGACATCCACCAGTTCACGCTGGGTAGTGAAGCAATCCGGACACGCACGGCTGGCTGCGATTTTTAAACTTTTCATCTTTCTCTCTTTATTTTAGGTAATAAGCGTCCCTCGATTTCTTGCAAGAAAGAAATCGATAATTTTCCGGAAAAAAAGCAAAGGGAGGCCGCTGATTAAAATCAGTGAATTGCTTTTTTTGATGATTGAAATTCAGTCCGCCTGGTGCGGATGAGTCTGAATCAAAATGAATGAGCGCACGAGTTCACAGGCAATGGCCTGTAAAGTAAGGTGTTTCAGGATAACCTGTAAGCGGGTGCGCCAGAAGTCGAAGGACTACCGGGCATTAAAGAGATGAAAGTCAAAGCAGTTTCGGTGGGCAAACATCATGATATGCGTTGTCCGCCTTATATGGGGCATTAAGCGATTGTTGTTTTCCATGTTTCATTTTCCTTTCAGTAATTGAAAGCACGGTCATTTTATCCAGGAAAACGCGATTAACTGTGAAGGAGATCACCGTTAACCGATCATTTCAGAAATAATTAGTCGTTTTTGATGAATAACGCAGATCAAAATGCTGATTTGTTGGTATTGAGTTAACAGGATGTATTGTCAATGTTTTAAATGAGCAGAAATAACCCGAAAAATAACGAGAGAGATATTTCTAAGATATTATCCGGAATATTTAGGTGTTATTTAAAAACAAACTGAATAGTTATTCAAAGCATAAACCGATAACCGATACCGGTTTCAGTTAATAAATGGCGAGGGCGTGCGGGGTCGAGTTCGAGTTTCTGACGGAGATGCCCCATATATATGCGTAAATAATGACTATGTTCCACGGCGTTGGGTCCCCACACCTGACTTAACAGCTGGCGCTGGGTGAGTACCTTGCCGTGGTTGTTGAGCAGGACGGCGAGCAGGCGAAACTCGATTGGCGTGAGATGAATCTCCTCATCGCCGCGCACGATGCGCCGCGCGGCCAGGTCAACCCGGATATCCCCAAACGTGTAGGTTGGGTCGGCAGGCGTGGCGGCGCTGTGGCGACGCAGCGCCACGCGAAGGCGAGCCTGCAACTCGCCGATACCAAAAGGCTTAATCAGATAATCATCCGCACCGGCATCCAGCGCGGCGATTTTATCCGTCTCTTCAGTACGGGCGGAAAGCACCAGAATCGGCATCTGGCTCCACTGACGTACCTCACGAATAAAATCGATGCCGTCACCGTCCGGCAGGCCCAGATCGAGGATCACCAGGTCCGGCTTGCGGGTGGCGGCTTCAATTAAGCCCCGCTGAAGCGTACCCGCATCATGGACGCGCAGACCGTCACCTTCCAGCGCAGCGCGCAGAAAACGGCTAATGGCGACCTCATCTTCAACAATCAGAACGTTGATCACAAATCCTCTGGTAATTCATTCAGTTCTGGCGGAGTTTCCAGCGGAAGTGTAACACAAAAACGCGCCCCGCCTTCCGGACGATTCTTTGCGGAAATGGTGCCGCCGTGGACGTCAACGATCGCCTGGCAAATGGCCAGCCCGAGCCCAACGCCCGGAATGGCCGACTCCTTATTGCCGCGCGCGAATTTTTCGAAAATAGCCAGCTCCTGTCCGGCAGGAATGCCCGGGCCGGTATCCCAGACGTCAAGGTGCAGCGTGCCATCGTCCACCGTCGCATCCACGCCGATCCGGGCACTGGCGCCCGCATATTTGCCGGCATTTTCCAGCAGGTTGATCAGCACCCGCTCAAACAGGGGGCCATCGACGTGAATTAACGTCAGGGGCTCGGGCATGTTGAGGGCGATATGGCGTCCGCCCAGGCCGGGCTCCAGCATTTTCAGGGCGCTGCCCACCACCTCTTCCAGCGTGAGCCACTCTTTTTTGAGGTTAAATCCGCCCGACTGAATACGCGCCATATCGAGCAGGTTATTTACCAGACGGGTGGTATTCAGCACGTGCTGGCGGATCTCGCTGGCCTGCAGAGCGTGTTTAGAGCCTTCCGCCGCCAGGTCCAGCGTCAGGATTTCTGACTGACCGAACAGAACGGTGAGCGGGGTCCGCAGATCGTGCGAGAGCGCCGCCAGCAGCGAGTTACGAATGCTTTCACGCTCGCTCGCCAGCCGGGCCTGTTCTTCACTGGTGGTGAGGGCCAGCCGCTCCAGCGCGCTGGCAACCAGCAGGGTAAAGGTCTCCAGCAGCCGCTGCTGTTCGGGGATCATCAGCTGGCGCAGGTTGGAAGGCTCAACAATCACCAGCCCCTGATTTTTATCGGCACTGCGCAGCGGCAGAATTTGATAGGGCACGCCGGGGAGGGTGTCGGTCCCTGCGCCCGCCGGTAGCCCTTTATCAAAGCTCCAGCGCGCGATGGCTTCATCCCAGGGCGTCATGCCCGTGGCCGACGTTAGCGGGCGCAGCCTGCCGTGTTCGTCCGGGAGTAAAATCAGGTTGCTGGCATGAAACGTTGAGCGAATAAACTGCTCGCTGGTCTGCACAATATCCAGCGGCGTGCGGCCCACCGCCAGCGATTTCGACATCTCATAGAGATGGCGCGTGCGCTGTTCGCGATAGCGGGCGATGCGCGCCTGATAGCGTACGCCCGCCGTCAGATTCCCGATCACCAGCCCGACGGTAAGCATCACCGCAAAGGTGAGAATATACTGCACGTCCGAGACGGCGAGCGTCCCGCGGGGGGCAATAAAGAAGAGATCGAAGCTGATGACGTTTATCACCGTCGCCAGCACCGACGGCCAGCGCCCGTAAAAGAGCGCCACCACCACCACGCCCAGCAGGTAGATCATCACCAGGTTGGCGGCATCAAAGGCAATCAGCCACTGGCTGGCAATGACGGTTATGAGGGCGCAAAGCACGACGGCGACAAGACAGCCGCGAAGCTGAATGCGCCATTTGTCGCTAAAGGTGCGGCTGTCCGGCGCGCGGTTGGGCAATGGCGTGGGCTTGTCATCCAGCGCCACGATCACCAGATCCAGATCCGGCGCACGGCGGGCCAGCTTGTCAGCGAAGGATTCGCGGCTAAACCAGCGGCGATGCTGGCGACGGCCAATGACGATTTTCCCCAGATTATGCTCGCGGGCGTAGCGCAGAATGGCTTTATCTTCCTGCGGATCGGAAAGGGTGGCGGTTTCGGCACCCAGCTCCTGCGCCAGGCGCAGCGAACTCAGGATGGCGCGACGCTGGTTTTCGGGCAGGGCGTGAAGCTGCGGCGTTTCGACATACACCGCATGCCAGACGCTGCCAAATTTGGCCGCCAGGCGCGCGGCGGTGCGAACAAGCTTTTCATTGCCGCTGCCGTGACCCACGCACAGCAGGATGGCATCTCGCGTGTGCCAGACGCGTTCCTGGCCCTGCAGGTCACGCCAGGCGCGCATCTGATCGTCAACGCGATCGGCAGTACGGCGCAGGGCCAGCTCGCGCAGGGCAATCAGGTTGCCTTTGCGGAAGAAATGTTCGATGGCGCGTTCGGCCTGGCCTGCGATGTAGACTTTACCTTCGTGCAGGCGCTGGCGTAAATCATCCGGGGGCAGGTCGACCAGCACCACCTCGTCCGCGGAATCAAAGAAGGGATCGGGTACCGTCTCGCGCACCTGAATCCCGGTCACGCCGCTCACCACGTCGTTCAGGCTTTCAAGATGCTGAACGTTAACCGTGGTGAACACGTCGATGCCGGCTTCGAGTAGCTCTTCGACATCCTGCCAGCGCTTGGGGTGGCGCGAGCCTGGCGCATTGCTGTGCGCCAGCTCGTCCATCAGGATAAGGGCGGGACGGCGGGCGAGGGCGGCATCGAGATCGAATTCGGTAACTAACCGACCGCGATGGCTGATGCGGCGGGGCGGCTGGGTCGCCAGCCCCTTCAGCAGCGATGCCGTCTCTTTACGTCCGTGGGTTTCAACCACGCCGATCAAAATATCGAGCCCCTGCGCCCGAAGCCGCTGGGCTTCCGTCAGCATGGCGAAGGTTTTCCCGACGCCCGCGCAGGCGCCAAAGAAAATTTTCAGTTTGCCGCGATGGGCTTCAGCCGTCTGTTCAAGCAGCCTGTCCGGATCCGGGCGCATGGGCTCGTCGGTCATTTAGTTTTTCCTTAGCGCGTCCAGCGCCAGATTCAGCTCAACAATATTTACCACGGGCATGCCGATGAAGCTGACCAGCGGCTTTTGCGTGTGCTCTGCCACAAGCTGGCTCACCTGTTCGACGGTCAGCTGACGGGCGGCGGCGACGCGCGGGATCTGCCATGCCACGGCTGACGGCGTCAGGCTGTAGTCCAGCCCGCTGGCCGAGGCGGTCACCAGCTCTACGGGAACCTCACGGCTGGCCTGCGGATTGGCGGCGCGCAGGGCCGCCACGCGCCCGGCGATGGCTTTGTCCAGATCCGGGTTGCTGCCTGCCAGGTTGCTGCCGCCCGATGCCATCGGATTATACGGGCTTTCGGCAGTGGCGGAAGGGCGTCCCTGGAAGTAGCGGGCATCCGTAAAGTTCTGACCAATCAGGCGCGAACCGCGGTTTTCACCGTTTTGCAGTATCAGCGAGCCGTTTGCCCGATCCTTAAACCACCACTGGCCCAGCGCGGTGGTCACCAGCGGGTACAGCCCGCCGGTGATGAGAGACAGCAGAATAAACAGAAGTATAGCGGGGCGTAACATCGTCATTTGAATCACCTTTTAAACCAGGCCAAACAGCGTCAGCAGCAGGTCGATAACCTTGATACCGATGAACGGCACCACCAGCCCGCCCAGACCGTAAATCCACAGGTTACGGCGCAGCATGGCGGCGGCGGTGAGCGGCTTATAGCTCACGCCTTTCAGCGCCAGCGGGATCAGGAAGACAATAATCAGGGCGTTAAAGATGACTGCGCTCAGAATGGCCGAAGCCGGGGAGTGCAGGTGCATCACGTTCAGCGCGTTTAATTGCGGATAGGTCGCAGCAAACGCGGCCGGAATGATGGCGAAATATTTCGCCACGTCGTTGGCGATGCTGAACGTGGTCAGCGACCCGCGCGTCATCAGCATCTGCTTGCCGATGTGCACGACCTCAATCAGCTTGGTCGGGTTAGAGTCGAGGTCGACCATGTTGCCCGCCTCTTTTGCCGCCTGGGTACCGGAGTTCATCGCCACCGCCACGTCGGCCTGCGCGAGGGCAGGGGCATCGTTGGTACCGTCCCCCGTCATCGCCACCAGTCGCCCTTCCGCCTGGTACTGACGAATCAACGCCAGCTTGGCTTCCGGCGTGGCTTCGGAAAGGAAATCATCCACGCCCGCTTCGGCGGCAATCGCCGCGGCGGTCAGACGGTTATCCCCGGTGATCATCACCGTTTTGATCCCCATTTTGCGCAGCTGGGCAAAGCGTTCCTTAATTCCGCCTTTGACGATGTCCTTCAGGGCAATCACCCCCAGCACGCGTGCGCCTTCGGCCACCACCAGCGGCGTCGCCCCCTGACGCGCCACGCTTTCAACCAGGCTGTCGACTTCCGGTGGGAAGTGACCGCTATTGGCCTCGATGTGGCGACGAATCGCGTCAACCGAGCCTTTACGGATCATGCGATCCTGGATGTTGATGCCGCTCATGCGGGTTTGCGCCGTGAAGGGCACGAACGTGGCGTGCAGGCTCTGAACGTCGCGCTGGCGCAGGTTAAAGCGCTGCTTGGCGAGGATCACGATACTGCGGCCTTCCGGCGTTTCATCAGCAAGCGAAGAGAGCTGTGCGGCATCCGCCAGCGTTTTTTCATCCACGCCGGGCGCGGGTAAGAAGTCTGACGCCTGGCGGTTACCGAGGGTAATGGTCCCGGTTTTATCGAGCAGCAGAACGTCGACGTCACCCGCCGCTTCTACTGCACGCCCGCTGGTGGCGATGACGTTAGCCCCGAGCATGCGGCTCATGCCGGCCACGCCGATGGCTGACAGCAGGCCGCCGATGGTGGTGGGGATCAGACAAACCAGCAGCGCCACCAGCACCGTGACGGTGACCGCGGTGCCGCCAAAGGCGGAGAACGGCCACAGGGTTGCGGTTGCCAGCAGGAAGACAATGGTCAGGGCCACCAGCAGGATGGTCAGGGCGATTTCGTTAGGCGTTTTACGACGCTGGGCGCCTTCCACCATGGCGATCATCCGGTCGAGGAAGGTTTCACCCGGGTTAACGCTACACTGGATCACCAGCCAGTCGGAGAGAATGCGCGTCCCGCCGGTCACGGAGGCGAAATCGCCGCCGGACTCACGAATAACCGGCGCGGATTCCCCGGTGATGGCGCTTTCATCCACCGAGGCGCCCCCTTCAATGACTTCGCCGTCGCACGGGATGATGTCACCGGCTTCCACCAGCACCACGTCGCCTTTGCGCAGTTCATCCGCCGGAACGTGGTCCATCTGCGCGCCGTATTTCGGTTCACGCAGCTTGCGCGCGAAGGCGGTCTTTTTCACCCCTTTCAGGCTGTTGGCCTGGGCTTTACTCCGGCCTTCCGCCAGCGCTTCCGCAAAGTTGGCGAACAGCACGGTAAACCACAGCCACAGGCTGATGGCGCCGGTAAACATCGCATTCCCCGGCATGTGGCCTGTTCCCATGGCAATCGCCAGGGCGGTGGTCAGGACGCTTCCCGCCCAGACAATAAACATCACCGGGTTGTGCCACTGCACGCGCGGGCTCAGTTTTTTCACCGCATCCATGAGCGCCTGGCGAACTAATGACGGTTCGAACAGGGCCAGTTGTTTACGACTCATGACAATTTCTCCGCAAAATCAGCGTAAAGAGAGGTATTCCGCGACCGGGCCTAACGCGAGGGCGGGGATAAAGGTCAGGGCGCCTACCAGCAACACGGTGCCGGTCAGCAGGCCGATAAACAGCGCGCCGTGGGTCGGTAATGTCCCGGTGGTGGTCGGCTGAATTTTCTTATTCACCAGCGAGCCGGCAATCGCCATAACCGGCACAATGATCCCGAAGCGGCCAACAAACATGCAGAACGCCAGCAGGCAGTTCCAGAACGGTGAGTTGGCGCTTAAGCCTGCAAAGGCGCTGCCGTTGTTGTTGGCGGCAGAGGAGACGGCGTACAGCACTTCACTAAAGCCGTGAATGCCGGGGTTAAAGATGCCGCTGCGTCCGGACTCGGTCATCAGCGCCAGCGCGGTGCCGAGCAGCACGAGAGCCGGGGTGACCAGAATCGCCAGCGCGGTTAACTTCATCTCGCGAACGTCGATTTTTTTACCCAAATATTCCGGGGTGCGGCCAATCATCAGACCGGCAATAAACACCGCCAGCAGCACGAACAGCAGCATGCCGTACAGACCCGAGCCCACGCCGCCAAACACCACCTCGCCAATCTGCATCAGCCACATCGGGATCATCCCGCCCAGCGCCGTAAAGGAATCATGCATGGCGTTGACCGCCCCGCACGACGCTGCCGTGGTGACCACCGCATACAGGCTGCTGGCGAGAATGCCAAAGCGGCTCTCTTTACCTTCCATATTGATATTGCTGTTAGCCCCAAGCTGCATGAAATGGCTGTTGCCGTTCCACTCGGCCCACATTACCAGCGCAACACAGACCACAAAGATAAGCGACATGGTCCAGAGCAGGGTGCGCCCCTGACGGCGATCGTTCACCACGTCGCCAAAGGCAAAGCAGAGCGCGGCGGGGATCAGGAAGATCGCCAGCATCTGCACAAAATTGGTCAGGGCGGTCGGGTTTTCAAACGGGTGCGACGAGTTGGCGTTGAAGAAGCCGCCACCGTTGGTGCCGAGCATCTTGATGGCTTCCTGCGACGCGACGGGCCCCATCGGCAGGAGCTCTTTTGCCCCTTCCAGCGAGGTATAAGGCGCATAAGGCAGCAGGTTTTGCAGGCTGCCCTGCTGGATAAAGAACAGCGCAATCAGCAGCGCAATCGGCAGCAGGATCCACAGCGTAATGCGCGTCAGGTCCACCCACGCGTTACCCAGCGTGCTCACGTTCTGGCGCGCAAACGCACGCGTCAGCGCGAAGATCACCGCAATACCGCTCGCGGCAGAGAGGAAGTTCTGCACGGTTAAACCGACCATCTGGCTGAAGTAGCTGAGCGTGGTTTCACCAGAATAGGACTGCCAGTTGGTGTTGGTGACAAAGCTGACCGCCGTGTTGAGCGCCAGATGCCAGGAAAGGCCCGGTAACTGTTGCGGATTCAGCGGCAGGATACCCTGCACCATCAGCATGGCAAAAAGCGCAATGAGTCCAACGATATTCAGCAGCAAAATGGCGATCAGATAGTCGCGCCAGTTCATCTCCCGATCGTCGATACCCAGGACGCGCCAGATCCCTTTTTCAACGCTTGCCGTACCGGGCAGGGGAACGTTATTGATTAGCCGTGCCAGCCCCGAGCCCAGCGGCCTTGCCAGGACAAACAACACCACTAAGAAACTGGCAATAAGCAAAAACGCCTGAGCAGCCATCAGAATGCCTCCGCATTAATCAGGGCATAAACCAGATAACCCAATAACAGGAACACCAGCACGATGCCGGCAATAAGACCTGCACTCACAATCCACCTCCGGGTGACTTTCTTTGTTGTGTTAACGGTAGGATTTATGGCGCAAAGATTTCGCAAAAATGGGAAGGGCGGGTGTAAAAAAAGTATAAAAATGGCAAAGCCCACAATTTAACTATTGATAAGTAAGTCGTTAACTTTTTTGTAACTTAATTACGGCGTGAATGTAAATTTCCCCTAAACGGGCAAAAATAAGTGGTCGGATGAGTAGTAAAATTACAAACAAAGCGATATTATTTTAGCCAGGTCACAGATTTTGAATTTTCCGGATGACGTTTCCGGCCAACTATAGGGGAGAAAAATATGGATCTTTATAAAGAGTTTCCGGCTCATATCGTGTTCATGCGCCGCACTTTCGCCGTAGTGGCTGGGGTGCTGGCTCTGCCGGTGATGCTGTTCTGGAAAGATCGCGCCCGTTTTTACAGCTATCTGCACCGCGTCTGGGCGAAAACCAGCGAGAAGCCGGTGTGGATGGATCAGGCCGAGAAAGCGACCTGCGACTTCTACTAAGACTACATACAGCAATAAAAAAACCGCCAACAGCAATGTGGCGGTTTTTTTATCCCTCGGGATTCGCAGTCCGTTGGGTAGTCTTCAAGCCCTCGTCAGAGGCTTATAAGAATATCTCGGGTCCTCAAGTAATCAAACTGCAACTCCCTAAATATATTCTTAAAAACCTTTTCGGTGGATTACGTTTTACGCCAGGGCCAACTACTATGCAGCGTCCCTTTCCGCCATCTCGCACATGGGCACCGGTCCCGGGAAAGGCGTGACCACAACCGTAAGTCAGGCTCTCGTCAGAGCTTGTGTCCACCGACTTATCACCGGTGGTGAACGGTGGAGCGGTTAGCAGCAGGGACCGCATAATGAAACGCTATTTTTGCATCGCGTTCATTGTCGCCAGCGTACTCGTTGTCAAAAGTGATGAACCGATGGGGTTTGTTGCATTTAACACGATAGCGCAGGACAAGTAGCGTTAAGGCCGCCTCGGGCGGCCTTTTTTATTTCATCCCGTCTACACTTCATGGCAAAGTAGTTCACTGCATGCTTTTTCCTTTGACGGCATGCCCTTACGGACATAATGGATAACTGCCTGGAGTTTTATGCCCACCCATCTGGTTTGGTTTCGCGCAGACCTGCGCGTACATGACAACATCGCACTCGCGGCGGCCTGCCGCGCCAAAGACGCTAACGTTCTGGCTCTGTTTGTGGCGACGCCCGGGCAGTGGCGGCAGCATGACATGGCGCCCCGCCAGGCGGCCCTGCTGCGTGCGTATCTGACCGATCTGCAGCACTCGCTTGCCGGGAAGGGGATACCGCTTCTCTACAAAGAGGTGAATGATTTTGCGGCCCAGCTGCAGACGGTGCAGGAGACCTGCAAGCAGCACAACGTCACGCATCTTTTTTACAACTATCAGTACGAATTCAACGAGCAGCAGCGCGACCGTCAGTTGGAGAAGATACTGGAAGATGTGGTTTGTGAAGGATTTGATGACAGCGTGATGCTTGCGCCGGGCAGCGTCATGACCGGCAGTCAGGAAATGTACAAAGTGTTTACGCCGTTTAAAAATGCGTTTGTTAAACGCCTGAAAGAGGCGCTGCCCGAGTGCGTGGCCGCGCCCGCCGTTCGCGGCGATGCCATCACCGATCTCCCTGAATTAACGTTTAACTACCCCCAACAGACGTTCGATGAACTTCTGTTCCCTGCCGATGAGAAATCCGCTATTGCGAAGCTGCGCCAGTTTTGCAAACAGGGCGCGGGAGAGTACGACGCGCGCCGCGATTTTCCGGGGATTGAAGGCACGAGCCGTTTATCCGCGAGCCTGGCGTTGGGCGCGATCTCTCCTCGTCAGTGTTTACACCGCCTGCTGGCGGAGCAGCCGCAGGCGCTGGAGGGCGGGGCGGGTTCTGTCTGGCTGAATGAACTGATCTGGCGCGAGTTCTACCGCCATCTGATGACGTTTCATCCCGATCTCTGCAAGCATCACCCGTTCATTCCCTGGACCGACAACATCAAATGGCAGCACGACGAGGCCCATTTACAGGCCTGGCAAAAAGGGGAGACGGGCTATCCGATTGTGGATGCCGCTATGCGTCAGCTCAATGAGACGGGGTGGATGCACAACCGTCTGCGAATGATTACCGCCAGCTTCCTGGTGAAAGATCTGCTTATCGACTGGCGTGTCGGGGAGCGCTATTTTATCTCTCAGCTGATCGACGGCGATCTGGCGGCAAATAACGGCGGATGGCAGTGGGCGGCCTCAACCGGCACCGATGCGGCACCCTATTTCCGAATTTTTAATCCGACCACGCAGG
This sequence comes from Enterobacter sp. PP-008-ECC_S150, assembly GCF_045257065.1. Taxonomy (NCBI): domain Bacteria; kingdom Pseudomonadati; phylum Pseudomonadota; class Gammaproteobacteria; order Enterobacterales; family Enterobacteriaceae; genus Enterobacter; species Enterobacter sp. PP-008-ECC_S150. The sequence continues at coordinate 31,370 of NZ_JBJHHG010000029.1, read as the reverse complement.
GGCAAAAATTTGATGCGGACGGCGACTTCATTCGCCGCTGGCTGCCCGCGCTCAGGAATGTTCCGGCGAAAGCGATCCATGACCCCTGGGCGTGGGCGGATAAACAGGGCGTAAAGCTGGATTATCCTCGTCCGATTGTTGACCATAAGCAGGCGCGCGTCGCCACGCTGGCGGCGTACGAAGCCGCCCGAAAAGTGTGAGAGAGTAAAGATGAAAAACAGTGAACTGGAACGCCTGATCAACGAAAAACTGAATACCAGCGCCTTTAGCGACTACGGTCCGAATGGCCTGCAGGTGGAAGGCCGTGAGACGGTGCAAAAAATTATCACCGGCGTAACGGCAAGTCAGGCACTGCTGGATGAAGCGGTGCGCCAGGAGGCCGACGCGGTGATTGTCCATCACGGCTATTTCTGGAAAAACGAATCGCCGATTATTCGCGGCATGAAGCGCAACCGCCTGAAAACGCTGCTGGCAAATGACATTAACCTGTACGGCTACCATCTGCCGCTGGATGCGCACCCGGAGCTCGGCAACAACGTCCAGCTGGCGCAGCTGCTGGGGATTACCGTGATGGGCGAAATCGAGCCGCTGGTGCCGTGGGGCGAACTGGCGATGCCGGTGCCGGGGCTGGAGCTGGCATCCTGGATCGAAGCTCGCCTGGGGCGTCGCCCGCTGTGGAGCGGCGATACCGGCCCGGATACGGTGAAGCGTGTTGCCTGGTGTACCGGCGGCGGCCAGGGCTTTATCGACAGCGCCGCGCGTTTCGGCGTCGATGCTTTTATCACTGGCGAAGTGTCCGAGCAGACCATTCATTCGGCGCGTGAACAGGGGCTGCATTTTTACGCGGCCGGCCATCATGCCACCGAGCGCGGCGGCATTCGCGCCCTCAGCGAATGGCTGACGGAAAATACCGATCTTGATGTGACCTTTATTGATATTCCTAACCCGGCCTGATGAGAGGTGCCTGAGTGCAGCGAGCGCGTTGTTATCTTCTGGGGGAAACGGCGGTGGTTCTGGAGCTAGAACCGCCGGTGACTCATGCCACGCAAAAGCGTATCTGGCGGCTCACCCAGCGTCTGGTCGAACTGCCCGAGGTGGTCGAAGCCATTCCGGGGATGAATAACATCACCGTGGTGCTGCGCAGTCCGCACACTCTGGCGCTGGACGCTATTGAACGTTTACAGCGCTGGTGGGAAGAGAGCGAGGCGCTGGAGCCGGAATCGCGCACCATCAAGATCCCGGTCGTTTACGGCGGCACGGGTGGACCGGATCTTGGCGTGGTGGCAGACCACTGCGGATTAACAGAAAAGCAGGTTGTTGAACTGCACAGTTCGGTTGATTACGTGGTCTGGTTCCTGGGTTTCCAGCCCGGGTTCCCGTATCTGGGCGGTCTCTCCCCCCAGCTGCATACGCCGCGCCGCGCTGAACCGCGCCTGAGCGTACCGGCTGGGACGGTTGCGATTGGCGGCGAGCAGACCGGCGTCTATCCGCTGACGTCGCCCGGCGGCTGGCAGCTGATTGGGCATACCGCTACGCCGCTATTTGACCCGGGGCTGGAGACGCCAATACTCCTGCGTCCCGGCGATACCCTGCGCTTTATCCCGCAGAAGGAGGGGGTATGTTAACGCTTATTCGCGCCGGGCTTTATACCTCCGTACAGGATGCCGGGCGCTTTGGCATGCGCCAGTCTGGCGTGAGCTATTGCGGTGCGCTGGACAGGCCCGCGCTGGAGATTGCTAACGTGCTGGTGGGCAACCCCGGCAATACGGCCGCGCTCGAAATGACGCTCGGCCAGTGCGTCATTGAGTTTGGCCAGGAGACCTGGTTTGCCTTAACCGGCGCAGGGTGTGACGCGACGCTGGACGGCAAAGCGGTGTGGACCGGCTGGCGGCTGCGGGCGAAAGCCGGACAGCGTCTGACCTTAAAGCGTCCTTTGCACGGCGTGCGTAGCTACCTCGCGGTGGCGGGCGGCATCGACGTGCCGGAGGTGCTGGGCTCATCCAGTACCGATCAGAAAGCCGGCATCGGCGGTCACGAAGGACGCCTGTTGCGCGACGGCGATCGCCTGGCGATTAAGCCTTCATCGCGCCACTTCTCGACGGCTCAGGGGGTGAAACAGCTTCTCTGGGGAAACCAGATCCGCGCCTTACCCGGGCCGGAATATCATGAGTTTGACGAGGCTTCGAAAGAGTCCTTCTGGCGCTCGCCGTGGAAGCTCAGCCCGCAGAGTAACCGTATGGGCTACCGCCTGCAGGGGCAGCCGCTGACCCGCACGACGGACCGGGAGCTGCTCTCCCACGGCTTGTTGCCGGGGGTCATTCAGGTGCCGGGCAACGGTCAGCCCATCGTGTTAATGAACGACGCGCAGACAACGGGGGGATACCCGCGCATTGCCTGCATTATTGAAGCCGATCGCTACCATCTGGCACAGATCCCTCTCGGTCAGCCGATCCACTTCGTGCAGTGTTCGCTGGAGGAGGCACTTAAGGCGCGTCAGGATCAGCAGCGTTATCTCGAACAGCTGGCGTGGAGGCTTGATGGCAAAGATTGATTTAAACGCTGACCTGGGCGAGGGCGGCGGCGCCGACGCAGAGCTGATGACGCTGGTCTCCTCGGTCAACATCGCCTGCGGCTTTCACGCGGGCGATGCGCAAACCATGCTGGAGAGCGTGCGTCATGCCATTAAAAATGGCGTCGCGATAGGCGCGCATCCGAGCTTCCCCGACCGGGAAAACTTTGGCCGCACGGCGATGGACCTGCCGCCAGAGACGGTCTACGCTCAGGTGCTTTACCAGATCGGCGCGCTGGCGGCGATGGTGCGCGCCGAGAAGGGCGTGCTGCGCCACGTGAAGCCGCACGGCATGCTTTACAACCAGGCGGCAAAAGATCCGGTGCTGGCGGAGGCGATTGCCCGCGCGGTGAGGGACTGTAATCCGCAGCTGATTCTGGTAGGCCTTGCGGGCAGCGAGCTGATCCGGGCCGGGAAGCGGCTGGGGCTGACGACGCGTCAGGAAGTCTTTGCCGACCGGGGATATCAGCCGGACGGCAGCCTGGTGCCGCGCACCCTGGCCGGGGCGCTGATTACCGATGAAGATAAAGCGCTGGCGCAAACGCTGGAGATGGTGCGCGCCGGGCGGGTGACCGCGGTGGACGGAACACAGGCAAACGTGCAGGCCGATACGGTGTGTTTACACGGCGACGGCGAGCATGCGCTACAGTTCGCGCGCCGCCTGCGGGTAGCGTTCTCTGAAGAGGGCATCCTCGTTAGCGCAGCATAATCATGAAAGGACAATAACATGCCTGAAGGTCCGGAGATCCGCCGCGCGGCGGATAGCCTGGAGGCGGCGATAAAGGGCAAACCGTTGACGGATGTCTGGTTTGCTTTTCCTCAGCTAAAACCGTTTGAATCACAGCTGGTGGGGCAGACGGTGACCCATATTGAAACGCGCGGCAAGGCCTTGCTGACGCACTTTTCCCATAACCTGACGTTATATAGCCATAACCAGCTTTACGGCGTCTGGCGCGTGGTGGAGGCGGACGAGCAGCCGCAAACCACCCGCGTGCTGCGCGTCAGGCTGCAAACGGCGGATAAGGCGATCCTGCTCTATAGCGCGTCGGATATCGAAATGTTAACGCCGGAGCAGCTCCTGACGCACCCGTTTCTGCAGCGGGTCGGGCCGGACGTGCTGGACATGCGCCTGACGGCGAGCGACGTGAAGGCCCGGTTGTTATCGCCTAAATTCCGTAACCGACAGTTTTCCGGTCTGTTCCTCGACCAGGCCTTTCTGGCCGGGCTGGGCAACTACCTGCGGGTAGAGATCCTCTGGGAAGTTGGGCTGGCGGCGCAGCGTAAAGCGTCTCAGCTGAATGATGAACAGCTGGAGGCGCTATCCCACGCGCTGCTGGATATTCCGCGGCTGTCGTACAACACGCGCGGCGTGGTGGATGAGAACAAGCATCACGGGGCGCAGTTCCGGTTTAAGGTGTTTCATCGGGCGGGGAAAAAGTGCGAGCGGTGCGGCGGAATTATCGACAGGATGATGCTCTCTTCCAGACCGTTTTACTGGTGCCCGCACTGTCAGACATAAAAAAAGCCGGGTGGCTGCTTCGCCTTACCCGGCCTACGTTTCGCATTTATTTGTAGGCCCGGTAAGCGGTAGCGCCACCGGGCTTATCTTTTAACGCTTCAGGTCAGACTTAAAATCACGCTGCTCGTAGCCGGTGTAAAGCTGACGAGGACGGGCGATCTTCATGCCTTCGCTGTGCATTTCGTTCCAGTGCGCAATCCAGCCTACGGTACGGGCCATGGCGAAGATCACGGTGAACATGGAGGACGGAATGCCCATCGCTTTCAGAATAATGCCAGAGTAGAAATCGACGTTCGGGTAGAGTTTCTTCTCGATGAAGTACGGGTCGTTCAGCGCGATGTGTTCCAGCTCCATCGCCACTTCCAGCAGGTCATCTTTGGTACCCAGCTCTTTCAGCACTTCGTGGCAGGTCTCACGCATCACGGTGGCGCGCGGGTCGTAGTTTTTGTAAACACGGTGACCGAAGCCCATCAGGCGGAAGGAGTCATTCTTGTCTTTCGCGCGACGCACGAACTCAGGGATGTGCTCAACGGTGCTGATCTCTTCCAGCATCTTCAGTGCCGCTTCGTTCGCGCCGCCGTGCGCCGGTCCCCACAGGGAGGCGATGCCCGCCGCGATACAGGCGAACGGGTTCGCGCCTGAAGAGCCTGCGGTACGCACGGTAGAGGTAGAGGCGTTCTGCTCGTGGTCAGCGTGGAGGATCAGAATACGGTCCATCGCGCGTTCCAGCACCGGGTTCACTTCGTACTCTTCGCACGGCGTGGAGAACATCATGCGCAGGAAGTTACCCGCATAGGAGAGGTCGTTGCGCGGATACACAAACGGCTGGCCGATAGAGTATTTGTAGCACATCGCCGCCATGGTCGGCATTTTGGACAGCAGGCGGAACGCCGCGATATCACGGTGGCGCGGGTTATTCACGTCAAGGGAGTCGTGATAGAACGCCGCCAGCGCGCCGGTAATCCCGCACATCACCGCCATTGGGTGAGAGTCACGACGGAACGCATGGAACAGACGGGTAATCTGCTCATGGATCATAGTGTGACGGGTCACGGTGGTTTTGAATTCATCGTACTGAGCCTGCGTCGGTTTTTCGCCGTTCAGCAGGATGTAGCACACTTCCAGATAGTTGGATTCGGTGGCTAACTGATCGATGGGGAAGCCGCGATGGAGCAGGATACCTTCGTCACCGTCAATGAAGGTGATTTTGGATTCGCAAGATGCGGTAGAGGTAAATCCAGGGTCAAAGGTAAACACACCTTTAGAACCCAGCGTACGGATATCAATAACATCCTGACCGAGCGTGCCTTTTAGCACATCCAGTTCAATAGCATCACCACCGTTGAGGGTGAGTTTTGCCTTTGTATCAGCCATTTACGGTCTCCTTAGCGCCTTATGCTTAAGACTGCGCTTTACCGGATTTGCTTTCAGCTGTTAATCACCGTTACCAGATTGTTATTTGGCTTACCGCTCAGCTCACGAGGACAAACCAGGGTACAGAGCTATGGCGCCTTGCAGGTAAACGAATGAAATATCAGTGAAACAACAGCAAATCAGCGTTTTTGCAGTCCGAATTATTCAAACCTGTATATCACTAATAACTGTCCTGATAACTTCGGTCAATACCATCACACTGTTACATAACTATTTGTCAGGTGAAAGAGAGACCTCATAACTTTTGCGCATTATATGCCTTTTCTGATGACGTTTGTAACAATATTGTTTAACATTTGTCAAATCAGATGATTAAAAATTAAAAAGATGTTGTTATCGTGACCCTGATCACTGTTCCAGAGAAAACCCGACAAACTGTATGTAGGTTAATTGTAATGATTTTGTGAACGGCCTATACTGCCGCCAGGTCTCCGGAACACCCTGCAATCCCGAGCCACCCAGCGTTGTAACGTGTCGTTTAAGCATCTGGAAGCACTGTTTTGCATGACGCGCAGTTATAGAAAAGGAACGCTGCTTGACCCGCATCGCAGTCCGGAGGAAGGAAACAATAAGAACAGCATGTGGGCGTTATTCATGATAAGAAATGTGAAAAAACAAAGACCTGTCAATCTGGATCTCAAAACGATCCGGTTCCCTGTAACAGCAATAGCGTCCATTCTGCACCGTGTTTCGGGTGTGATTACGTTTGTGGCGGTCGGCATTTTGCTGTGGTTACTGGGCACCAGCCTCTCTTCCCCTGAAGGTTTCCTCCAGGCCTCTGCCATCATGAACAGCTTCTTCGTGAAATTCATCATGTGGGGCATTCTGACCGCGCTGGCGTATCACGTCGTTGTCGGCGTTCGCCATATGCTGATGGACTTTGGCTACCTGGAAGAGACTTTCGAAGCCGGGAAACGCTCCGCTAACATTTCATTTGTGATTACAGTCGTGCTTTCACTTCTCGCAGGAGTTCTCGTATGGTAAGCAACGCCTCCGCATTAGGACGCAACGGCGTACATGACTTCATCCTGGTCCGTGCTACCGCCATCGTTCTCACCCTTTACATCATCTATATGATTGGTTTCTTCGCGACCAGCGGCACGCTGACGTGGGAAATCTGGAGTGGGTTCTTCGGATCCGCCTTCACCAAAGTGTTCACTCTGCTGGCGCTGTTCTCCATCCTTATTCATGCCTGGATTGGTATGTGGCAGGTGTTGACCGATTACGTTAAACCGCTGGCAATTCGCCTTCCGCTGCAGCTGGCCATTGTCGTTGCACTGGTGGTTTACGTTATTTATGGATTCGTTGTGGTGTGGGGTGTGTAATGAAACTGCCAGTCAGAGAATTTGATGCTGTTGTAATTGGTGCCGGTGGCGCAGGTATGCGTGCCGCACTGCAAATTTCCCAGAGCGGCCAGACCTGTGCGCTGCTCTCAAAAGTGTTCCCAACCCGTTCCCACACCGTGTCCGCGCAGGGCGGTATCACCGTTGCGCTGGGTAACTCCCATGAAGATAACTGGGAATGGCACATGTACGATACGGTAAAAGGTTCCGACTACATCGGCGACCAGGATGCCATCGAATATATGTGTAAGACCGGCCCGGAAGCGATTCTGGAGCTGGACCATATGGGCCTGCCGTTCTCCCGTCTGGAAAACGGCACCATCTACCAGCGTCCGTTTGGCGGCCAGTCGAAAAACTTCGGCGGCGAGCAGGCGGCACGTACCGCGGCGGCGGCTGACCGTACCGGCCACGCGCTGCTGCACACTCTGTATCAGCAGAACCTGAAAAACCACACCACCATCTTCTCCGAGTGGTACGCGCTGGATCTGGTTAAAAACGCCGACGGCGCAATTGTTGGCTGTACCGCGCTGTGCATCGAAACCGGTGAAGTGGTTTACTTCAAAGCCCGCGCGACCGTGCTGGCGACCGGCGGCGCAGGCCGTATTTACCAGTCCACCACCAACGCGCACATCAACACCGGTGACGGTGTCGGTATGGCTATCCGCGCGGGCGTGCCGGTGCAGGATATGGAAATGTGGCAGTTCCACCCAACCGGTATCGCCGGTGCGGGCGTTCTGGTAACGGAAGGCTGCCGTGGTGAAGGTGGTTACCTGCTGAATAAACACGGCGAGCGCTTCATGGAGCGTTATGCCCCGAATGCGAAAGACCTGGCGGGTCGTGACGTGGTGGCGCGTTCCATCATGATCGAAATCCGTGAAGGCCGCGGCTGCGACGGCCCATGGGGGCCACACGCGAAGCTGAAGCTCGACCATCTGGGTAAAGAAGTTCTCGAATCCCGTCTGCCGGGCATCCTCGAATTGTCCCGCACCTTCGCACACGTCGACCCGGTAAAAGAGCCGATTCCGGTTATCCCAACCTGCCACTACATGATGGGCGGTATTCCGACCAAAGTGACCGGTCAGGCGCTGACCGTGAACGAGCAGGGCGAAGACGTGGTCATTCCTGGCCTGTTCGCGGTAGGCGAAATTGCCTGCGTATCCGTACACGGCGCCAACCGTCTGGGCGGCAACTCGCTGCTGGACCTGGTGGTGTTTGGTCGTGCGGTGGGTCTGCATCTGCAGGAATCCATTGCCGAGCAGGGCGCGCTGCGTGACGCGACCGACGACGAAATTGATGCCTCGCTTGAGCGCCTCAACCGCTGGAACGGCAACCGTAACGGCGAAGATCCGGTGGAAATCCGTAAGGCGCTGCAGGAGTGCATGCAGCACAACTTCTCGGTATTCCGTGAAGGCGACGCGATGGCCAAAGGTCTTGAGCAGCTGAAGGCGATCCGCGAGCGTCTGAAAAATGCCCGTCTGGACGATACTTCCAGCGAGTTCAACACCCAGCGCGTTGAGTGCCTGGAGCTGGATAACCTGATGGAAACCGCGTTCGCGACCGCGATGTCGGCAAACTTCCGTACCGAAAGCCGTGGCGCGCATAGCCGCTTCGACTTCCCGGATCGTGATGACGAAAACTGGCTGTGCCATTCCCTGTACCTGCCAGAGTCGGAATCCATGACGCGTCGTAGCGTCAACATGGAACCGAAACTGCGTCCGGCGTTCCCGCCGAAGATTCGTACTTACTAATGCGGAGACAGGATAATGAAACTCGAATTCTCAGTTTATCGTTATAACCCGGATGTTGATGACGCTCCGCGCATGCAGGACTACACCCTGGAAGCGGAAGAAGGTCGCGACATGATGCTGCTGGATGCGTTAATCCAGCTGAAAGAAAAAGACCCAACGCTGTCGTTCCGCCGCTCCTGCCGTGAAGGGGTGTGTGGCTCTGACGGTGTGAACATGAACGGCAAAAATGGCCTCGCCTGCATCACGCCAATTTCAGCGCTGCAGCGTCCTGGTCAGAAAATTGTTATCCGTCCTCTGCCAGGCCTGCCGGTCGTGCGCGATTTGGTGGTAGACATGGGGCAATTCTATGCACAATATGAGAAGATTAAGCCTTACTTATTGAATAATGGGCAAAATCCACCCGCTCGCGAGCACTTACAGTCTCCTGAGCAGCGTGAAAAACTCGACGGGTTGTACGAGTGTATTCTCTGCGCATGTTGTTCTACGTCCTGCCCGTCGTTCTGGTGGAACCCGGACAAGTTTATCGGCCCGGCCGGTCTGCTGGCTGCCTATCGCTTCCTGATCGATAGCCGCGACACCGAAACCGACAGCCGTCTGGAAGGACTGAGTGACGCTTTCAGCGTATTCCGCTGCCATAGCATCATGAACTGCGTCAGTGTGTGTCCGAAGGGGCTGAACCCGACGCGCGCCATCGGCCATATTAAGTCGATGCTGCTGCAGCGCAGTGCGTAAGTAACGTTGCCGGATAGCGCTGCGCTTATCCGGCCTACGAAACTGTAGGCCCGGTAAGCGTAGCGCCACCGGGCAAAATGCAGAAACCTTTAAAAACTGCCCTGAAGTCTAGACAGTTTCTAAAGGTTCCTTCGCGGGCCACATAGAGCTCGCAGGTGAACCCCGGCACGTACACGCGGTGTGCGTGGTAGTTTCTACGGCGAAAGTAAGCATAAAAATGCTTAAGGGATCACGATGCAGAACGGCGCAATGAAAGCCTGGCTGGACTCTTCTTTCCTTTCTGGTGCAAACCAGAGCTGGATTGAACAGCTCTATGAAGACTTCTTAACCGATCCTGACTCAGTGGACGCAAACTGGCGTTCCATGTTCCAGCAGTTGCCTGGTACAGGGGTCAAACCGGATCAATTCCATTCCAAAACACGTGATTATTTCCGTCGTCTGGCGAAGGATGCCTCACGTTACTCTTCTGCGATTTCCGACCCTGACACCAATGCGAAGCAGGTTAAAGTCCTGCAGCTTATCAACGCTTATCGCTTCCGCGGTCACCAGCATGCGAATCTCGATCCGCTGGGGCTGTGGAAACAAGACCGTGTGGCCGATCTCGATCCGGCGTATCACGATCTGACCGAGGCCGATTTCCAGGAAAGCTTTAACGTAGGTTCCTTTGCCATCGGCAAAGACACGATGAAGCTTGGCGATCTGATTGACGCGCTCAAGCAAACCTACTGCGGCTCCATCGGCGCGGAATACATGCACATTACCTCTACCGAAGAGAAACGCTGGATCCAGCAGCGCATCGAATCCGTAGCGGGCCATGCGACCTTCTCGTCAGACGAGAAAAAACGCTTCCTGAACGAACTGACCGCAGCGGAAGGGCTTGAGCGCTATCTGGGCGCGAAGTTCCCGGGCGCAAAACGCTTCTCGCTGGAAGGCGGCGACGCGCTGGTGCCGATGCTGAAAGAGCTGATTCGTCACGCGGGCAAGAGCGGCACCCGTGAAGTGGTGCTGGGCATGGCGCACCGCGGTCGTCTGAACGTGCTGGTCAACGTGCTGGGTAAAAAACCGCAGGACCTGTTCGACGAATTCGCGGGCAAACATAAAGAACACCTCGGCACCGGCGACGTGAAGTACCACATGGGCTTCTCGTCGGATATCGAAACCGAAGGCGGTCTGGTTCACCTGGCGCTGGCGTTTAACCCGTCACACCTGGAAATCGTTAGCCCGGTGGTTATCGGTTCCGTGCGCGCGCGTCTGGATCGTCTGGACGAGCCGAGCAGCAATAAAGTGCTGCCGATCACCATCCACGGCGATGCGGCGGTCACAGGGCAGGGCGTGGTTCAGGAAACCCTGAACATGTCGAAAGCGCGTGGTTACGAAGTGGGCGGTACCGTTCGCATCGTGATCAACAACCAGGTGGGCTTCACCACCTCTAACCCGCTGGATGCGCGTTCTACCCCGTACTGCACCGACATCGGTAAGATGGTGCAGGCGCCAATCTTCCACGTTAACGCGGATGACCCGGAAGCCGTTGCCTTCGTTACCCGTCTGGCGCTGGACTTCCGTAATACCTTCAAACGCGATGTGTTCATTGACCTCTTCTGCTACCGCCGTCACGGCCACAACGAAGCGGATGAGCCAAGTGCAACCCAGCCGCTGATGTACCAGAAAATCAAAAAACACCCGACCCCGCGCAAAATCTATGCTGACAAGCTGGAGAGCGACAAAGTGACGACGCTGGAAGATGCGACCGAAATGGTCAACCTCTACCGCGACGCGCTGGATGCGGGTGAATGCGTGGTGAAAGAGCTGCGTCCGATGAACATGCACTCCTTTACCTGGTCGCCGTACCTCAACCACGAGTGGGATGAGAGCTACCCGAACAAGGTGGAGATGAAGCGCCTGCAGGAGCTGGCTAAACGCATCAGCACCGTACCGGACGCTATTGAGATGCAGTCTCGCGTGGCGAAAATTTACGCTGACCGTCAGTCCATGGCGGCAGGCGAGAAGCTGTTCGACTGGGGCGGCGCGGAAACGCTGGCTTACGCAACGCTGGTTGACGAAGGCATTCCTGTGCGTCTGTCCGGTGAAGATGCGGGCCGCGGCACCTTCTTCCACCGTCACGCGGTGGTTCACAACCAGTCCAACGGTTCAACCTATACTCCGCTGCAGCACGTGCACAACGGTCAGGGCCAGTTCAAGGTCTGGGACTCCGTGCTGTCTGAAGAAGCGGTACTGGCTTTCGAATACGGTTACGCCACGGCGGAACCGCGCACCCTGACCATCTGGGAAGCGCAGTTCGGTGACTTCGCCAACGGTGCGCAGGTCGTTATCGACCAGTTCATCTCCTCCGGCGAGCAGAAGTGGGGCCGCATGTGCGGTCTGGTGATGCTGCTGCCGCACGGTTATGAAGGCCAGGGTCCGGAGCACTCCTCCGCGCGTCTGGAACGCTATCTGCAGCTTTGCGCCGAGCAGAACATGCAGGTCTGCGTGCCGTCTACCCCGGCGCAGGTCTACCACATGCTGCGTCGTCAGGCGCTGCGCGGTATGCGTCGTCCGCTGGTGGTGATGTCGCCGAAATCCCTGCTGCGTCACCCGCTGGCGGTGTCCAGCCTGGACGAGCTGGCCAACGGCACCTTCCTGCCAGCCATCGGTGAAATTGACGAGCTGGATCCGCAGGCCGTGAAGCGCGTGGTGATGTGTTCTGGTAAGGTTTATTACGACCTGCTGGAACAGCGCCGCAAGAACGATCAGAAAGATGTCGCCATCGTGCGTATCGAACAGCTTTATCCGTTCCCGCATCAGGCGATGCAGGAAGTGCTGAAACCTTACGCTCACGTTCATGATTTTGTCTGGTGCCAGGAAGAGCCGCTCAACCAGGGCGCATGGTACTGCAGCCAGCATCATTTCCGTGAAGTGATTCCATTTGGGTCAGCCCTGCGTTACGCAGGTCGCCCGGCCTCCGCCTCTCCGGCGGTAGGGTATATGTCCGTTCACCAGAAGCAGCAACAAGATCTGGTCAATGACGCGCTGAACGTCGATTAATTAAAGGATACAAAATGAGTAGCGTAGATATTCTTGTTCCCGACCTGCCTGAATCCGTAGCAGATGCGACCGTCGCTACCTGGCACAAAAAACCAGGCGATGCCGTTAAGCGCGATGAAGTGCTGGTAGAAATCGAAACTGACAAAGTGGTACTGGAAGTACCGGCTTCGGCGGATGGCGTTCTGGACGCGGTGCTGGAAGATGAAGGTACCACCGTCACCTCTCGTCAGATCCTGGGTCGCCTGCGTGAAGGCAACAGCGCGGGCAAAGAGTCCAGCGCGAAATCTGAAGAGAAAGCCTCTACGCCGGCTCAGCGCCAGCAGGCTTCTCTGGAAGAACAGTCTAACGACGCGCTCAGCCCGGCGATCCGTCGCCTGCTGGCTGAACACAGCCTTGACCCGGCAGCCATCAAAGGCACCGGTGTGGGCGGCCGTCTGACCCGCGAAGACATTGACAAGCACCTGGCGAAAGCGCCTGCTCAGGCGGCAGAAGCGAAAGCTCCTGCGGCCGCGCCAGCAGCTCAGCCTGCTCTGGGCGCCCGCAGCGAAAAACGCGTGCCAATGACCCGCCTGCGCAAGCGCGTGGCCGAGCGTCTGCTGGAGGCGAAAAACTCTACCGCGATGCTGACCACCTTCAACGAAGTCAACATGAAGCCCATCATGGACCTGCGCAAGCAGTACGGCGACGCGTTTGAAAAACGTCACGGTATCCGTCTTGGCTTTATGTCCTTCTACGTGAAGGCGGTGGTTGAAGCGCTGAAACGTTACCCGGAAGTGAACGCGTCCATCGATGGCGATGACGTGGTTTACCACAACTATTTCGACGTCAGCATGGCGGTTTCTACTCCACGCGGCCTGGTCACCCCGGTTCTGCGTGATGTGGATACCCTGGGTATGGCTGACATCGAGAAAAATATCAAAGAGCTGGCCGTGAAAGGCCGCGACGGCAAGCTGACCGTAGACGATCTGACCGGCGGTAACTTCACCATTACCAACGGCGGCGTATTCGGCTCGCTGATGTCTACCCCGATCATTAACCCGCCGCAGAGCGCGATCCTGGGTATGCATGCCATTAAAGATCGTCCGATGGCGGTAGACGGTAAAGTTGAGATCCTGCCGATGATGTACCTGGCGCTCTCTTACGACCACCGCCTGATCGACGGCCGCGAGTCCGTGGGCTTCCTGGTCGCCATTAAAGAGCTGCTGGAAGATCCAACGCGTCTGCTGCTGGACGTCTAGTAACGATTTAGCATCACCTGCCCTGTAGGCCGGATAAGCGTAGCGCCATCCGGCACACAGACCGCGCCGGTCTACAGGTTTGAAGATAACGATTACCCTGAAGGATGGATAGAACACATGAACTTACATGAATATCAGGCCAAACAGCTGTTTGCCCGGTATGGCTTACCGGCTCCGGTGGGTTATGCCTGTACTACCCCGCGTGAAGCAGAAGAAGCCGCATCTAAAATCGGTTCCGGCCCGTGGGTAGTTAAATGTCAGGTTCACGCTGGTGGCCGTGGTAAAGCGGGCGGTGTGAAGGTTGTTAAGAGCAAAGAAGAGATCCGTGCGTTTGCGGAACATTGGCTCGGCAAGCGCCTGGTGACGTACCAGACGGACGCGAACGGCCAGCCGGTTAACCAGATCCTGGTTGAAGCCGCGACCGACATCGCCAAAGAGCTGTACCTGGGCGCGGTTGTTGACCGTAGCTCCCGTCGCGTGGTGTTCATGGCGTCTACCGAAGGCGGCGTGGAAATCGAAAAAGTGGCGGAAGAGACCCCGCACCTGATCCACAAAGTGGCTATCGATCCGCTGGCGGGCCCAATGCCTTACCAGGGTCGCGAGCTGGCGTTTAAGCTGGGCCTGGAAGGCAAGCTGGTTCAGCAGTTCACCAAGATCTTCATGGGTCTGGCGACCATCTTCCTGGAGCGCGATCTGGCGCTGATCGAGATCAACCCACTGGTGATCACCACCCAGGGCGATCTGATCTGCCTCGACGGCAAGCTGGGCGCTGACGGCAACGCGCTGTTCCGCCAGCCGGATCTGCGCGAAATGCGCGACCAGTCTCAGGAAGACCCGCGTGAAGCACAGGCTGCACAGTGGGAGCTGAACTACGTGGCGCTGGACGGCAACATCGGCTGCATGGTTAACGGTGCGGGCCTGGCAATGGGCACCATGGACATCGTTAAGCTGCACGGCGGTGAGCCAGCAAACTTCCTCGACGTAGGCGGTGGCGCAACCAAAGAGCGCGTAACCGAAGCGTTTAAAATCATTCTCTCTGACGACAACGTGAAGGCCGTTCTGGTGAACATCTTCGGCGGTATCGTCCGTTGCGACCTGATCGCCGACGGTATCATCGGTGCGGTAGAAGAAGTGGGCGTTAACGTTCCGGTAGTTGTGCGTCTGGAAGGTAACAACGCTGAACTCGGCGCGAAAAAACTGGCTGACAGCGGCCTGAATATTATTGCAGCGAAAAGTCTGACGGATGCAGCTCAGCAGGTTGTTGCCGCAGTGGAGGGGAAATAATGTCAGTTTTAATTAATAAAGATACCAAGGTTATCTGCCAGGGCTTCACCGGTAGCCAGGGGACTTTCCACTCCGAACAGGCGATTGCCTACGGCACCAACATGGTTGGCGGCGTAACGCCAGGTAAAGGCGGCACCACCCACCTGGGCCTGCCGGTGTTCAACACCGTGCGTGAAGCCGTAGAAGCAACCGGCGCTACCGCCACCGTGATCTACGTTCCGGCACCGTTCTGCAAAGACTCCATTCTGGAAGCAATCGATGCGGGTATCAAACTGATCATCACCATCACCGAAGGTATCCCAACGCTGGATATGCTGACCGTGAAGGTGAAGCTGGATGAAGCCGGTGTGCGCATGATCGGCCCGAACTGCCCAGGCGTGATCACCCCGGGCGAATGCAAAATCGGCATCATGCCGGGCCACATTCACAAGCCGGGCAAAGTGGGCATCGTCTCCCGTTCCGGTACCCTGACTTATGAAGCGGTTAAGCAGACCACCGATTACGGCTTCGGCCAGTCCACCTGCGTGGGCATCGGCGGTGACCCGATCCCGGGCTCTAACTTCATCGACATCCTGAAGATGTTCCAGGAAGATCCACAGACCGAAGCGATCGTGATGATCGGTGAGATCGGCGGTAGCGCGGAAGAAGAAGCGGCTGCTTACATCAAAGAACACGTGACCAAGCCGGTTGTAGGTTACATCGCCGGTGTAACCGCGCCGAAAGGCAAGCGTATGGGTCACGCAGGCGCGATCATCGCCGGGGGTAAGGGTACGGCTGATGAGAAATTCGCAGCGCTTGAAGCCGCAGGCGTGAAGACCGTTCGCAGCCTGGCGGATATCGGCGAAGCACTGAAATCCATTATTAAGTAAGTCCTCTCTGCTCCCCGAGAGGGGGGCGTTGCAGTATAAAAATGTCCGTTTCGACATGGTTGGCCGCTGTAAAGCGGCCTTTTTTATTGCCTGCGTCTGGCGACTAGCGTGAACTTGTAATCATCGGTATTGAACACGTTGCGGCTGTATTCAAATACCCGTCCGTCCTTCAGAAACCCGCGGGAGACTTTTTCTAGGATCGGCTTTGTCGGATCGAGTGACAGCGCGGCGATCGCCTCCTCTGAAGGCATGATCGGCACCAGCTCCTGCTCGCTGCGGTCGATAACCAGCTTTTTGATCTGCTCAACGTAGTGGTATTTCGAGTTTTCCATCACTTCCCAGGTGAGGTCGGGGAACATCGCCAGCGGCATCCACGTCTCTTCCAGATTCACCGGTTTCTGTTTGATAAAACGAACGCGTTTGACGTGCCAGACTTTATCGTCATGAGCGATATTCAGCTTTTCGGCAAGTTTTTCATCGGCTTTCAGTACTTCGAAAGTGCTCACCTCGCTGTGGGAATCCACGTTCCGGTCCGCCAGTTTTTCGTAAAAACCGGTGAGCTGGTAAATGTCGTAATTGACGCGCTCTTCTTTTACGTAGGTGCCGCTGCCCTGAATGCTCTCAACGATCTGCTCTTCCGTAAGCAGCTTCAGCGCCTGTCGCACCGTGACGCGGCTAACGTTGAATGCCTCCTGAAGGCTGGATTCCGTCGGTAACGCATCGCCGGGTTTTAACTCACCCGCAGTAATTTTCTCGCGAAGCGCATCGGCTATCTGCCGGTACATCGGTTTGTGACCCATCGAATCTGCCTTTCTAATACCTTTTCACGGAATTATGCCTTCAGCCTGAAATTTGTAAATAATACCAATTAAATACAAATTTAGCGTTGTTAGTGAAAATGATCACATAAATGTATTGAATGACCTGCCACAATTGCCGCCAGACAATAACAACTTAAGTGTGAGGATCTCATGAACCTGACGACTCTGACCCACGCCCGTGCTGTCTGCGTGCAGGCACGCTATGCCAGCCGCGATGAGGCCATTCGCCAGCTTACGATGCGGCTGGTGGCGCTGGGCAAAATTACTGATGGCGAGGCATTTTTGGCGGAGGTCTACCGCCGCGAATCGCAGGGGCCAACGGCACTGGGTGAAGGGCTGGCTGTCCCGCATGGTAAATCGAGCGCGGTGAACGAAGCGGCTTTTGCGGTTGCTACGCTGAGCGAACCGCTGGAGTGGGAGGGGGTGGACGGCCCTGAAAACGTTGAGCTGATTGTCCTGCTTGCCATCCCGCCTGCTGAAGCGGGATCCACGCATATCCAGGTGCCGACCTCACTGACGTCTCGCCTGGCAGATGATGCGCTTCGGGAACGCGTTATGGCTGCAGCGACGGCGGAGGATCTCCTTGATGCGCTGAACGGGGTCTCGCAGGAAGACGAGATTGCCCCATTGCTGAATGCACCCACCGTCGTCTGCGTCACCGCCTGTCCGGCTGGGATTGCCCATACCTACATGGCGGCTGAGTACCTGGAAAAAGCGGGGCGTAAGCTGGGCGTCAACGTGGTGGTCGAAAAGCAGGGGGCGAACGGCATTGAGGGACGCATCACCGCGCAGCAGCTGCGGGAGGCGAAAGCGTGCATTTTTGCGGCAGAAGTGGCGATTAAAGAGATCGAGCGCTTTCAGGGGATCCCGGCCCTTTCCGTGCCCGTCGCGGAACCCCTGCGGCATGCTGAAGCGCTCATTGAGCGCGCGCTGGCGCTAAAGCCTTCTACCGTCGCGCGGCATGCGCAGGTCGATACCGAAACGAAAAAGAGCGTTAAATCTGAACTCAAGCAGGCGCTTCTCAGCGGCATCTCCTTCGCGGTGCCGCTGATCGTCGCCGGCGGTACGGTGCTGGCCGTTTCAGTGCTGCTGGCGCAAATCCTGGGCCTGCAGCACCTGTTCGACCAGGAAAACTCGTGGCTGTGGCTATACCGCAAGCTGGGCGGCGGCATGCTTGGCATATTGATGATCCCGGTTCTGGCGGCCTATACCGCTTACTCGCTGGCGGATAAACCCGCCCTGACGCCGGGCTTTGCGGCCGGTCTGGCTGCCAATATGATCGGCTCGGGTTTTCTCGGGGCTATCGTTGGCGGGCTAATCGCGGGCTACTTGATGCGCTGGGTGAAAAATCATATTCGCCTGAGTAGCCGGTTCAACGGCTTCTTGACGTTTTATCTCTATCCGGTCATTGGCGTACTGGGTGCAGGCAGCCTGATGCTGTTTGTCATCGGTGAGCCGGTGGCCTGGCTTAATAACACGCTCACCGCCTGGCTTAATGGGCTGTCCGGCGCGAATGCGCTGCTCCTCGGGGCGATCCTCGGATTTATGTGCTCATTCGATTTGGGTGGCCCGGTCAATAAAGCCTCTTACGCGTTCTGTCTGGGCGCGATGGCTAACGGGGTATACGGTCCTTATGCCATCTTTGCCTCCGTCAAAATGGTGTCGGCCTTCACCGTTACGGCCTCAACGTTGCTGGCGCCGAAGCTGTTCAAATCGTTTGAAATTGAAACCGGTAAATCCACCTGGCTGCTTGGCCTCGCGGGCATTACCGAAGGGGCGATTCCAATGGCGATTGAAGATCCGCTTCGCGTCATTGGTTCATTTGTGCTTGGCTCCATGGTCACAGGCGCGATTGTCGGCGCGATGGGGATCGGGCTGTCTACGCCGGGGGCCGGTATTTTCTCTCTCTTTTTACTTCACGATGCCGGGTTGAGTGGTGTGGTTGCGGCGGCGGGCTGGTTTGGCGCGGCGCTGGTGGGGACCGCTATCTCCACCTTTGTTCTGCTGCTCTGGCGACGCCAGGCGGTGAAAAAAGGCAGCTACGTCACTGAAGACGCCATACCGTAATAACGCACACACAGGAAACGAAGATGAAAGCCGTATCTCGCGTTCATATCACGCCGCATATGCACTGGGACCGTGAGTGGTACTTCACCACCGAAGAGTCGCGTATTCTTCTGGTCAATAATATGGAAGAGATCCTGACCCGC
This sequence comes from Enterobacter sp. PP-008-ECC_S150, assembly GCF_045257065.1. Classification (NCBI taxonomy): domain Bacteria; kingdom Pseudomonadati; phylum Pseudomonadota; class Gammaproteobacteria; order Enterobacterales; family Enterobacteriaceae; genus Enterobacter; species Enterobacter sp. PP-008-ECC_S150. Next base: position 12,561 of record NZ_JBJHHG010000029.1, on the reverse strand, counting down.
CTGGAGCAGGATGACGAGTATAAATATTATGTCCTCGATGGACAGACGGCGGTGCTGGAGGATTATTTTGCCGTCGTGCCCGAAAACCGCTCTCGCGTGAAGGCGCTTGTCGAACAAGGGAAACTCATTATCGGCCCCTGGTATACCCAGACCGACACCACGATTGTGAGCGGCGAGTCGATTGTCCGCAACCTGATGTACGGCATGCGCGACTGCTTGGCGTTTGGCGAGCCGATGAAGATCGGTTATCTACCAGATTCGTTTGGTATGTCCGGCCAGCTTCCGCATATCTATAACGGATTTGGCATTACGCGCGCGATGTTCTGGCGCGGCTGTTCTGAGCGACACGGGACCGATAAAACCGAGTTTCTCTGGCAGAGCCAGGACGGCAGTGAAGTGACTACGCAGGTGCTGCCGCTGGGCTACGCGATTGGTAAGTACTTACCGGAGGATGAAGCCGGTCTGCGAAAACGGCTCGACAGTTATTTCGAGGTGCTGGAAAACGCCTCCGTCACCAACGAGATTTTGCTGCCCAACGGCCACGATCAGATGCCCCTGCAGCAGAACATTTTCGCGGTGATGAAGACGCTTCGTGAAATCTATCCCCAGCGTCAATTTGTGATGAGTCGGTTTGAGGAGGTGTTTGATCGCATCGACGCGCACCGCGACGCCCTGGCGACGTTGAAAGGGGAGTTTATTGACGGGAAATACATGCGCGTTCACCGGACCATCGGTTCCACGCGCATGGACATTAAAATCGCCCATGCGCGTATCGAGAACAAAATTGTCAATATCCTCGAGCCGCTGGCGACGCTTGCCTGGACGCTGGGCTTCGACTACCACCACGGCCTGCTGGAGAAAATGTGGAAAGAGATCCTCAAAAACCACGCTCACGACAGCATCGGCTGCTGCTGTAGCGACAAGGTGCACCGTGAGATTGTCTCCCGCTTTGAGCTGGCTGAGGACATGGCTGACAACCTGGTGCGTTTCTCTATGCGCAAGATTGTCGACAACATGCCGCAAAGCGATGCCGATAAGCTGGTTATGTTCAACCTGATGCCCTGGCCGCGTGAAGAGGTGATAAACACCACGATTCGGCTGCGCGCCAGCCAGTTCCGCCTTCGGGATGAAAAAGGCAATGAAATCCCCTTCTTCATCCGCAGCGCGCGCGAGCTCGACCCGGGTCTTATTGACCGGCAGATTGTCCATTACGGCAATTACGAACCGTTTATGGAGTTTGATATTCAGATCCGCCAGATACTGCCGTCGATGGGCTACCGCACGCTGTTTATCGAACCAAACGTGGCCGGGAAGGTGCTCCCTGCGGTGAAAAACACCGAATCCTTACTTGAAAATGCCTTCTGGCAGATTGACTTAAATGACGACGGCACGCTGCGCCTGCGCGACAAAGAGACCGGGCTTATTTATGACCGCGTGCTGGAGATCGAGGAGAGTTCCGATGATGGCGATGAGTACGACTACTCGCCGTCGCGGGAAGGGTGGAGACTTACTTCAGCGCAGGGTGAACATCAGGCTAAGGTCACGCACGAGGGCTGGCAGAGCAGGGCGGCTATCCGCCATCGGATCGCCGTTCCGGCTAATCTGGCCGAGCGCGCCGCTCGCCAGCGAAACGGCTACGTCGACGCTGAGTTTGAGATTACGCTCAGTCATAACAGCAGACGCATTGATGTGGCGGTGCGTATTGATAACCAGGCCGACGACCACCGCGTTCGGGTACTAATCCCAACGCCGTTTATCACTCAGGAAGTGTTAGCGGATACGCAGTTTGGCACGCTCACTCGCCCGGTGCAGGACGCGGCGATGCAAAACTGGCAGGAGGAGGGGTGGAAAGAAGCACCGGTACCCGTCTGGAATTTACTCAACTATGCCGTCCTGCAGGAAAAGCGAAACGGGCTGGCGCTGTTCACCGAAGGACTGCGTGAGTTTGAAGTGGTGGGGGATGACAAAAAAGCCTTCGCCTTGACCCTGTTGCGTGGCGTGGGGGTACTCGGCAAAGAGGACCTGCTGCTGCGTCCGGGCAGACCTTCGGGGATCAAAATGCCTGTTCCTGACTCTCAGGTTCGCGGGCCGTTAACCTGTCGCTTTAGCCTCTTCAGCTTCAGCGGCACGCCGGAAAACGCGGGCGTTGCGCAGCAGGCTAAAGCATGGTTAACGCCGGTGCAGTGCTATAACAAAATTCCCTGGGACGCGATGAAGCTGAATCGCGCGTCGTTTATCACGCCGGAAAGTTACAGTCTGCTCGCGCTTTCGCCCACGGGGTGCGTGCTCAGTACGCTGAAAAAGGCTGAAGATCGTGATGAGCTTATCCTCCGCCTGTTCAACCCTTCAGAGTCCAGCGCATGTGACACGACGTTATCCATGAATCCGAGGGTGAAGCGGTGCCGCGAGACGGACATGAATGAACGCATAATGGAACGGTGTGAAGGAGTGGGGATTGCGGGGGCATTCAGGCCCGGGCAGTCGCGAACCTTTAGTATTCTTATCGCCTGACCATTGATTCGAAAAAGGCTGCAGAAGGTGCGGCCTTTTTTCATTAAATAGTCACATGACGGTGTTAAGTTATGGAGTGACAAAAGTAAAATAAATGTAATTGCGAAGGGCCGCAAAAATTCAATGGAAAAATAACCCGGCCCGACTAAGCTTTATTGGTTGTCGTACATCGAAAGGATGCTTTTCTTTCGCGTTAATTAAAATCACTTCTGTTTATATTTTTTCCCTTCTTCGATAACCAACCATATCTTTGCATGTACATATCGTTAACATGGTCTTTACCACTCTCACCATGATTAAACATAGTTAACATTGGTGTCTGTTTTTGATTTAAATCAAAGTTTAAACCTTGGAAAAAGGCACTGAAAAGCGCTAAATTGTCCCCGATCAAAATGGCCGAAAAGTGGTAATTTTGCTATAAATTGATCGCCGTCGAAAAACGTAAATGTGATTCAATAAAAACCTGTTTATCGTAAGGGTTTTGCAGCGTATTATATTTGCGGGATCAATTTGAGTTTTTTATTAACGTATTTGTAACCTCACGTCATCGTTTTTATCTTCCTTTAGGGTAATAACGACGACAAGGATGCGAATAATTTGTATTGGGGCATGCGTGTGGATCTCTCTCTGACGGGGTTCACTCTCGGAGTCTTCATGCGATGAGCAAGGAGTCATGATGTTAGATATAGTCGAACTGTCGCGCTTACAGTTTGCCTTGACCGCGATGTACCACTTCCTTTTTGTGCCGCTGACGCTCGGTATGGCGTTCCTGCTGGCCATCATGGAAACGGTATACGTTCTCTCCGGCAAACAGATTTATAAAGATATGACCAAGTTCTGGGGCAAGTTGTTTGGTATCAACTTCGCACTGGGCGTGGCAACCGGTTTGACCATGGAGTTCCAGTTCGGGACTAACTGGTCTTACTATTCCCACTATGTAGGGGATATCTTCGGTGCGCCGCTGGCCATTGAAGGTCTGATGGCATTCTTCCTCGAATCCACCTTTGTAGGTCTGTTCTTCTTCGGTTGGGACCGTCTGGGTAAAGTCCAGCATATGGCGGTGACCTGGCTGGTGGCATTAGGTTCGAACCTGTCCGCGCTGTGGATCCTGGTAGCGAACGGCTGGATGCAGAACCCTATCGCGTCTGATTTCAACTTCGAAACCATGCGCATGGAGATGGTCAGCTTTGCCGAGCTGGTCCTGAACCCGGTTGCGCAGGTTAAATTCGTTCACACCGTCGCTTCTGGCTATGTGTGCGGCGCGATGTTTATCCTGGGTATCAGTTCTTACTATATGCTGCGCGGTCGTGACTTCGCGTTTGCCAAGCGCTCCTTTGCTATCGCTGCAAGCTTCGGTATGGCTGCCATCCTCTCTGTTATCGTTCTGGGTGATGAATCCGGTTACGAAATGGGCGACGTGCAGAAAACCAAACTGGCCGCCATCGAAGCCGAATGGGAAACCCAACCGGCGCCTGCTGCCTTTACGCTGTTCGGTATTCCCGATCAGGACGCACAGGAAAACCGCTTCGCGATTCAGATCCCTTACGCGCTGGGCATCATCGCCACCCGTTCTGTCGATAAGCAGGTGACGGGTCTGAAAGAGCTGATGGTTCAGCACGAAGAGCGTATCCGTAACGGTATGAAGGCCTACTCGCTGCTGGAACAGCTGCGTGCCGGTTCTACCGATCAGGCTGTTCGCGATCAGTTCAACACCGTGAAGAAAGACCTGGGTTACGGTCTGCTGCTGAAACGCTATACCCCGAACGTTTCTGATGCGACGGAAGCGCAGATCCAGATGGCAACCAAAGACTCCATTCCGCGCGTTGCGCCGCTGTACTTTGCATTCCGTATCATGGTGGGCTGCGGCATCATCATGCTGCTGATCATTGCGGCCTCCTTCTGGTCCGTGATTCGCAACCGTATCGGCGAGAAAAAATGGCTGCTGCGCACCGCGCTGTACGGGATTCCACTGCCGTGGATCGCGATTGAATCCGGCTGGTTTGTTGCCGAGTATGGCCGTCAGCCATGGGCGATTGGTGAGGTACTGCCAACCGCGGTAGCGAACTCGTCCCTGACAGCGGGCGATCTGATCTTCTCCATGCTGCTGATTTGCGGTCTGTACACCCTGTTCCTGGTGGCTGAACTGTTCCTGATGTTCAAGTTCGCGCGCCTTGGCCCAAGCAGCCTGAAAACCGGTCGCTATCACTACGAGCAGTCCACTGCGACTACTCAGCCGGCACGCTAAGACAGGAGTCATCAAATGATCGATTATGAAGTATTGCGTTTTATCTGGTGGCTGTTGATCGGCGTTCTGCTGATCGGTTTCGCCGTCACGGATGGTTTCGACATGGGGGTGGGGATGCTCACCCGTTTCCTCGGTCGTAATGACACCGAGCGTCGAATCATGATCAACTCCATCGCCCCTCACTGGGACGGTAACCAGGTGTGGCTGATCACCGCAGGCGGCGCGCTGTTTGCTGCCTGGCCGATGGTCTACGCGGCTGCGTTCTCCGGCTTCTATGTGGCGATGATTCTGGTGCTGGCCTCTTTGTTCTTCCGTCCGGTCGGTTTCGACTACCGTTCCAAGATTGAAGACACCCGCTGGCGCAACATGTGGGACTGGGGCATCTTCATCGGTAGCTTCGTTCCACCGCTGGTGATCGGCGTGGCGTTCGGTAACCTGCTGCAGGGCGTACCGTTCCATCTGGACGAATACATGCGTCTTTACTACACCGGTAACTTCTTCCAGCTGCTGAACCCGTTTGGTCTGCTGGCCGGTGTGGTGAGCGTGGCGATGATCATTACCCAGGGCGCAACTTACCTGCAGATGCGTACGGTGGGTGAGCTGCACCTGCGTTCTCGCGCGACGGCTCAGGTTGCTGCGCTGGTCACGCTGGTCTGCTTCGCGCTGGCCGGTGTGTGGGTGGTGTACGGCATTGATGGCTACGTGGTGACGTCTGCAATCAACCATACCGCGCCGTCTAACCCGCTGACCAAAGAAGTGGCGCGTCAGGCGGGCGCATGGCTGGTGAACTTCAACAACACCCCTGCGCTGTGGGCTATCCCGGCTCTGGGCGTGCTGCTGCCGCTGCTGACCGTGTTGACGTCTCGTCTGGAGAAAGGCGCTCTGGCGTTCGTGTTCTCTTCACTGACCCTGGCATGCATTATTCTGACGGCGGGTATTGCCATGTTCCCATTCGTCATGCCATCCAGCACCATGCTGAATGCTAGCCTGACGATGTGGGATGCAACGTCCAGCCACATGACGCTGAACCTGATGACGTATGTTGCTTGCGTGTTCGTTCCGATTGTTCTGGCCTACACCATCTGGTGTTACTGGAAAATGTTCGGTCGCATCACCAAAGAACATATCGAAAGCAACACCCACTCTATGTACTAAGTAAGGAGCTGAATATGTGGTATTTCGCATGGATTTTAGGGACGCTTCTTGCCTGTGCATTTGGTGTCATCACTGCCCTGGCGCTTGAGCACGTCGAAGCGACCAAAGCGGGTGAAGAAAAACACTGATGAATATTATCGCAACGTTATATGCGGTAATGGATAAGCGCCCGTTACGGGCGCTTTCTTTAGTGATGGCATTACTGCTGGCAGGTTGTATCTTCTGGGACCCTTCGCGCTTTGCAGCGAAAACCAGCGAGCTTGAAATCTGGCACGGCTTCCTCATTATGTGGGCGGTCTGCGCAGGCGTGATCCACGGCGTGGGCTTTCGTCCGAAAGCCGTTCACTGGCAGGGAATTTTTTGTCCGCTGGTTGCCGATCTGGTGCTTCTCGCCGGTTTGATTTTCTTCTTCTTCTGAATAAGAAATGTCCGTTAACGTTATGGGCTTACCCAAGCCCATAAAAATTTACTCTCCGTTTACTTTCTCCCATTCCCAACCCTCATTCCCGCGCGTATAGTAGCGAAGTTTAAAAGCATTAACTTTAGTTGCATTACTGGGATGTAAAGTGAATACAACGCTGTTTCGATGGCCGGTTCGTGTCTATTACGAAGACACCGATGCCGGTGGTGTGGTTTACCACGCCAGCTACGTTGCTTTTTATGAACGGGCACGCACAGAGATGCTGCGCCATCATCACTTTAGTCAACAGGTGCTGTTGGCTGAGCGAGTTGCCTTCGTGGTACGCAAGATGACGCTTGAGTATTTTGCGCCTGCCAGACTCGACGATATGCTCGAAGTCCAAACTGAAATTACATCAATGCGCGGGACCTCACTGGTTTTCACGCAGCGGATAGTCAACGCAGAGAATACCGTACTGAACTCAGCTGAAGTGCTGATTGTTTGTGTTGATCCAACCATAATGAAGCCTCGTGCGCTTCCTAAGTCTATTGTCGCGGAGTTTAAGCAGTGACTGACATGAATATCCTTGATTTGTTCCTGAAGGCAAGCCTTCTGGTTAAACTTATCATGTTGATTTTGATTGGTTTTTCAATCGCATCCTGGGCCATCATTATCCAGAGAACGCGTATCCTCAATGCCGCTGGCCGTGAAGCTGAAGCGTTTGAAGATAAGTTCTGGTCGGGTATTGAGCTTTCTCGTCTGTATCAGGAGAGCCAGGGACGCCGCGAGAATCTGACCGGCTCCGAGCAAATTTTTTATAGCGGATTCAAAGAGTTTGCCCGCCTGCACCGTGCGAATAATCACGCGCCGGAAGCGGTGGTAGAAGGTGCTTCGCGTGCGATGCGTATCTCTATGAACCGTGAGCTGGAAAACCTTGAAACGCACATTCCTTTCCTTGGCACGGTAGGTTCCATCAGCCCGTATATCGGCCTGTTTGGTACCGTGTGGGGGATTATGCACGCCTTTATCGCGCTGGGCGCGGTGAAGCAGGCCACGTTGCAGATGGTTGCACCGGGTATCGCTGAAGCACTGATTGCGACCGCTATCGGTCTGTTTGCGGCTATTCCGGCGGTTATGGCGTATAACCGTCTGAACCAGCGCGTGAACAAACTGGAACTGAACTACGACAACTTTATGGAAGAGTTCACCGCGATTCTGCACCGTCAGGCGTTTACCAGCACCGAGAGCAACAAGGGGTAAACCATGGCCAGATCCCGTGGACGAGGTCGTCGCGAGCTCAAGTCCGAAATCAATATCGTTCCACTGCTGGACGTCCTGCTGGTACTGCTGCTGATCTTCATGGCAACAGCCCCCATCATTACCCAGAGCGTGGAAGTGGATCTGCCGGATGCGACAGAATCACAGGCGGTGAGCACCAATGACGATCCTCCTGTTATCATTGAGGTTTCCGGCGTAGGGCAATACAGCGTGGTGGTAGAGAAAGATCGTATGGATCAGCTGCCGCCTGAGCAGGTTATTGCTGAAGCGCAGCGTCGCCTGGCGTCAAATCCGAAAACGGTCTTCTTAATCGGTGGCGCGAAGGACGTACCCTACGATGAAATTATTAAAGCGCTGAACTTGCTACATAGTGCGGGTGTTAAGTCAGTTGGCTTAATGACCCAACCTATTTGATCATCCGCGTAGTTTTTGGGAACCGATAGTGTCAAAGGCAACCGAACAGAACGACAAGCTTAAGCGAGCGATAATCGTCTCCGCAGTGCTGCACGTTATTCTTTTTGCAGCGCTGATCTGGAGTTCGTTCGACGAGCATATTGATGCATCAGCCGGCGGCGGTGGAGGGTCTTCCATTGACGCCGTGATGGTGGATCCCGGTGCGGTAGTACAGAACTATAATCGCGAACAACAGCAGAAGGCGAGTGCCAAACGGGCTGAAGAGCAGCGTGAAAAACAGGCGCAACAGCAGGCGGAAGAGCTGCGTGAAAAGCAGGCCGCAGAGCAGGAGCGTTTGAAGCAGCTCGAGAAAGAACGTTTGCAGGCGCAGGAAGCCGCGAAAGCGCAGGCGGAACAGCAGAAACAAGCCGAAGAGGCCGCGAAGAAAGCTCAGGAGCAGCAAAAGCAGGCGGAAGAGGCGGCAGCCAAAGCCGCAGCGGACGCCAAAGCGCAGGCTGATGCCCAGGCTAAATTAGCGGCAGAAGCGCAGAAGAAAGCCGAGGCGGAAGCCGCGAAGAAAGCCGCTGCCGACGCCCAGAAGAAAGCCGAAGCGGAAGCCGCGAAGAAAGCCGCTGCCGATGCTCAGAAGAAAGCTGAAGCCGAAGCCGCGAAGAAAGCCGCTGCCGATGCTCAGAAGAAAGCTGAAGCCGAAGCCGCGAAAAAAGCCGCTCAGGAAGCCGAGAAGAAAGCCGCTGCCGAGGCCGCGAAGAAAGCGGCTGCTGCCGAGAAAGCCGCGGCAGAAAAAGCCGCTGCCGCCGAAAAAGCCGCAGCTGATAAAAAAGCTGCCGCTGAGAAGGCCGCAGCCGATAAGAAAGCGGCAGCTGAAAAAGCCGCTGCGAAGAAGGCCGCCGCCGCTGAAAAAGCTGCTGCCGCCGCGGGGGTTGACGATCTGCTGGGCGATTTGAGCTCCGGTAAGAATGCGCCGAAAACGGGCGGTGGTGCGAAAGGAAACAACGCAGCGCCGACGGGAAGCGGTAACACTAAGAGTAACGGTGCGACAGGGGCTGAAATCAACGGTTATGCCGCGCAGATTAAATCCGCTATTGAAAGCCGATTCTATGATGCGTCTTCCTACGCCGGTAAAACGTGTACGTTGCGTATAAAACTGGCTCCGGACGGCATGCTGCTGGATATTAAGTCTGAAGGTGGCGACCCGGCTTTATGTACTGCGGCCCTGGCTGCAGCGCGTCAGGCGAAGATGCCTAAACCGCCATCTCAGGCTGTTTACGAAGTCTTCAAAAATGCGCCGCTGGACTTCAAACCTTAAGTTACATTTTCCCCGTGCAAACGGGGAAAATTAGACCAGGTTTAGTCACAGGGTTCTGGTAGTTTTGTCTATTTGAGTTTGTTAACATTCTGCTAAATTATCGTGGGTAAGGTTACCCGGATAAGGGAGATATGATGAAGCAGGCATTACGTGTAGCATTTGGTTTTTTAATGCTGTGGGCAGCAGTCCTGCACGCAGAAGTACGTATCGAGATCACCCAGGGGGTGGACTCGGCACGCCCAATCGGCGTTGTTCCGTTCCAGTGGGCCGGTCCTGGCGCTGCACCTGAAGATGCCGGTGGCATCGTGGCGGCTGACCTGCGTAACAGCGGTAAATTCAACCCGTTAGATCGTTCTCGTCTGCCTCAGCAGCCGGGCAGCGCGCAGGAAGTACAGCCTGCGGCATGGTCTGCGCTGGGTATTGATGCGGTCGTTGTGGGTCAGGTTACCCCTAACCCGGACGGCTCTTACAATGTGGCCTGGCAGCTGGTGGATACCGGCGGTGCACCAGGTACCGTTCTGGCTCAGAACTCTTACAAGGTCACTAAACAGTACCTGCGCTACGCGGCACACGCTGCCAGCGATGCGGTATTTGAAAAACTGACCGGCATTAAAGGTGCGTTCCGTACCCGTATTGCTTATGTGGTGCAGACCAACGGTGGTCAGTTCCCGTATGAGCTGCGCGTCTCTGACTACGACGGCTACAACCAGTTCCTGGTGAAGCGTTCTTCCCAGCCGCTGATGTCTCCAGCCTGGTCTCCGGACGGTTCTAAGCTCGCCTATGTGACCTTCGAAAGCGGTCGTTCTGCGCTGGTCATCCAGACGCTGGCAAACGGTGCCGTTCGTCAGGTAGCGTCCTTCCCACGTCACAACGGCGCGCCTTCGTTCTCTCCGGACGGGTCTAAACTGGCGTTTGCGCTGTCAAAAACCGGTAGCCTGAACCTGTACGTGATGGACATTGGCTCTGGCCAGATCCGTCAGGTGACCGACGGTCGCAGCAACAACACTGAACCTTCATGGTTCCCGGACAGTCAAAACCTGGCGTTTACCTCTGACCAGGCTGGCCGTCCACAAATCTACAAAGTCAACATCAACGGCGGTGCTCCACAGCGTATTACCTGGGAAGGTTCACAGAACCAGAACTCAGACGTGAGCAGCGACGGTAAATTTATGGTAATGGTCAGCTCCAACGGTGGGCAGCAGCACATTGCCAAACAAGATCTGGTAGCGGGTGGCGTTCAAGTTCTGTCGTCAACGTTCCTGGATGAAACGCCGAGTCTGGCACCTAACGGCACGATGGTAATCTACAGCTCTTCTCAGGGGATGGGATCTGTGCTGAATCTGGTTTCTACAGATGGGCGTTTCAAAGCGCGTATTCCGGCCACTGATGGACAGGTAAAATCACCTGCCTGGTCGCCGTATCTGTAAATAATAATTAATTGATTACTAAAGGAATCATAGAAATGCAACTGAACAAAGTGCTGAAGGGGCTGATGATCGCTCTGCCTGTAATGGCAATCGCAGCGTGTTCTTCTAACAAGAACGCCAGCAATGACCAGAGCGGCGAAGGCATGATGGGTGCCGGCACCGGTATGGACGCGAACGGCAATGGCAACATGTCTTCTGAAGAGCAGGCGCGTCTTCAGATGCAGCAGCTGCAGCAGAACAACATCGTTTACTTCGATCTGGATAAATACGACATCCGTTCTGACTTCGCTGCGATGCTGGATGCGCACGCAAACTTCCTGCGTAGCAACCCATCTTACAAAGTCACCGTAGAAGGTCACGCGGACGAACGTGGTACCCCAGAGTACAACATCTCCCTGGGTGAACGTCGTGCTAACGCTGTTAAAATGTACCTGCAGGGTAAAGGCGTTTCTGCTGACCAGATCTCCATCGTTTCTTACGGTAAAGAAAAACCTGCAGTACTGGGTCACGACGAAGCGGCTTACTCCAAAAACCGTCGTGCCGTACTGGTTTACTAAGAGAATTGCATGAGCAGTAACTTCAGACATCATCTGTTGAGTCTGTCGTTACTGGTTGGAATAGCGGCCCCCTGGGCCGCTTTTGCTCAGGCACCAATCAGTAGTGTCGGCTCAGGCTCGGTAGAAGACCGGGTCACTCAACTCGAGCGTATTTCTAACGCTCACAGCCAGCTTTTAACCCAGCTCCAGCAACAACTTTCCGACAACCAGAATGATATTGACGCTCTCCGCGGTCAGATTCAGGAAAGCCAGTATCAGCTTAACCAGGTTGTGGAACGTCAGAAGCAAATCTTGTTGCAGATAGATAGCCTGAGCAGCGGTGGTGGGGCAGCACAAGCACAGCCAGCCGCGGGCGACCAGAGCGGTGCAGCAACCTCTGCGCCGGCTGCGGATGCGTCTGCTTCAACAGGTGCGCCTGTACAGAGCGGTGACGCGAATACGGACTACAACGCGGCCATTGCCCTGGTGCAGGATCAATCTCGTCAGGATGACGCGCTGGCTGCGTTTCAGAACTTTGTTAAGAAGTACCCTGATTCCACTTACCAGCCAAATGCGAATTACTGGCTCGGTCAGCTGAATTACAACAAGGGTAAAAAGGACGATGCGGCGTTTTATTTTGCCTCCGTGGTGAAAAATTACCCGAAATCGCCGAAAGCGCCTGATGCGATGTACAAAGTGGGCGTGATCATGCAGGACAAAGGCGACACCGCGAAAGCCAAAGCGGTTTATCAGCAGGTGGTCTCCAAATTCCCAGGTACCGAAGGTGCTAAGCAGGCGCAAAAACGTCTGAATTCGATGGGATGATTATCGCATGACCAGAAATCGCGTTATTTCTGGTCGTGCAGCATGATTACTAAGCAGTTAAGTGATCTTCATCGAAATTTTTGTTGCGCTGAATTCTTAAATCAGTAATATATGCCGCCGTTGCCACGGGATATCAAACAACGTGAAAACAGCGTAAAAGTGGGTCGTTAGCTCAGTTGGTAGAGCAGTTGACTTTTAATCAATTGGTCGCAGGTTCGAATCCTGCACGACCCACCACTTAACGCATTACCGGCAGTACAGAGTGGGTGATTAGCTCAGTTGGTAGAGCATCTCCTTTACACGGAGGGGGTCGGCGGTTCGAGCCCGTCATCACCCACCACTCGGGTCGTTAGCTCAGTTGGTAGAGCAGTTGACTTTTAATCAATTGGTCGCAGGTTCGAATCCTGCACGACCCACCAGTGTAGAAAGGCGCCCTAAAGGCGCCTTTTTGCTATCTGCAGCTT
>NZ_JBJHHG010000028.1:0-54028 GCF_045257065.1 Enterobacter sp. PP-008-ECC_S150 | reverse complement strand
GCGCGGTATCAGCCGTCGCAACGGTCTGCTCAAGCTGTGAGAGGGAAGACGACACGTCACCAACCGTGCTAGAAAGTTCATTAACGCTGGTCTGAACCTGCCCGATGTCCTGCGCATTTTTTGCGATTTCCTGTGCCTGAAGCTCAAGGTTGTCGGCGTTCTGCTTGATGTCGTCAGCCATGCCAGCAATTTTTTCATTACTGTCCACCGCGTTCTCGATCAGGTCTTTGAACGTATCGGAGTCTTTAATTTCCTCCAGGATCACGTCTGTGATGTCGGAAACATCCATGCTGGCCTGTCCCCGCACCCATTCGGTGTAACCTGATTCGTTGCCGCTGCGGTCCACCAGCTGCGCGCGGTACCAGAAAATCTGCCCAGCCTTAAGGCCCATCTGCTGATATTTGCGCTGCGGGTAAGGCACATCGGCCAGCAGCATTGCATCGTCCTCGGTACCGGTCAGGCTATACTGAATTTCCGTCTTCAGCGTGTCGTCGGTATTCGCCGGGAATCCCCAGTTCAGCTCGATGCCGAAAACCACATTTTCAGAAGCGATGAAGCCAACCGGCTTCGGTGGATTGCCCACTTTACCCGTCAGCGTTTTCTCTTCTGAATAGCCCCATCCAGATGAAATTTCTGCGGCATTGATTGCGCGCACGCGCACCAGGTAACGCCCGGCATAAATTCCGGCGACGTCGAATGACGTTGTGGAGCTGCGCGGCACGTTAACCCAGTTCCCGTCGTTGCGGCGCCACTGCACTTCATAGGCGATAGCGTTCTGCGCCTGGTCCCAGCTCACGCGCATGGTCTCAACACTGATATTTTGCTGAACCACAGAAAACGAACTGATCACGATATTAGCTGGCGGGGACTGATTACCAGGCGGTATTACACTTATTGGCCGCTGGTCGATAATTGCTCCAGTATCGATACGGGCATATTTATCTGGATCGTGCCATGCTGCGGTGATTGAGAATGTGCCATCATCGTTATCGTTTACGCTGACAACGCGGTATTGCTGCGCGTAGAGTTCGTCAGATTCCACCACCCAAACAGCTTCGGCCTGTGGCGTCTCACTGTATGCCGTGGTGACTGTGACTGATTCACCGTTCACGGCCTGAATGGTCCTGCTCTGCGACGCTCCGGAAGGTAGGTTGAGAATAAGGCGATCACCTGCTGCTGCATCTGCCACGCGGTCAAGTTTGATAACGCGACCGTTAACGGCGCTGATGCGGCCACCCATAACCTTTCCGGAAAGCAGCTCGTCTGCCACGGCGATGATGTAGCCCGGCTGCGGTATGTTGCCGTCCAGCCCGACATCAAATGAAACAACGCGATCCTTGTTGTTGGTGAGAATACCCCAGCGCCCCTTTCGGTTCGCTTCTGACTGCCTGGTGCAGCCGATAGCTGTCATTTCCAGCTGATTGAAGCCGTATCGCGCCACCAGCGCCTGCTCAAATACCGGCTCCATCGCGTCGGCATAAGCGTTCCCCGGGTCTGACCATGAAACCAGCGCTGTGGTGTAGCGGCTTTTCGTGGTGCTGCTCGAATAGGTGAAGCGACCGCCAACAACGTTAGCGCGCGTGTAGCTGTAATCAACATCGCGCGGCATGTCAGCCAGGGCCACTATCTGATCCCCGCCCCAGTAGGTCATGCCACGGAAGATAGCGGCAAAATCACGCAGGACTGTGTAGGCGTCGTTCCGGTCCTGAATGTACACGTTGCAGGTATAACGTGGTTCTGTACCGTTGCCCCCTTTGCCGTCTGGTACCATCTGATCACAATACTGAGCAACCTGATAAAGCGTCCATTTATCAATATTCGCAGCGGTCAAACGGTGCCCAAGGCCGAACCGGTCAGAAACAACCAGGTCGTAAAAAATCCACGCAGGGTTATCCGTCCATGCCCACTTAAACGCACCGGTCCATGTACCGCTATAAGTGCGGGTTTCAGGGTCGTAGGTATCTGGAACGCGGATAACGCGGCCGCGCGGTTCGCATGAAATTTGAGGAATTGAGCCGTTGAACTGGCTTGAGTCGAATTCGATGTAGAGCAGCGCGGTGTTCGGGTAGCGCAGTTTGGCGTCAATCACCTCGGTGAAGCTCTGCAGCGTCATCGTGTCGCCGATCTTCGCGCTGTTGGCGTCAGAGGTAATCTTACGCAGACGTATTGTCCAGGTGCTGCCAGCCTGCGGTAAATCGATACGGTGGCTGCGCTCATAACCTGAGGTCGTTTTCCCGGTCACACTGGTATTGAGGACTGTCTGCCATGTCCCGCCGTCCGTCTGCAGGTCAATCGCATAATTAACCGAGTAACCAACCAGATCGCCATCGTCCTCCTGCTTGAAAAGCGAAGGCCATTTCAGGCGTAAACGAACCGCCGAAAGCTGTGTATTGGTGAAGGTTCGTGTCCACGCTGTAGCGCTCGTTACCTCGGTTCCCACGCTGATTTCGTTTTCGGTACCGGGAATGCCCTGAATGTACTTCTGGGCCTGTGTACCCGCGCGAAATTCCCACGTAACGCCGCTGAAGTTTTGGGAGCCGTCGGCGTTCTCCAGCGCCGTTCCGTCCAGGTAGATATCCTTCCCGGTGAGCTGTCCAGCAAACTCCCCTTCCCCAAGCGCAACGAGGATCTTTGCCTTCGCTACAGATTGCAGATCATCAGGCTGTTCGGTAGGAGTTCGGGAACTGGAGCTCCCCCCTTTTCGTCCGGTAATTTTATTCGCCATATCGCGCCCATAAAAAAAGCCACCCGCAGGTGGCTTGTAAAAAGGTATGTTATCTACTGCTGATCTTCGACATAAATTCCGGCAGAAATAATCGCTCCACCTATCCGCCGGCGACCATAAAGGAGCGGTACCGGATAGCCCTGAGCAGCGGTGTTTGTCACTCCACCGAACGCGTATGATGCGCGGTTATCTGCACTTTGCTTGCTGGCAAGTCCGGTTGGCTGAGGAGAAAGCATCTGTACAACTCCGCCTAGCATCATTGCAGCACCAAATTTATATAAAAATGGTGAGGCTGCAGCCCATGGAGTGAAGCTAAGCACAGCACCAGCGGCCACCAACACAGCACCTAAAACTGTTTGCAGCACACCAGCTTTTTTCCCCCCAATGATTACAGGTACAATTCTGATCACTTCACCTGTAACGGGGAAGCCAAGGTCATCTACTCCTATGTTTTTCTTCCCTTTGAAAACGGCAAAGGTTAGACCACGACTTTTACTACTAATCATATAACTTTCAAAGCCCGGAATAGTTTTAGCGAGGGCCGTTCCAGCTTCAGATACTTTATTGATAAGGCGGTGGTGTATCTTTCCAAAAATTTTACCTGGTTCGCCACTTAACTCAATTCGCGTCATTACCTCTTGCATGCCATCTCCTAAAATCATTTCAGGCTGTTAAGGTTTAAAAACCATTAGAGTAATTATCTGAGCCAAATTTTTTAGCATCCTCTCTTTTCATAGCGTCAGTATAATATTCATATTTGACGCTTATAACACCGTTTGGGTCACCAGCATCTGCGTTGTATGGCACAGGGCGAGCAGAAAGCGTTACTTTCATACCATTAAAATCATAATCACGATACCACTCTCCGCAACCACTACTTTTCAAACAGTTATAAAAGCCGTGTTTTTCATCCCTAATACTTTCTTTTACAAGAACTGGATCGCCATACTTTTCATCTAGAATATTACTAATATCTTTATATACCTTAGCACCCTCAATGAATGACTTTGAATTTTTATCAACGTTAACTGTAAAGGTTATGTGAGTCAGACCTCTGCCAGCGACAAACATTAAATTATAACGACCTGCATAGGTTGACGGATTAGGCGCAGTATCGGAAGCTGCAAATGCAACTTTCTTTTCGTCACCATCTACCTTAAGACCTTCAATATTTTGTGCCAATGTATCTTTAACTGATTGTCCCCATTTGAAACCAAATGGGGCATCAGGTAAATCATCACAAGCAGATAATAAAAACACAGTAAAAAATAGACATAATAATTTTTTCATAACCCCTCCATTCAAAAATTAAATGGAAGGTTAGCACAGGTCCTTATATCGTAGAACCTTCATCGTTCTCTCTTGCCAGTAGCCTCCATACGGCACGCGCTGACTCAAGTGTCCATAAAGGTGGTGAAGCAGCGTATTACCCTCCAGCAGTATACCCGCGTGGTTCCACTTATCAGCCTGCACCTGCATGATCACCATATCGCCGGGTTTCGGTGGCCCGTCGAATTCACGGAATCCGCACTCATACCAGCAATCCTGATAGAAGTTGTCCGGATATTCGTTTTCCCACCAGGGATAATCCACCCGGTAATCGTGGAGCTCGATACCATGCGTTTGCCGGAAATAGCTCATGACGAGCCCCCAGCAATCGAAGTGTCCAAGCACAAACGGACGTTCCAGCAGCGGCAATTCTCCGCGCGGCTGAATGGTGCGTAAATCTCCCTCCGGCCAGCTTACGATGTGCCAGGGTAAAAGCGTTGCATCGCATTGCGCTTTATCCAGTTCGCTCGGTTGCGTTGTGGCATCAGGGTGACTGTGAACGATGGCGATCACCGTTCCCCAGTCCTCAGCAGCTGCGTAATCCTCTGGCGAGAGGTGGAAATGTTCCGTCGGCTCTGCAGCGAGGTTACGGCAAGGGAAATATCGTTCAACACGGCTTTTCTGCACCACCACGCCACAGCACTCGCGAGGATATTCAGCTGCAGCATGCGCCATAATGGCATCAATGGTTTTCTGCCGCATATCAGCTCCTGATCAAAGACGTGCCAGGGAACCCACCAAACGAGAGCTCGTTATTTTCACCGAACCGAAGTTTGCAGGCCGTCAGCGTGCCGTTGCATTCATCAAGCGACGGATCGCTGACCGGGTTGTTGTTTTTGTCGAAATAGTTAGTTCCCGCATAATCGCAGCCGTCGCCCGTGCGATATTTATTCCGGATGCACCAGGTACACAGGGAATGAAGCTGCCGCGTCGGGATCATTTGCCCCTGCAGGTCCATCGGGCTGGATAGCGTGAACTCAACCACTTCGTTTGTTTCACTGCTCTTTGCATCGATGTAGAAAACCTTCAACTTTTCCTGGGTCGGATCAGCTGTTGGATTGCCGTCGGCAAAGTTAATCGCGTCAAGATATTTTCCCAGCGTGTCATGGATTGTCACTTTCGCCTGCAGCATATCGTCATAAGCCAGACAGAGTGCCGTTATGGAGCTATCAAGGTTAGCCACCGATAATTTTGGCTGCGCGCTACTTCCACTGGTAGATGCCTCGATCCCCTCAATTTGACAGGGCCAGGCTTTATACTCCTCACCCTGCCACCAGATTGATTTAGCCGGGAGATTATTTTCGTCTCCCCCTGCTGCGACAATTTCCGCCTCAGTATGGGCCAGGTTGTAGCTGTGAAATCTCAGCACCTCGCCTGTACCAAAGGCCGTTCCGTCGACCTCATAAAGCCTGACTGCATCGCCGGGCTCAAGCTTCTGATAATCTGCATTGAGACTCATGGTTTGAATGCCTGTTGGAAAGTTGCCGAAAGGGAGTAGTTCTCGCCGCCCATCGGTGTGGGCTTATACTCAGCACAACGATATAAGCCGAGCTGCTCAAGCGGTGGTTTCCACTGAAACGCTTTTGTACCTCCATGCCTGTCAAGAAAGGTTTTTATCGACTGAATGTATTCCTCAGTTCCAACAAAATTCATTTCCCATTGTTGGCTGCGAGGATTGATACCGTCGCCAGAAATCTGCTCGTAGCCGTCCCCAAACTTAGCGCTTCTTGTCCTGAACGAAACGGTTTGCGTCGGGCTAACTCTGGGGCTCCAGGAGAAGGTTTCGATAGACATGTTTATCGGGTTCCTTTCATTGCATTCCAGATATCACCACCAGGGCGGATATCACGCATGACATTTTGCTTATATCGCTGATCGACAAAACGCCCTACATCAGCACCGAACTGTTCCAGCCCTGAGGGAGCCTGTGTAGATGTATTACCGTTTGAATCAATATTGATATAAACCTTCGGCGCCATGTCGCCTCCCGCCCCACCACCATTAACAGCACGCACCCCTAGTGAACCATCCGCTGCACGGGTTAGCGGCATGATCGCCTCCGGTCCAGCCTCTCCCATTACTCCGGCACCTTTTGCGAAAGCAAAAAACGTAGGGTTATCGACAATCTGACCGCTATAAGCGCTCAAATCTGAGGAGGAATAAACGCCTCCTTTAGCGTTGAACTGGAAGTTGCTTCCGTAATCGGCAATTGCTGTTCCTGAACTGGCCGCCGCACCACTACCAACAGCACCAGACACACTCGAACCTACGCTCAGGATGGAGCTCAGAATTGTATTAGTTAGCAACGCCTGTGCTGCCATATCGACGAGGTTTTGAATTATCGATTGAGTAAGCGTGGAGAACAGGTTGATCATGCCCTCTTTAAAGGTCTGCGTTTTAGTCAACAGCCCCGTCAGAACATTAGTGGTACGCTCACGGGTAGCATCCACCAAGCCGATCGCCAGATTATTGAAGTCACTCTGTGAGCGATATAATTCCAGCGCGGTCTGATACTGAGCATCAGCAGAATCTTTACTGCTCTTCTGCATCAGCATTTCGTACTGCTGCTTACTTACTGCGCCATTGCGATAATAGGTCTCGATCAGGCTTTGCTGCTGTACGAGTTGATTTCTTTGCTGGGCGAGCGGATCAACGTCCCCTGCAAGATCAAGACGTGGTGCTGAAATAGCATTAGCCTGGGCCTGTAGGATTTGTCGCGATGTCTCCTGTGAAAGGGTGACACGCGCAGCCATAAACTCCTTTTCAGTAAGTAGACGGGCATCAAGAAGCGACTTCAGCTCCTGGCTTGCCTCCTTTTCCTGATTGATTGCCGATCGCGCGGGTGAGAACTGCTCAGCAAGCTCTGCGCGTTGCTTCTGGTAATTCTCAGCATTCATCAGCAGCGTGCGCTGCAGGTCCTGCTCACTGGCTCCATTTTTACGGGCGGCTGCGATTAGCTTTTCCTGGCTGGCTTTTTCCTGAAGATCAATTTTGCCAAGGCTGGTTGCATGAGCCTCTTCAATCTCCCTGCGCAACTGAAGGTACTGATTGACCGTATCCTTCCTGGCCTTTTGAGTATCTTCACCGGTCCACGGAGTAGTGACTCCCTCACCGGCCTTAGCCGTCTCCGCAGTAATAGTTTTGATGTCACTCGCGAGCGATTTGGCTTGATCTGCAATCCCTGTCTGGACCAAAAATCGTGCCTTACTGACGTTCTCAAGATTTGACTGTGTTGTTTCTAACCCCTTATTCACAGATTCGAGATCAGCTTCAGCGCGTTTTTTGCTGTCCTCTACGCCTTTTTTCTGTCGGAATGGGTCAAAACCACCGAGGCTATCAAGCCTGCTGTCTGCGTCCTGAATCTCCTTGATCAGCTGGTTACGCTGGGTGACCTGATTTTCATACTGGTCTTGCAGATCAATCTGCTTTACCGCCAGCTGTTTATCAGACATCTGCATCAGTGCAGCAGTAGTCTCAATGACAGCATCCTTGAGGTTAATTGCTGACTGCCTGGCATCCTTCGCCTGCTGATGAAAATACAGGAGCGCCGAACCTGCCAGCATTGCAGCGCCGAACGGTCCACCAACCAGTGCTAAAGCTCCACGAGCAAGGCCTACTGCAACCGAGGCGGCCCGAGCAGATACTGAGACCTGGCGATTTGCTGCAGCCAACTGCATTTTCGCTCGGGTTGCCAGATTCGTTTGCTCAGTTTCCTCTCGAATTAACCGGTTAAACTCCCCCTGGTAATTAACGTTAAGGCCTTGTTGCCTGGCGGTCTTCTCCATCTGGCGGTAGTACCCAAACTCGGCATCATTTCGCTTAAGTGTGGCGGCAGTTGATTCAAGCGTTTTGCGTGCACCGTCAGCCTGGGCAGCAGCCGCAGCTTTTATGGCTGCCTGATTTTGTTGCCAGGCGCTTACGTTTTCACGAAGACCAGCAGTTAATTTTGTCGAGAGAACGGGGATCAATGTGTACAAAGCTACGCTTGCAACAGCATTGAAATTATCGGTGAGCAGGTTTATTCCATCGGTTACTGACTGAATGCCTGAACGCAGGGGGCCGGTACTGCTTTGACCAATCTTGATGATCATGCCTTCAAACGCACTGGTCAGCCCCATGATGTCGCCATTCAGGTTATTTACGCGAATAGCGGCCTGCTCATGCGCAGTCTGGGTGCCGGTGAGGGCCTGGGTTAATGCATCAAGTTTGCTGCGGTTGTCCACCAGCACTGAGGCCGCATTGATATTCTCAACCCCGAAAAGTTTTACAGCCTGTGCGGTAGAAAGATTTTTCTTAGACAGATTCTCCAGTGCGCCGCTAAGCCCCACAACCGAAGGTTTTAGGGTTTTGTCGGTACCTTTCTCCAGCGCTAGGATCACGTTTCTCAGCGCTGTGCCTGCTTCGCCGCCTTTGATTTCACGTTCGGCCAGAACCTGAATCGCTGCATTCAGTGTTTCAAATCCCACCCCGGCCTGCGCGGCCGCCACACCGCCATTTTTTATAGCGGCAGCGGTATCAGCAATTTCAGAAGCCCCGAATTTCGCGCCGGCAGCCAGAACGTTGATATAACGATCTGCCTCCTGAGCCCCTGCACCGAACTGGTTAAGCGAAAGGGCCAGCGTCCGGGTTGCATCCGGCAGGGTTGAGCCAGCAGCCTGAGCAAGCGTAAGCGCGCTCTTTGTTGCCTCGGTCAGCCCGTCAGCAGTCTGAAGAAGTTCTGGTTTAGCTGACGCCATCAACTTCAGGGCTTCAACTGCCTGACTTGCGCTGTATTCAGTGCTTCGACCCATTTCCTGAGCGGCTTCATCAAGCGTCTTTAACTGATCGCCGGTTGCACCCGTGATGGCCGACAGATCGGACAGTGCCTGGCCGTATTCGCGGGTGGTTGTGATGATCGCGCCGAGCGATAACCCGGCGCCGGCAAATCCCGCCAGCCGGCCAGCGACTCCGGTGATGGTTTTACCCATCCGGGAATAGGCTTCATCGGTCTTTTTTGCATCTTCCTGCGCGTTACGGTTGAAACGCCTAGAGGAGTTCTCAGCGTCGCCGTATGCGCCCATCAGCTGAGATTTAAAATTGGCTGCGTTGAGATGCAGCCCGACGGCAAGGGAGGCAACGTCAGCCATTACATTAACGCTCTCATTACGGCCGCACACTGATCGTCAACGTTACTGACTGCAGCGGGAGGCGGGGTTTCAGGAGGTGGCCCACTCTCCTCGCCAGGACGGCTGATGGCACCGGTACGCAGGAAATACGCGCGCCAGTGGTAGAGAGTTTCTACCGGGAGTGAAGCTATCTTTGACGGATCGGGCTCGCCCCAGCGGTCGGCCAGCCAGAAAATAAACTCCAGCCAGGGCGAGCTCGTTAGTTTTTTTCCGCGTCTTCAAGTTTGCCAAGGGCATGCTTTTTAACGATGGCAATAGCGTCCAACAGGGCCACGTTGTCATGCGCTTGCAGCAGCTCTGCTGCGGTTGGTTTGTCTTCAACTGCGATTAGGCTGCCGTCGGGATGAACAAGACAATCGACAATCAACTGCACACTGAGTTCGGAAGCTTTGCGCGCATCCTCGGCAATCTGGCTGTCACGCAACGCTTCTTCATGATCGATAAGTTCACCCGCCGTCATACGTCGTAGATAAACAGTGGTGCCGAAAATTTCGGCGGTAACAATGGTGTTTTTAGGCCTCAGAAGAGCTGATTTCAGTGCGGAAACATCGATGGTAGTCATACTAATTCCTGAAAGTTAAATAATAAAAAGCCGCCATGAGGCGGCCAATGAATAACGTTTATGTTCAGCTGCCAGCAGCAGTACCCCAGGTAATATTGTTCTGTTTACCCTGAACGGTAATCTGAATAACCTCGCTCGCCGGGGCAGTGATTTCATTCATCTGCCAGCCAGACAGGGCCAGGATCATATTCGCTGTTCGCCCGTTTGGCAGCTCAACGTAAAACTGAACAGTTTCACGGTTCTCTGCCGCATTGAGGAAATCGGCAAAGTCCTGGTTAGCTGGATCGTCAATGAACCCTAGTGATTTTTCCGGGCCTTCCGGCAGGTCAGAAATAAACTGTTTGCTTTTATCAATGAGCGTGGTGCAGTCTACGAAGCCGCCCGTCTGGCCTGTGGCACCCAGTGCTTTACAATTGATAAGCGGTTTCATTGTTGCTACGTCGCTGCCCGCAGCCCCCCACATAACGACAGTGCCAGCAGGCAGCATCGCGTACTCTGGCGAAGTTTTATTATCAGCCATAATTTCTCTCTCTTTGATGGTGGCAGCGAGCGCTACCGGTGGTTTTCAATACGGTCACGTATTTCTATTGCGAGGATGCGCAGAACTTTCGCTTTTTGATAATCGAGCGCCGGACGAATGAACGGACTGGCGACCTGCTTCACAGTCCCCATCTCCTGAGCCAACGCTTTGATGAAGTGTTTTTTGCTCGGGCCAACGCGAAGATAAACAACCGCATTGCCTTTAGCTTTCGAAGAAGATGAGCGGATTTTTATTGAATCACGCATATGCTCATCTTTTGCTGTTTCGTCATACCCAGCATGCGATTTCATATCTTCCAGAACAGGTTCAAGAGCTGCTTTTCCTGCCTCACGCAAAACCTGCGTACCAACCTTTTCACCAAGGGCAAGGAGCTGACGTTCGAGTTCCTGAAGCCCTTTGACCTCCATGCGGATCATGATGACTCCTCATAATAATAAAGTACGTAATCTCGGATAAGCTTGTACTGAACCTGATTACTGGTAAGGGTCGCCTTGTCCTGCAGAATATTTCCACGCTGAATATATTGAACTGGATAACCTTCAAGCTCTCCGTGGATAATACCTTTCCAGTGAGACCAGATAGCCTTATCCAGTTTGACCAGCCCGGTGTAATCACCCACTTTATACATTGAGATTTGAAAGCGCCCAGCTATCAGCCCTGTACGCACCATCCCGTTTTCTATATCCGGGTCTGATATCAGCTGAAAAGTAATTCCGTTTTGCTCACTGTCTGGCAGCAGGAGAGGATAAACAGCCATTCCGGAAAGGCGTTCAAGCGAGGTTTTAATTGCCTGTTCTATCATGTCGGATATCCCGTTCAGCCGTAATTACACATCGATCAGGATTGCTACGGTCAACAGCGCGTACGGTATAGACCTCTTCATTCCATGTTACTTTCCAGTCAGCTTGAATGTCTGGACGTAGCCGGATCGTGAATAGCCAGGTTTCAACCACCTGCTGCTGGTCGATTGTGCGGATTTTTCGATTAGATACGTTTTCCGCCTTTGCCCATACAGTAGCAACCTCCACCGCGATTGACGGAAGAGGTTCTCCAAGCGGTCCCCGCTGAGTTTCCATTTTCTCTAATCTGATGCGTTTATTGAGCTCGCCAGCACGTAAAGAATTCATAGGCCATAAATCCTGTAAGGCTGAAGTAGAGCTTCGACGGCAAAGGGAACCTGAGCCACAGTCTCACCGATAACAACAGATTCACGATTCGCGTACCAGTGACCTATCAGCAGTAGCATTGCCGCCTTAACATCATCATTCAGTAGAATCGGATCCGGGTCATCTGCGTAGCCAGGGGAGCTTTGATTTTCATAGAGCGTTCGCCTTGTCCATGTCTGGACGTAACGCGCCGCCGCACCTGTGTAAATCTCCAGCAGAGCATCATCACCCGTAAATTCGGTATCAATGCGGCAATGCTGTTTCACCACATTCTGATCAAGCATTTGTTTGCCCCAGAAAAAGCGGCCCGAAGGCCGCAATATTTATCAGCTCCCCGCGCCGGTGCTGAATGAACCGTATACGAACGCCTCAGGGCGTTTCACAGCCAGCGCCAGACGTTCTTCGCAACGGATGGTGATCATGTTTTTCTCGAAGTCGTCGGCGTTCTCCGTGGAGATCACCACGTTCGCATCTTCGCGGTCGAAGATTTGCGCGCCAGCGTTGAATGCACCGGTCAGGAATTTACCCTGGAAGGCTGCCGCTTCCGTTGCAACAACCGGCAGACCCCAAAGTGTCGGGCCAGTCAGTGCCGCCGGGTTAGCCAGGATGTAACGGCCCAGACTGTCTTTTGTCAGCTCGATCCGCGCCCAGTCAATGAAGTGAAGAACGTGACCGGATGCAGGGAAGCGCGCCAGCTGTGCCTGCAACATTGCCAGACGCAGATCATCAATCCCGCTCTGCTGTTCGACAGTGAACGCCGGATTAAAAGCCGATGCCTGAGGAACGATGCCATGCAGATGAACGCCGGTACCATCACCGAAGAGAATTTCCTGCTCTTCTGCATACTTCAGCCCGTACCGCATTTCGGCATCAACGGTGGACTGCAACTGTGCGAAGTCATCCAGGATCTGCTTTGAGGCTTTGAACAGGTGGGCGATAGTGCTGACGCCAGTGATTTTCGGCGTGAACTCAATTTCGCTGTATGGTTTCTGTGTATTTTCAGGAACCACTTTCGCGTTATTGGTAAAGCCTGTCTGCTGCACCCAGAAAATAGCTGAGGAGGATGTACGTCCTGGAGCAATCAGATCGCGAATGAACAGGCGCTGTTTCGGTGCCGTATCAATACCCGGCAGGCGCTGTGGCTCCACAACACCATCAGGCACATCCACCGAAGTCAGGGCGGCCTTAACCGGGATGCTGATGCGTTTACCGCCTTCCACGCTGGACGCAAAGGTTTTGAGGGCTTCAGCGGAAATCACCTGGTGGCCAACGGATTCGACAAACTGTTTCGCGTTTGCCAGCGGCATCTGGGCAACATGTTGCTCCAGTTCGCCCATAGCGGCCTTCAGCGTTTTTTCAGCTTCACGCAGCGCATTGAACTCAGAAGCCATTTTATCGACGGCTGCCTTTGTTTCTTCAGACAGCTTGCCGGACTTCTGCGCCTCTTTGAGCGCGTCTTCTGCTTTCGCGTTGAACTTGCCGGTTGCCTCTTCAATGCTGGCCGTGACTTTTTTCAGAATATCGTTTACTTCAGACATAAAGGGTCCTTATTTGACTAACGCCGCCAGGGCGCTTTCAAGTGAATTGATGGTTTCAGGTTTGATGTCTTCGGCAGCGCCCGGCGTACCGTCGTTGGTGGTGACAGCGCCAGGCATGCCACCGGATAAGGCTTTAATGAGTTTTCTGCGCTCAGAGCGCGGAGTGTTGGTCTTGGCCAGCAATGCATCAAGTTTGCGAAGCGCGGCTGCAGGCGATTCGTCGCCGTCGCTGACCGCATCTGCAGAAAGCAAGCTGTCTGCCAGTCCCTTCGCCACAGCATCACTGCCACCGATATAGCTTTCCGCATCCATCAACTTCTGTACGGCGGCCATATCAAGCCCGGAACGTGCAGCGTAGATGTCAGCCATAGCGTTATCGAAAGGTTCCAGTGAGTCTGCCAGTTCAGCAAAGTCATGGCGGTTGCCCATCGCATAAACCCAGCAGTTGTGGATCATGAGGAATGCACCACGACCAATCTGAATATCATCCCCGGCCATCGCAATGATCGAGGCAGCACTGGCGGCAATGCCAAGTACCTTCACCGTCACACGGCCTTCGTATTCGCGGAGAAGGTTGTAAATTGCCAGACCTTCAAACATGTCGCCGCCTGGGGAGTTGATATTCACCGTAACGTCGGCACCGTTCATTGCCCGAAGTGCACCGGCAATGCGTTTCGCCGTCACACCCTCGCCCCAGTAGTCCTGCCCGATAACATCAAAAACAGAAATGCTGTTGTCGTCGGCGGCTGCAGCTTTAATTCCACCGTCCCAGCGGTCTAGTGCAGACGGTAAAGTTTCACAAGTTACACGCGCGCAGGGACGACCCGCCGGTGCAGCCGGAAGTTGTTTTTTGCTCATCAGGAAGTGCTCCTAAGCGGCCTGTTTCAGAGGAGATTGTTCAAAGGAAATATCGGGGAATACGTGGTTATGCAGTTCTCTCAGTGCCAGCGCCTGCACAGCAGGATTGCTACTTTCGAGGTTTTTCAGTTGAGTCAGGTTGAGCTGAACGGTGTAAATATCACCCCCCTCAATCGGCGGCATGTTCTCAAGACGGCGAACGTCATTGCGTGACATCCAGCCATTCTGAAGCGCACTCGTATAGTAAGCAGCACGGCCCGCGCTGTCTGCGCGCAGCAATCCTTCAACTGAGAATTCTGCAAACACATCGTCATCGCTGTCGAGCAAGCACCGGCCAATTTCCTGCTCGATGTTCACCAGTAGCGGTCGAAGAGTATGGGTCAGAAAAAGGAGGTTCATTCCTTCCAGGCTAGATGCCCAACTACTCTGCTTGGTCGTATGCCCTACCATATAAGGCGGAACCCGGAACCAGCGGCAAATCTCTTCAATACTGAAGGATCGGCTTTCAAGAAGCTGCGCCGCCTCCGGGTTCATCGTAACATTTTGGTAAGTCAGTTTGTTTTCCAGCACCATCAGTTTTCCGGCGTTTTTAGAGCCAATAAATGACTGAAGGTTCTGGCGCAGACGCTCACGCTGTTCTTTCGTTAGCGCATTTTCCGAGGACAAAAATCCAGTGCTCTGGAGTCCATTCTCAAAGATTTTCGCTGCCGCTTCATCCACAGACATAGCCGCGCCAAATACATCAACACCTGCCATCGTCGGCATCATGCCGCAGACTCCGTCGAGACCAAATCCGCGGATGTGCATCATATTTTTGATCGGGATAATACGTTCCGTTCCGTCTTCAGTGTATTTGTATTGCAAGGTACCGCTGGAAAGTCGTATCACCACCATATTTTGTGGCAGCAAAGGCACCAGCGAAACCAGGCGATTGGCGATGAATTTCTTCTCAATGAAGGCGTTCCCGCGCAGACAAATACTGGCGACAACCATCAACATAAAACGGGATGGTGTCATTTCTGAATTAGGACGACGGCACAGCACCGAATACGCAGGATGGTCTGTAGCAGCCTTTCGCGAACCATCAGGCTGGCGCACGTATATTTTCAACGGGAGTGTCGAAATCGACTCGCTTAGCAGCCTGACGCACGCCCATACAGCAGATAGCTTTATCGCTTTATCGGCGGTGACCGTCTTGCCACTGCTGCTGGTGCCATACCATTCACGCCAGAATTCACCTGTCGTAAGACTGATTGGCACGCCCAGCCAGTTTAACAGGGCACTTTTTACGCGCCCGGGTTGCTTGTTCTTAGCCATCAGATACCCACTATGATCGGTTCGTCAAAAAAGCCCTCAATATCTTTGTCATCCTCTTCATCCCCTTCAGCTGCACCAATTGCCATAGCGCCAGAAACAACGCCATCAATACGGCCATTACTTCTGCGCTTGCTGAATACCCTGTTACCGTTTTTATCCTCTTCAATAACGGCGTTCGCCGCACACCAGCGCAGGCAGGGATTAAGAACAATGCTGATCCGCTTCTCCATAATCAGTTGCTCGAAAAGCTCAATGGAATGCGGCATCCACAAACCTGATTCAGCCGATTTACCAAACCCCTGACCGTGCGGTACGAGAGGAACAGTGACACCTTCGTCATCCAGCTCAGGAGTCAGGTAGTCAATGTGATAGCGGTCGAAAGCTACTTTTCGTATATCAAACATCGCAGCCAGTTCAGCCATACGCTTTGCGACAAAGCCGTAGTCAATGGCCGTACCGGGAGGCGCATGGATATGACCATCACGCTCCCACACATCGTAAGGAACCCGGTCAACGCGAGCGCGATCATATAAAGTATCTTTTGGGGTCCAGAACTCCGTCAGCATTACGCTGATGTCAGGAAAATAAAGAGAAAGTGATGTAAGGTCCCGCTTGCCAGATAAATCCAGCCCGCCATAGCAGGTTTTCCCCCGTAACTGCTCAATACTTATGTCCTTTTCACAGGCCATCCAGATATCGCCGCTGATCCACGGGTTCTCTGCATCCACCCACTGGCAGAAGTTCAGTCGGCGCACCAGGCTTTCTTTCGCAGGCATACCGCGGGCATCTTCTACCTGCTCGCGCAAATAGTCAGGCTGAAAGGTATGTCCCATGGAGGGATTTGCTTTACCCCAGCATGATTCATCTTTAAAGGGATCGTCGCCTTCATCCAGTGAACAGATAAAGGCAAAAAAAGCATCATTCTCGCGCTGACCTGCAGCAACCTTCTGTCCGTACTGGTGGTAGTCGTAACAGACGCTGGTTTTATCGTGCCCGCTGTTGGTAATCATAAAAATCAACGCCTGCCGCCGACCTTTAGTCCCGGCACGCATCATTTCTACCGCGCGGTTATCTTTATGCTCGTGAATCTCATCTATTAAGGCGCAGTGAGGACGAGGCCCAGACTGACCATCATCAGAGCTGATAGGCCTGAAGAAAGAACCGTTTTGAAGAAACGCCAGGTTCCACTCTTTTCCGGCCCCTCCTGACTTCTGAATTCTGGACAGAAGCGCAGGTGACTGATCAACCATGGCCACCGCATCCCGAAAGAGGATCATGGCCTGGTCTTTTTTCGTCGCAGCAGCGTATACCTCTGCACGAGGTTCTTTGTCAGCCATCATGCAATAAAGGCCAACTCCTGCCGCCAGCGGCGATTTACCAGAACCCTTCCCGGATTCGACATACACCGTACGGAAACGACGTGTACCGTTTTCACGCTTCCAGCCGAAAACAGAGCCGACAATAAAACATTGCCAGGGCAAGAGGACGAATGGCTCACCTTCATGCTCACCACCATTCAGTTTCAATACCTGAGCAAAAAAGTTGATAGCCCGTGTAACCGATTCAACATCCCAGGTCAGTCCACGGTTTTTCCCCTCTTCTAAATCACGTAAATGGCGCTGGCAGGCATTACGAATATCAGGACCGGCTATTACCTTCCCTGAAGTTACATCCATTGCATACTGTGTTGCTGGATCAACCGAAGAACTGGTTGAGCGGGTCTTCTTCTTTTTCTCCACCATCAACTTTCACCTTAGTTCTGGCGGCCGGAGTGAGACCGAATTCAACCAGGTAGCTTTTAAAACGGCGATCAGCATCTGCCAGCATGGCGACAGCCGGATTCGCTTTGATCAGAAATCCGCCTTCTGTCTGCACGGTGTACGTTCGCCCCTCATCGGCGATTGTCAGGCGCAGCTGCAGAATGTCGGCGTAAATATCACAGAGACGTTCGAGCGCCAGCGTGTCGGCAATGGTCAAAATCCCCATACCGTCAAGCAGCACGGTTAACTTTCCCCAGGCCACCTTCCCCCAGTCAGTGAGGTGCTCAGGAGGGCTTGGGATTTCTCGCGCCGGAGTAGGCTCTTTGTCGTTGAGTTTTCGTTTGCCCGGGTTGCCGGTTACCACTTTCAGGTGGGTCGGTTTCGGGCGTCGTCCTGCCATCGTAACCTCCCGGAAAAAAACTTTTCATTTCGCGGTTATGCACAAAAAGCACGAGCGGCGGTCATTTGCGGTAGGGGGGTTGAACTTTTACCCCTCCCCCTCCCCTTCGGGGAAAGGCACACATGAGAAACGTTATCGTTTGAACCAGTGCGACGTCGGGTCGAGGGGGATGCCGCTCTCGTCACAGCCAATGATGGAGCCTCTTTTCTCCATCCTCTGCTTCGTTGAGTCATGATGCTGCTTGCACAGTCCCTGCCAGTTACTGCGGCTCCAGAAGAGCTTCTGGGCTTTGCTTATGGCAGCCGCATCACCAGAACGGAGAGCCTCTTTCAGTTTGTGAGGGGTGATATGGTCAACTACCGTTGCAGCTGCCACTCTTCCCTGCTCCTGACACATCACACAGAGTGGATGTGCGCGAAGGAAGACAAGGCGCTCTCTATCCCATTTGCTGCCGTAGATACGAGGCTCTTTATTCACGCAAGCCTCCACGCTCTGCGCCGCTCTGTGCGTGGCGCCGCATCGGGGTGACGCTCAACAGATTCGCCGTCGGCATGATCCACCAGCGAGTAGCATGGATAGACCACAGCACCACCATAGGCATCACCCACGGCATAATCAGCAGGCTTGCTGCGGTCCCATTGAGACAGCACACGGCTGACGCTTTGAGGCGGTATGCTGTAGCACACGCCATGTATCAGCCGCTGAAGCGTGATGAAGTCTGCGCGAGATTTATCTGCAACAATCAGCCAGTCGGCTATCTCTTTCTGATACTGCGGTGGTCGGCCAGTACCGAGATAAAAGCTCAGCATGTCGTCAGGGAAACGAGCCAGCCAGTCAGTTACCTTTTCGGTGAATCCATGTACCGGCAGCGCGTCGTCTTCCAGCACCACTACACGGCAAGGCTGCTCGGCTGCCCACTCGATAGCGCGCCGATGATTCCAGTTAGCACCTTGATTCCCTTCATCGATAAGAAGGTGCGCGCCAAGTTCGCCAGCAAGCAATGCAGCTGAGGCATAACGGGAATGGTGACCAACCACGACATACTTCACTTGTGTTTCCACCATGCGGCCTCCTTACCGATCCCATCAGTTTTGAAAACGGTGTGCACATGAGGTCCGGTAATCACCTTTCCTGCGAATGAATGAGCGACAATACCGAACGCCAACATGTCACCCACCGCAGCGCCAGCCTGCTCTTTCTTCCAGAAGCGATAACTTTCGATCTGGTAGTAAAGACGGATGATGCCGTGAGCGAACGCCATTACATCAGCACGGCTGCCACCCAGCAGACCAGCGTTAAGCATCACATTATTGCGGTGCGCTTCAATGAACTCCTGATAGATACGCTCAGGATGATTCTGCTTTGCCCAGGTGTCGGCGTAAGTCTTCGGTTCGGAACCGACGTAAACATTCCCGGGCTGCATTTCATCCCATGGCGTGCGAAGCATTTCGACATCGGTACCATCGGTACACCAGACGAGCCGGTATTCAGGGTGATCGCGTAGATGCTGCCAGATGTGAAGCCAGCGCCGGAAGTAAACGTTCATCTTCACGTCAGGAACGCGGTACAGCTCAACGTCTGCCGGGCCTGTCTGCAGCTCATCCACCAGCGCAATACGTCCACAATTCCGAAGCGAGGACGCCCACCCGGCCAGCATGTCAGGCGAGGCCGTCATTTTCGTGCCGCGCTGAGGGTCAGCCTGGCTGGTCAGTAACGTAGTGATAACCACGTCGCGCTGCCGCCGATACTCCACGTAACCGGTAAACCCGGCATCCCGCCGTTCGTTGTGGATTTTAACGTTACGTTCCACCAGCGCCTGCCGGTCTGGTTTCGGTACCGAACGCTCTACGGCCTCATGCTCATCAAGAGAATGAATCAGCTTTTCTGAACCGACGACATCAGCGTAAGCCCACGTCGTGAGGCCAGCGTTATGAATCCGCAGAGCGAGGTCGCTGTGCTCGTACATGCCGCGCCCATAAACCGGATCGAATCCGCCCACCTTCTCGATGGCGCTGCGGTGGTAGTAAAGCATCACCCCGCGCTGACCGGTGTAAGCAACATGCTTATCATCACGGTACACTTCCGCCATGTCGTTCAGCTTATTGCGCCCGGCCAAATCCAGAAACTGGTAAGCCAGGTGCGGTTCAGGTGATTCGATGTAAGGTAGGTGCCAGTTATCAGCAATAGGCCAGGCGTCATCATCCCATAAAAAAAGATGCTCGCACCCGGCATCCATCAGCGCTGACAGGCTGGCGTTCTTCGAAGCAACAATGCCGAGTGATGTTTCATGGCGAAGCAGCTGCACGCCGTCGGGCACTACCGCTACAGGTTTTGAACCATCGTCTATAACAACCACCAGCGCGCCGGCGGGAAGATGCTTCATGTGCTGTTCGAGTGCTCGTTTTAAAACGTCTGCACGCTGATGCGTCGAAATGGCAATGCCGATCCGTGATGAAACGACACTGGCGGGAGCGTATGGGACACCATCAATAGTGACCTGCATATTTCCTCCCGCTTTTAACGCTTAGTGGCGGCGTGAATGATTCCACCAGGACGTGTGGCTTCGCGTAAAGCTTCGCTCACTCTCTCCGAAACGAAACGACTTAAGCAGCTTTCTTCGCTATTAACAGGTTGGATGACTGATTGTTTGATATGTACAACGCCGCCCACTACAAAGAATGGCGATGATTCAGCCATCGCCTTTGCGTCTGCTTTCTCTTTCCTTTTCCGCTTGATGTATTCCACGGCATCACGCATTTCATCTGGCGTATAGCCTCCTTCAATAGCTACCCAGCGATCAGCCAAGAAAACCACCGCTGTTTTATCTGCTGGAAATCCGCCAAATACTTCCTTGGCCCTCTGCTTTGCTTCATCAAGAGCATTAGCAATCAGCTCCTGCCTCTTCATGCCGCTACTAATTCTGTAACGTGGAAGGGTGTAAATAGCCGAGAGATCACCTAATGCAGCATCAGGCGTTTTTGTAAGCTCTTCGAGCTTCCCCATTCGCCAGGCCACAGAACCATCAGCCCGATGGCCAACGATTTCGCCATTGCCGTAACTGACGCTGCCACCTTTCGGTTTGCGCTTATCTTTCACCCGTAGATGTTCAGGGAAGAACGAAGCATCACCCCAAACTGTATGGCGTCGACCTTTCAAATCGTAGTGTGCGCTGCCTGCTGGACTTTTGAGAATCAAGCCGTCGTCGGCCATTGTTACGCGCATGCCCAGCATCGCCTGCTGCAGCGATAAATATTTCATGAGGGATTTCCTTTTAGGCGTGAGCCTGTCGCACGGCAAAGCCGCCGAAAGTTAACGGATTGCCCAGGCTCACAGCTGAAAGACTTTCTTTGATGTGCGCGTGCGATGCGCATTAAAAAGCCCCGCTATTGCGAGGCTCTGGTTTCTTTCTGGCAGTTCGCCTGCCACGCTTTGTTATGCGCCAGGATGTCTTTCTTCGTCTGGCGGTCCAGAACATCCCAGTCGTGATCCGTTCCGTAGATGGGCTTAACCCAGTCGCAAGCCGTGTCCACTACCTCAACCTTTACGGGTCCAGTTGTCCCGCAGCTCGCGATCAACATCGTCGCCAGACATATGGTTAACAGTTTGCTGTACATTGCTGGCCTCTTTCGTTGTCTCTACACGGCGATCTGCTGCTGCGACCGTTGCAGCTGCGTTATCTTCGGTGCGCTGCTGATCTGCTTTTGCTTCTGCTTTACTTGAGCCGCGAATATGGCCCAGGCCGAAAGCGCCAGCGATGGCGGCAATGACTGCTGCAGCAATACCAATTAAAGTTTCAAACCCCATAGTGACCTCACACCAGCACAGATTTTGCCAGGTTAAACAGCGCGCGGCGTTTATCCAACCCGTTACGTCCGCCATTGATAAGCAGCGTGACGCGCTCTACGTCGCCGGAATGGAGCAGGCATCCGTGCGAGACGTAGAACCATGCAGCGGAGCGCGCAGCGTATTCATCTCGTTCCAGCAGTTCGGGATATGAAACCAGATCCAGTTTGAGAGCCTGGCCGCAGCTGCGATAGTTGCTGAGCCCGGTGATTTGCTTCAGGCCGCGACCGCGATATTTCCAGCCATCACCAGCAACCTGGTTGCCCAGGTTCTTTTTGCCCCACTCACCGCCGTAAACCAGATTGGCTATCGCTTTCTGATTTGCCGGTTGCGTTGCCGTTCTGCCCAGTGCGGCGGCCTGCTGTGCAGTAATGCGATGCTTGCCGAACGTAGGTACCAGGTTTTCTGCCGAATAGTTCAGGTTTTCCACCAGCCGGGTGAAACCGCCGGACTCATGGCCCATCTGCGCGATAAACATGGCCTGATCGAGCGTCGCGGTTATGCCGAATTCCTTCATTGCAGCATCGATATAGTGAAACCAGCGCACGGCTAGACCGGCGCTTATACCTGCCGCCTTTTGAAATTGTGATTGGTTCACGTTGTGCTTTCCCCTGCTATTCTTGCGATGTTGCCACGTGCTCGCCATACGGCTATGCAGACAACAAGGTTGACGACCAACTCTCCGTAGTCGACCTGCACGTAATCACCATGCCAGATGCGGAAAGCGGTAAACGCTGGAGCGAGGATCAGCCCATAGGCCAGTAACTCCATCAGACGGCGGCGCCGTAAGCTCCGCTTCCTGAAGAACATCAGGCGTATGGTGATGAGGATGCATGCAACAGCGTTAATGTTCAGGATCAGTGTTTGCCACGTCATTCTTCCCCCTTCAATCCGGGTAAGTCTCCCGTCTTCGAGCGCTTGAGAACGCGAAGCAGGACAGTGACAGAAACCGTTGAGGCCGCCAGCGCGCCAATGGCTGGAGATACTTTCACGGCAACTGGCGGAGAAAGGTGACTTAATGCCGCATTGATAAGTGCTGCGATGATTTCAGATGCTGTTCCGGCGCAGTAAACCCCACCGATAAATGAGATAAGCGCAAACAGTATTTGCTTCCAGAGCTTGTGGTCCTCGCTGCTCAAGACGTAAAGAGCCGCCCCAGCTAGAGAGCAAAGCATTACAGCGGGTGTCGCTTCTGGAAACATCGTCGCGAAGGTGATTCCGGTGGTGCCGGCGGCCACGCCTGCCGTTACCGTTGCAGATATCGGTTCTGCGGACATTTTGCCCCCTCTTATTGCCGTGAATCCTCTCAGTGATGAGGGGAATAAAAAAAGCCCGCTTTTGAAGGCGGGCTAATGAGTGACTATTAGTAAGTAAGGTAGGTAGTCGTGAGTCTTGCTAACTGACCTGAGTGAGACAGTATCGGGCTGGTTCACAACGGTTCAGGAGAACCATCAGGCAATTACCTTCAACACACATTTCAAGCGTAGCAGCAGTTTGCAAATTCATAAAAAAAGGCCTGCTTTTTACGGCAGGCTCTCAAGGAATTTGAAACTGTATTGTTGTTGTCATGGTGCCGGGTGCCTCCCGGTGACTCTACCCCAGTCAGCAAAGCCGCGCGCATACCTGCAGATAGCAGTTGACTGGAACGCCCTTTCGCTTAGAAAGGATTCACCACAATAATAAGTTACGACTAATCCATTCTAGCGGTCAATACATCATCGCCATGATTCCTCTCAGAACGAGGGGAAACAAAAAAGGCCACCCGGAGGCAGCCCCTTAAAATAAAAAACCCGCAGCAGTGGCGGGTTTATGTTTTGATTTGTTGCTCAGTACGCTTTACTGTCCCGAGCCTACCACAATTTAAGCACTTTCTTGCTCACTATGCAACTTAAATCTGTCGCCATTTGTGCCGAACGCATCACAAAGTGGTGCGTAAAGGATCGATTCTGCAAGACTAACCCATGTATCAATGCGACGACGGCATGTAATAAGGGTCCAGTCGGGGTGTTTTGAATTAAGCTCTTTAGCCATCTGGAGTTTGCTTTTACGCAGACGATGACGATCAACAATCACGCCATACAGCCCACGGTATTCTTCGTTCATCAATACCGCTGCAATAACGCCGTCAATGATTAGCCCCTCCTCGTCTGAGCAGAACGCCAGGCCAGTTTTGTTTTTACTGTCGCGGATTTCACGCAGGTATGCTTCCAGCTCGGGTTTAGTGATGCCGGATTTCTTCATGCGGCGCAGCGCATCGTTGATTGCGGTCTTGGTGATTTTCCCGGATGCTAGCAGCTGGTTAAACATGTTTCCGCCAGAGCCACCACCGATATAAGACCAGCGGCCCCACATGCGGAGCTTTCCCTGTATCCAGATACTTTCTAGAGTGCGAAGGCGAACCAACTCGCCGGATTTACCTACTTCTGAAGGATTGATCATTTGCGTCTCCACTTACGCCAGTACGCCAATTGCCAGCGCACGATCTAAAAACCGAAACAGCAGCGTTAACTGGTCGCCGTATTTCGCTTCAAATGCCACAGGATCAGCGTGTAACTCGTCGTGATGCGCTCTGCACAGCGGTATCACAAACAGGTCATGCGCTTTGGTACCCATTCCACCCTGCCCGTGGCCTATCAGGTGGTGGGGGTCGTCTGCCGGGTTATTGCAGCAACTGCACTGCTGCGACTTCACCCAGCGGGTATACTTCTCGTTCTCCCAGCGGCGGCGCTTTGGCCTAAGCATGAAAGATTCCGGTGACTCAGGGTCTACCTTAACGGAGACAACCTTCTTCACCTTCTCCTGGAGGATTTCAGTCGCCGGTAACGACGGAACAATGTCGCTTTCCCTCATTACGGAACTGTGCGATTCAGGCTTAATCCTGAGGGCTTTGCTCGCCACTGGTTCAGGAATAAGGTCAGCCAGATCGTTGCGTACCATCCACCAGCAGAATTCCGGAAGCGTCAGGGTGTGGTCTTCGCTGAATCCCAGCATAATATTTACCCTTTCGAGCAGCCATTTTACCAGGTTCTGCATGGCAATTCCTGCCAGTCTTTCAGTGGTTTGTTCACGCAACTGGTTATCACACCCCCAGCAAAGGCGAATGCTTCCTGGTGTGTGACGCATCACCGTAAAGTCCTTTGAGTGCCATTTGTTGTGCGGCCACTGACATTCGAATTTACGTTCCAGCCAGGCATCAAGGCCACTCAGTCCACCAGCACGCTGAATAACTCTCTCATTCAGGAAAAGCCCCCTCATACTGACATCATCTGTCAGTGGCTGGTGCGCTTCTGGAATAAGGCCAGATGGTAGGTGCTTTATTGCTTCGGAAGGCGTTTCAATCACCACCCGGCCACGACGAAACAGCCACAGCAATTCGTTACCTGGGCGGAACAGTACCACCCCGGACATTGGCGCGACTTCAGGTGTCAGTAATGCTCTCACTGTTACCTCAGGCTACGATGTCGATTATTTTAAGAAGCTCCGCAAACTTCGACTCAAAGAAATGAGGCTGAGTTTCTCGCGGGTTCGCAGGACTGGTGATGTTCTTGCCATACATGCAGCCTTTGGCAGTAAGTGACCAGAACTTTTTAACACCATTCACTCCAGACCGACTGTTTCGCTCTTTTTGTTCCACAATCCCAAAGCGGGACATCATGTGATAAACCTGATTGGCGGTGATGCGGATGTTTTTTGCTTTAAGCAGAGCGCTGAGTGATTGTGTGGGACGGCTGGACCCATCCTGCGCACCGGCAGGTGCATCGATCGCGTAATGCGGCATCAGATCTGGAAGACCAGCTACCTGCTGGAGTTTTTGATAAGCACCGAGCCTTGAAGAGTTTGAGAGGTTCAGCATTTTCGCCGCCGATTCAAGCAGGATCACGCCAGC
The DNA here is from genome assembly GCF_045257065.1 of Enterobacter sp. PP-008-ECC_S150. Lineage (NCBI taxonomy): Bacteria > Pseudomonadati > Pseudomonadota > Gammaproteobacteria > Enterobacterales > Enterobacteriaceae > Enterobacter > Enterobacter sp. PP-008-ECC_S150. The sequence continues at coordinate 28,938 of NZ_JBJHHG010000028.1, read as the reverse complement.
CTGAATTTTGTCGGATGTCGGCGCATTGGATGCAGGGTTCTGTACGGCATCGAACGTTCTGATGACTTTGAGGTTAAATTTCGGGCTGATCCACATTGCATAGGAATAAACCAACTCCTTGCAGACGAATGTCCCCTGGTTAACACCACCAGTAAGGGTGACCAACGGGGCCGCTCCTGTAATTCCAGGAGCGCTCGAAATTTCAGCGATGAGTTCTTGCGTTTGGGTAAGACAGGACCAGTTGGAAGGCTGGTGACGTTTTTCACCTCCCGCCGCACGATGCAAATCATTCAGGCAGTAACGACCATCAAAATCACGGCGTACGGAAACGCCATCAATTACGAATAACTGATTCATATGTTTCTCCACTTGTTGTAGTGCGAGCGGGTCTGCACTCCCGCTTCGCTGACACTTTTTAATCTAACACTCATGCGCGTACCAATGCATTGCTATTTTGCCTACCATTTTCGACATAGCTGGCGATCGTTATTTCAACCTTCCCGCCAGGTACCTGCGGTGCCCACTCCACCAGCATTCGTTTAACCTGACTGTCATCCTCCCAGATGCCTGCATGTGTCAGTGCATCAAAAAGCGCCTTGTTGTAATTGTCGATATCGCGGCGGCGGGCATCTGGTGGATAGAGAATGATCTCAACCGCCGCTGGCGCTGTGGTTGGTTTAGGCAGGCGGCGTAATTGTTCAATAATCGCAGCGCAAGCAGCGCTCTGATATTTGCGGCCAGCAGCACTGATGAGATGGCGTCCTGCCAACGGCCCCTTATTGGGGGCTCGCCAGTAGGTGTTTACGCTCGGGGGAAACGGGAGAATCAGTCTCATGAATCAACTCCATATCGCCCGTTTAGGCGCCCAATTACGCTATTGAACATCACCAGGCTTACGCCCATCGGTTTTACCTTCTCGTGGTACTCCTTCAGGATCGGAGGTACAACGACGTTCCAGCTTGGCTTCGGCTTTTTCTTCAGGGCTTTCTTAATGGCATCTGAGCATTGACGGGCTACATCACGCACAGCGTTTTCCTGCTCGGTTGATAGTTTCTTCACGCGACCTCCAAGTAAGCTCGAATGAATTCAGCGGCAGCCTGTGCGTTTATGGCGTTCCCATAGCCTTTGAGTCGGCCGACGCGGTTGCTGCTTGCCACTCTGGCCACCCCGGACTCGACTCGTCCCAGGCGCGCGGCAGCCCCATCAACCAGCGGGAATGTGCCGGGTTCAACTGGACGCCATTTGCCATCTCGACATAAGAGCCAGTCCGCATCTCGCCAAAAACCGTTAACCTCAAGGGCCCGCATGTGTACGCCTGGCGCGGTAACTGATCGAGTCTGTCCTTTCCATCCCGCTGCGCAGTCATTCCCGCCGAGTCCTTCCAGTCGCGTGAGGTTGGTGTCACCCAGCCTGCAAGCCTTGATGCTCCGCCTAAGGTGGTTCCCCGCTTTGGCGCATTTGCAGCCGCAGCTTGGCCAGCAACCTGATTGTTGTCGATCGTTGTGGGTGTCGGCCAACCTGTCAGGGTTACTGCAGTCTGAATGTTCATTCCTCCCATCCGCCCCGATGTGCCTGCGCCGGTCGTCGATCTGGCTGTTGGCGTAGGCGACCCAGTAGGCCCACTCTCTGATGTGCGGAGCACCGACGCCCGCTGCCGCAAACGGCACAAGGCCGAAGGCGTATCCCATTCCTTCCAGGTCAGCTTGTACAAGGTCGAACCATGCGTTTGCGTTACCATCTGCAACCTGTTCGCCAAAGACATGCTGAGGTCTGCGCTCGCTGATGAGGTGGAAGAAGTGGGGCCAAAGGTGCCGCTCGTCAGCAAACCCATCTCCTTTGCCTGCCGCGCTGAAAGGCTGGCACGGGCAGGAGCCAGTCCAGACTGGTTTATCGTCTGGCCATCCTGCGAGACGCAGGGAATGAGACCAGACGCCAATTCCGGCGAAGAAGTGGCACTGCGTGAAGCCTCGCAGGTCGTCAGGTGTGACATCTTCAATACTCCTTTCATCAACTTCGCCGGGTGCAATGTGACCGTTAGCGATCAGGTTACGCAGCCACTGAGCCGCATAGGGATCAATTTCGTTGTAATAAGCCGAGGATTTCATGCTGCACGCTCCTGAGGTTTGCCCATTGGAACGGCTGCTGCCGGGATAAGCTCAACAGCCGGTGATTCAGATTCATTTCCCCAGTGGTCCCAGCCTGGCGCACCGCATCGGCTAAATAGTTCAATGCGTGGAACGTCACCGTAAAGCTTCTCCAGGCGGAAACGTGCCTCTGCTGGCTTCTGGCTGTGCTCCCCGAGTGGGCTGTAGATAACCTGCTTGATGCTGGCACACTGGCGCTCAAGTCCATTCCCCCTGGTGGCTATCAGCAGGTCTTCCGTATTTGCTCGGGTGTAGTTACCACCGTTCATGCGGGTCTGGACGTTCAGCAGGTCGAGGAAGTCGTAAAAGTCCTCCACTCCACCAGCCTGAAGAGCTCTGTTGATGTGCTGCTCTGCCAGCGGGTTGAACTTCACCCAGGTAAAGCCCTTCATCGTGCGGACCTTAAAGCCCCATGCTTCAGCCAGTTCAATCGCTTCTCGGGTATGTGTGCCGGTGAACCACATAGCCAGAACTGCATCATCTGCAGCCAGGTCCCACACAGGAAGACGCTTCATGTCGATAAGCTTCATCGTGCCGTAGTGGTTGGTGGCTGCACCGTTGCTGACGGTGTTCCCGTATTCCCAGGCTGGGTCTGCGTAAATCAGAGAGTATTTCATCAGATATTCCTCCCCTGACCTGCCAGACACCATGCGTCAGTAGGCGTTTTGACTTTCGGGGCCATGCTCAGGCAACGCTGGCGCTCAATCAGTATCTTCATTCGCTGCTCTTCGTCTTTTGAGTGGTTGAATGCTTCCATCAGAACCGTGGCCTCACGCTGGAAGAGCCCCTTCTCAAACAGGACTTGAGCTTTTTCCATCATCGTGGTTACTGCCGGGTTCGGTGCGGCTTCCTGTTCTGATACAGCTGGTGCGTCAGCTCGGTTAATTTTCAGTGCAGAACGCCCTTCGCTCACATCCCCACCCGGCGCTTTAGCAAAATACTGGTAGCACTTGCCGTTGTGCTGGCGGGTAGCGCGATTCAGTTTGACCAGGTGGCATACCCCGCGCTGAACAGCATGAACGTCGTACTGTGGCATTGATGCCGCAATCTCTTTGCTCGTTAAGCAAGGGTTGGTGGCGATGAAAATCTGAATGTCTTTCAAGAGGCTCATGGCTTAGCTCCTCTGAAACCTGCTGGGATTGTTTTGTCTGGCCCGCCAAATACCATCATGCTGGAGTTATTGCGCTGTCCTTCCCAATCCTGACGCTTAGGGCGGCCTTTGCTTTCCCAGCGAGTAGCACTTTGCAGATATGACTCGAATTTTTTCGGGCCAAACAGAGTTTCAGGTCGCATGTACTGGTACTGATCATCATTTCCACTCCAGTGCTCGTGTTTCAGATCGATTACCAGCTGCAGGTCGTGAACGCTGTAACCTTCACGAAGGCGCGCTCTGATGTTTTCAAGAGAGGTTTTTGATTTTTGGTACCGGGAACCACTCACCTGGTTGAGGTGAGTTAAAACCAGAATGGCATTATCAGTGATCAACACCTCAGGGTCTGGTTGCGGCGCAACCGGACAAATAGGTTTTTTAGTCTGATTGTTTAACTCTGCATTAAAGTCTGTATAGAGATAGGATTCCGTACTTTCGCGGCTCCCAAGATTCCTATTATTCGCGGATTGAGAAACGCAGCTTCGCGGTTTTGATTCCGCATCTTCACGTTTTCCATTCCGTACTTTTGCGGAATCGTTATTTTCTGGAAAGATTAATGAGATTAGAGCATCGCCGTCGATGCGATAATGCTTGGTTGGCGTGCCATTGACCTTTCGAGAACAGGTCTCGATCACACCAGGCAGATACTTGTTTACCAACTTTTTAACCAGCCGCTCTGTCTGGTCTTCAGTTAACTCGCCTGCCTCAGCTCCAAGCTCCTTGTGAGTTTTATAGAACCAGCCGTCTTCTCCCCCAAAAGCTGACCAGAAAACGAGGTTGTTAAGAATTGCTGCCAGCGCATGAGCCTGCTGGTCTTCTTTAAAGAACAGCAGGTACGGCCTGGGAAGAACAATGACGTTCTTCTGGCCTGACATTGACTGGACGATGTCAAAGATTCTGCTCATGGTCGTCCTTTAACTCTGTAAATTTACGCTGGAATTGCTCAAGAGGGCTGAAGCACTCATGATCGTACCCTTCGCGAAGGTATATAACGCGTCGAGTCTCTGGCTCCCATCTGATGACGCGGACCGGGACGCCATAGTGATCTCTGAAACGCCGGTTAAGTTCTCGCATAGCGCTCTCCCCTTCCGACGCCAGACGCCCACAATCGCCTTAGCCCTACTGTGGTTACATGGAACCCAGCGGCCTGATACCATCCGCTCATACCGAAACGACGAGGTTCCAACAACGGGAATACCGCGTAGTTGCGGGAGACGGTTGTTTGCCGTTACACTGTTCATGCGTTAGTTTCTCCACTGATACGACACGCCAAGACGCCCGGAGCTGCACACTCGCGGGCGTCACTCATTTCTGGCAGGCAATAAACTCGAGAGATCAAGTTCAGGAATGTCATGAGGGTGACCCTGAATTGATATGCGATATCGTTAAGGCTCTGCCATTCGCCTTTGTCTACAACGCCATCTTCGATGTAATGGCGGTATGCATTGACTAACTCGCCAAGCCGACCCACCAGCTCAGCCAATTTCATCCCAATCTCTTCGTTCTCATCATCTGGTACAGCGCCAGGAACATGGATCCCGTTATCGGTTTCACGAGAGAACACATCGGCGATATAACTCACACCAGCAGCCTTTTGCAGGACCATAGCCCAACCCATAGGGAAGATCTGATCTCCGCCAGTGCGTAGACGGTTGAACAGAGCATCCTGGGTTACGTCCAGGATTTCGGCAGCCTCCACATATCCACCCGGTAAAGCTGCAATCGTCTTACGGACTGCGGCCACCAGCCAGGCTGGTTGTTTTTCTACTTTCCAGTGTTCATTGCCCACGGCTAACCCCTTATCTCTGTGGTTACTACTTCTGTTGGGAGTTGTTAAATTTGCTGTAAAGAGAGGCGTCGTATTTCAGCTTTCCGTTAGTAATTCTTTCGATGAAAAGAGCCTGCTTTTCTGGGATAACATCTCCCCATTGACAAACGGCGCTATGAGTCACCCCAAGAGCTACTGCGGTTTTAGAAATGCCGCCGTAGTATTCGACGACTGTTCCTTTATGCATGATTTGAATCCTCATTAGTTAGCATTCTTACATCGTATATGGTCAGCATACTTACGTCAATGAAATGTAAGATTGCTAACGTGCGTTCCGAGGAGATTTTATGGATACCGTTGGCAGCAGACTTAGATTCAGAAGAAAGCAGAAAAAACTTACTCAGCGCGATGTTGCCGAGTGGGCAGGAGTAAGCGCGTCTGCTGTAACTCAGTGGGAAAGCGATTTAACCAAGCTTTCTGGCGAGAATTTGATATTGGTTTGCAAATGCTTACAGTGCTCACCTGAGTGGTTAGTTTTTGGTTCAGGTGATATCGAAAATGGCATTAACATCAACTTAATGTCAGCCAGGGAGATTCCTCTGTTGTCATGGGTGCAGGCTGGAAACTGGACGGAGGTAATTGGCAACCCAGGGAATGAGCTGGTAAAGACGACTCGAAAGCTTTCTGACTCAGCGTTTGCCTTAAGAGTTAAGGGTGATTCAATGACATCCAGTCATGAGCTAAGCATACCTGAGGGCTCTATTGTGATTGTAGAACCGGAGTTCGGCTTTGTGGATGAGGCAAACGGCAAGATTGTTGTGGCTCAAACGGTATCTGGCGGAGAGGCGACTTTAAAAAAATTAGCGATAGACCCCCCGTTTTCTTACCTAATACCTCTCAATCCTGCATTTAAGCCGATAGAGGTAAATCAGGACACAAACCTGATTGGGATAGTTAAACAAATCATCATTGATCTCTAGGTTTACGCCACATCCATAAGCCCGCCGTTCATGCGGGCTTTTTTATGCCCACAACAAAAAAAGTAAGTTAACTTACAAAATGAACTTGACTACAAATGTAAGATGTCTAATATTAACCACATCAACAGCGAACATTGCGGGTAGCCAGTATGAGCACTAGCGCAAACAGAAAGACGATTAAGTTGCCAGCCGGCGAGACCTTTGCGCCTATTAGCAATAAGTGTAAGAGCTGTGGCTATGTCGAATTGACGCTGCATGTAGATTGCAGCGCCTTGAAAGCTCAAACGCAGGTTGTTGAGGCGGTCAGCAAGCGTTACTTGCCATTAATCGAAAAGGTTACTGGTGAGATTGTCGAAGTAATCATTGGCAAGCTGCGTATCGAACTGAGAGCTCTCGTCTTCAGTTACAACGTGACCACAATTTCCACAGACAGCTCCCGCAAAACTGTCAGAACCTTCAGGTATCGCGGTGCTATCGAAGAGTTCGCCACTGCATTCTGGGCAAGAGAACTTAACTTCGTCCATTTGTAATATCCTTCTTGGTTGTGTGAGAACTCCAAGAATACCACCGAGCCTGATGTGGTGAAAAGACAGGCAAAAGTTTCATTGCTGTGTGTAGTCTTGGCGGTCGGCAGTTGTGAATGTCCTTAATGTCGACCGCCCCTTTTACACAACTGAAAGCGCGTTCAGCCGGTTCCTTGAGAGGCCTCAGTCGTTAAATCAACTCAGGGGAACGCGCTCCCAATTGTGGAGAAGCTAACTGGCGGTGGCAGCCGCCCGTTTCACTAAGTGCCCTGGTTGGGTGCTTACTAAAACGAAAACCATTTAATTTTTGTCGCCATCCGGCGAGGGATTCGTGCAACCAAAAATCAGCGCTGTGCAGAGCGCTTATAACACGGAGAAACTAACCATGACGAACACACAGAACGTCACCGAGTTACAACCACGCATGACCAGAGAGCAGCTTATTGACGCAGCTCGTAAGGCAGCCCCTCTCCTTCCAGCCGCTTACGGCTGGATGGTTAACGAACTGGCTACACGCCTTGATGTTACCAGCGTTGCTCTGTGTGAAGCGTTGGCGCAGCGGAAGGAACTGGCTGAGCAGAACTCCACCCTGCGTGAGGACGTTGCCTGCTGGGCCAAAGAGTGCGACCGCATCGAAGAGCGCCTCACCAAAACGCCTGCCAACATGCACCTGCTGGAAGCTCAGCGAGAACTCCGTGAGCTGCCTCGTGTCGTCATTTCTATGAATAACGAGGTTTCTCTCTGATGGCTAACTCATTCAAGCAAATGACCAAGGCCGGTGTAATTAAGCGCACCGATACCGGGATGTTTATCGCTCTTTCAGATATTCACGTCCGCGAAGGTTTCAACAAGCGTGAAGATGATGAACGCACGCGCCAGGCTGATGATGACCTGTTCAACTACCTGATGAACGGTGGTTCAGTTCCACCGCTGGAAGTTATCGCCCGTGATGAAGGTGGTGTGTGGGTTGTTGAAGGTCACCGCCGTCGCCGCTGCTATGCACGCTGTGCTGAAGCTGGCAAGCCAGTAGACCGCATCCACATCATGCCGTTTAACGGTAACGATGTTCAGCGCCTGGCGCGCATCATGACAAGTAACAACCAGCTGCCACTCTCCGATATGGAACAGGCTGCAGTTATTCAGGAGCTGCATAACGCCTTCAACCAGACCACCAGCGAGATCGCAAAACTGGTCAATAAGTCAGTGGCCACGGTAGAGAAGTTGCTGCTCCTGAGCACGGCGAACCATGACGTTCAGCAGGAAGTTAAATCCGGTGCTGTGTCAGTCGATGTCGCTGTTGATCGCGTTATGGAGTATGGCGAACAGGCCGGAAAAGTTCTCCAGCATGATAAGGCTGTAGCGGCTGCCCAGGGCAAAACGAAAGTTACCCGCAGTTCTATCGCTCCGGAACTCAGCGTAAAGAACGCGCGCCGTTTCGTTGAGTTGATGGCCCAGGCCTCGATCAGTGATGAAGGTGTTTTCACTTTAGAAGGCGCGGCTCTTGCTGAAGCGCTGGCCATTATGGACGAGCACAAAGCGATTGCTGAGGCGCGTGAGACATATCGTCTTTCCCAGCCAGTGCCTGAAACAGAGGTAGTAGGAAAAACGCTTTTCGTGAAACTGGAAGGGATTGAAATCGGAACCGCGCAAATCTATCGCGGCAAGAACGTAATCCTGAATGGGATCGTCACAAGCCAGTCAAAAGCAGTGGCCCACTTCGTTAAGCAGCACAAGCTCCAGCAGGAAAATAATCATGACAGCCAATAAACCAATGACCGGCGAACAGCTGGATGAACTTATGACTGTTGCAGTCAACATGCAGCGTGATTCTGAGACCGATTGTAACCGCCCTTCCGCTATGTTCGCTTATGCAGTTCAGGTTGCTGTTCTGGAACTGCGTAAGGTTCGAAATGATGCTGCTGCGCTGGCTGCGGAGATTGCGGGTCTGAAAGCTGCGATTGGTGCAACTATCAGATGGCAGCAATCAACCGATCCTGAGAACGTCGAAAGCGTCAGAATGCTGGTCGATATTAAAGCCCCGGCAACGGACGCTTTCCTGGCTGAAGTGCGGGCGCAGGGTGTGGATATAGCTATCGAGCACCTGATTAACAAATTCGAAGGCGCAGGGCGCATTGGCGTTCCCGTAATGGCTCTGGAGTGGTTGGCGAAGGAGCTTCGCAAAGGAGTGCAGCTATGAAACTAAAAATGCACACGCCGGACGGCTCAGTGATTGTTGAAAGTAACTTGGTAACGCAGTTCTACCCCGATTTTGAAAGCGGCGGCGAGCTGACCATCATCGAAACGGTATCGTCTACTGGTGAAAAATTATGTGTGAAGGTGAAGCACTCTTTTTATCAGGTGACAAGCGCACTGGCTACAGCCTGGAGCGTTGACGAAAAGAAAGCAGAAGGAACCGCAAAATGAGCACTCAAATAAAACCTTGCCCGTTCTGCGGGAGCGAAAACGTAGAGGCGTTCGCGCAGTACGAAGAGGATTGCCCTTACCAGTCGGCAATTGTTCGCTGCCATTCTTGCGACGCGCAGTCTGCTCAGATGGTTGGTGCTAACAAAATCAAAATGGCTATTGATGCATGGAACAAACGTGTCGGGGAGGCAGCCCAATGAGCAACATCGACAAACAGGCGCTGCGTGAAGCGGCGGAGAAGGCGACGCCTGGTTTATGGGTATACCTGCCGAAAAATACCAGCATTGAATATGACTATGGTAGCGATGATTCGCAGGGCTCAATTACTTACATGGATAGCGGTGATTTCACGCAAAAGCAGACTGACCTGAATGGAGCTTTCATCGCCGCAGCAAACCCAGCAACCGTGCTGGCGCTGCTGGATGAGCTGGAAGCCAAAGATAAGCAGATTGCTGAGTTGGAGGCACCAGCGCCTGAATTGAAAATGGCGCACCTCATAAACAAATTCTACGAACGCTATCCGCTGACACAATTCAAAAGCGATACGGAGCGTAGTGCGGCGCTGGGTTATTTCATGGCTGGTGCCGAACTGCAGTGCTTCGGTGAATTTATCAATTACGCCGAACTGATGGGAGATGAGTAATGGAATTCACCAAAGAGCAGCTAATCGAGCACATTAATTGCAGAAAGGAGTTTGCGGATGAATGCGCAGCTGATTCGACTTTACATCCGGAACGCAGAGAGTATTACGAATTAACAGCGGAAGCCCTGCGTATCGCGCTGGCATCGCTCGAAGCGGAGGCTGTTGGCTACGTCGACGCTGAATACGCTGAACTGCTCAGGTCAGGGCATATCGAATCATGTTCGGTGTATGCCGAACCGGGAGAAGGATGCTGTCCTGTTTACACCTCCCCGCCAGCGCCGGTATCTGTGCCTAAAGATATTCCCGACAGCGTTTATGATGTCCTCTGTCAGGCATGTGGCGGCGGAGAAAAGGCTTGCGATTTTGCGGATGAACTTTGGAATGCCTGCCGCGCCGCCATGCTTCAGGGTGCCGAAAACGCCGAGTCGCCCACCACCATGCAGACCGCGCCAGCTCTGGATTCTTCGCCAAAAATTGCCGAGTCGCCCAGCAGCAACTCTCCCGTAATTCCGGATGGCTGGAAACTGGTGCCGGTTGAGTTGACCGGGGCAATGACCAACGCAATGACAGATGCGATCCTTGATGACCTGCATAACGTCGATGTATGGCGCAGTGTACTCGCAGCAGCACCGCAGCAGGAGGTGAAGCCGTGAGCAAACCAGAAGCGCTGAAATACGCAACGATAATTGGCTTTGGGTTAGCTGCTGGCCTTCACCTTTACGTAGCCTGGGCATCTCTGCTAGAGCTTGCCTGGGTTGCAGTTAAGGGGGTGTTTAATCATGGCTAACCTGCAACTTGCTGTTAACGGTGAATACTTCGACCAGATGAAGTCCGGAGAGAAAACCGAAGAGTATCGTCTGGTAAATCCGTACTGGTGTCGCAGGCTATCTCATGGTCATAACCAGCAATTACCTTGACGCTTCGACCGCCTGATTATCACACGCGGCTATCCGAGGCGCGACGACGCGAACAAGCGTATCGACGTTCCGTATGCTGGTTACGAAGTGAAGGTGATAACACATCCGCACTTCGGTCCCGACCCGGTCAAGGTCTTCGCTATTAAGGTGAATATCGATGCCTAACCCATTCGACGTGATTATGTTCGTGCTGCTGGCAATCGGCGCACTTCAGCAAATGGGGTGGCTGCCATGGTGAGCAAACTCAAACAGCGGCGCATGCGCCGCCTTAAAGCCGATGTAGCCTGGTGGCGCGAGGAGGCAGAGGATTGCCGCTCCCGCCTGCTGGAACTGGCCGGAGAAGTAGACAGACTGAAGAAGCTGGTTATCCGCGTGCCGATGCCGGTGCTCATGCCAAAGGAAATGGTCCACCAGCTCTATTACACCGAAACAAATAGATGTCGTACCTGCAATGATGGGCTCCGTGGTGGTTGCTCATCTTGCATTTTCTATAAAAGATAGCCGGGTGCAGCCGGTTAAGTGGGGAGCTATACGATGAGTGGACAAAGCCAACGTTTTCTTACCCCTGATGACCTCTATCAGCTTACTGGTTATCGTCGCCCTTCCCTTCAGTGCCGAGCGCTGAAAGAAAGCGGTGTATTTTTCGTGCCACGAAAAGACGGCAGGCCAGGAACTACATGGGATCATGTAACTAATCCTGCAGGCCTAAAGTTGGTAGTGAACAATCCAGAGGAAGAAGAACCAAACTTTAAGGACATGTAATGCCCAGAATCCGCAAAAACCCAGATGATAACTGGATGCCGCCCCGCGTTCGCAGGGGAAAATCAGCATATGAGTTCAGAACGCCTGACGGGAGAACAGTGAGATTGTGCAACCACGATCTCTCTAAGTCTCAGGTTTGGGCCGCCTATGAAAACTTCATCAACGATATCAAGGTAGGTTCAAACTTCCATGCTTTATGCGAAGAGTTTTTTAACTCTGGTGACTTCCATGAGTTGGCAACAGAAACCAGAAAGGATTACCGGAAATATGGTTCAAAGGTAAATGTCGTTTTCGGCAAAATGAAACCAGAGAACATCAAGCCGGAGCACATCAGAAAGTATATGGATAAGAGAGGGGTTAAGAGTAGGGTTCAGGCGAACCGAGAGAAAGCTTTCATGTCGAGGGTGTTCAGGTGGGCATATGAGCGTGGCAAAGTGAAGATGAATCCATGCCAAGGGGTAAAGCAATTTAAGGAGCAAGCGCGCACGCGTTACGTCACGGACAAAGAATATGATGCACTATTCAGCGTTTCGTCAGTGCCGGTGAAGATTGCCATGGAGTTGGCCTATTTATGCTGCGCACGTCAGGGTGACATCCTGGACCTTAAAAAGAGTCAGATACTTGATGAAGGTATTCTAATTCAGCAAAGCAAGACTGCAGTGAGTCAGATTAAAGCCTGGACAGTACGCCTATCGAATGCGATCACCATGGCAGATTCACTTCCGTTGAATAGCGGCATGGTTAGTCTTTACGTAATCCACCAGCAGTCTGGTTCTCGTTATACACGTGATGCTTTTAATGCTCAGTGGATGAAGGCTAAAAAGGTTGCTGCTGAAAAATTTCCTGAGCTCGAATTCAATTTCACATTCCACGATCTAAAGGCCAAGGGGATATCTGATCTTGAGGGAACTCTTCAGGAGAAGCAGGAAATTTCAGGTCATAAAAACGCATCTCAAACGGCGAGATATAACCGAAAAATTTCTGTTGTGCCGGTGGTTGGGGGGCAGTAATGCCCTCTTTCTGTGGCGAAGTCCAATGGCGAAATAATGGCGAATGGCGAAAAACAGGCAATAAAAAACCACCTTTCGGTGGTTTATACGACACTGCTTATCATTGATTTTATTCTATTTTTCCCATGGTAGCCGGAGTGGGACTTGAACCCACACAGCGCGAACGCCGAGGGATTTTAAATCCCTTGTGTCTACCGATTCCACCATCCGGCCAGGGAAGAAAGTGGAGGCGCGTTCCGGAGTCGAACCGGACTAGACGGATTTGCAATCCGCTACATAACCGCTTTGCTAACGCGCCGTAAAACTTTTCTAACTGACACCCGCTGTTGCGCATGTCTTTAATCTGGAGCGGGAAACGAGACTCGAACTCGCGACCCCGACCTTGGCAAGGTCGTGCTCTACCAACTGAGCTATTCCCGCATGTCATCAAGTAAACGTCTAAACACTTGATTTCACTATCGTCCGGCTTGCTGTGCCGCCGTTCGATGCGTTGCATTCTACTGATATGACGTTATGAGTCAACGTTATTTTTTGCATCCCCGGATCGTTTGCTGAAAATTACGGCGAAACGATCACTGATCAAGCAAATCCCCACGCGCGGCGTTCAAATATTGCAGCATGGACCACAGCGTCAGCACTGCCGCCACCCACAGGAGGCCAATTCCCGCCCACTCAACCCAGGCGTTTGGACGCCAGAGCATCCAGACCAGCGCCGCCATCTGCGCCGTCGTTTTCACTTTACCGATCCAGGAGACCGCCACGCTGCTGCGTTTCCCCAGTTCCGCCATCCACTCGCGCAGTGCGGAGATGATAATCTCACGGCCGATCATGGTGGCCGCAGGCAGCGTCACCCACCAGGTATGATAATGTTCAGCCACCAGCACCATCGCGATAGCAACCATGACTTTATCCGCTACCGGATCGAGGAAGGCGCCGAAACGGGTGCTTTGATTCCAGCGGCGCGCCAGATAACCGTCAAACCAGTCGGTTACCGCGGCGATCAGAAAGATCAGCGCGCAGGCGAAGGGTGCCCAGACAACCGGCAGATAAAACGCCAGCACAAAGAACGGTATAAGTACGACACGAAAAAGAGTGAGCAACGTAGGGATATTATATTGCATAGTGACGGTAACTATTTGTTGTCAGTAAAATTTAGCTCTATGTTGCTACAGAGCCCTCAATGTTTCAACGAGTAGTAGATCTTTTCTGCCAGCCCTTGCGAAATACCCGGCACTTTTGCAATTTCCTCCATGCTGGCGTTGAGTAATCCTTGCAATCCGCCCATATATTTCAGCAGCATCTGGCGACGCTTTGGCCCCACGCCTTCGATCGTCTCCAGGGAGCTGGTGTTTTTCACCTTCGCCCGTTTTTTGCGGTGGCCGCTGATGGCGTGATCGTGGGATTCATCGCGAATATGCTGGATAACGTGCAGCGCCGGGGAGTCCGGCGGCAGGCTGAAACCCTCACCTTCCGGCTCGAAGAACAGCGTCTCCAGACCGGCCTTACGATCGGCCCCTTTCGCCACTCCCAGCAGCAGCGGATGGCTTTTATCCCAGCTGACATCAAGCGATTCAAATACCGCTTTCGCCTGGCCGAGCTGCCCTTTCCCACCGTCTATCAGGATCACATCCGGAATTTTGCTCTCTTCGATGGCTTTACCATAGCGACGACGCAGCACCTGATTCATCGCTGCATAGTCATCACCCGGCGTGATCCCGGTGATGTTATAGCGGCGATACTCGGCGCGCAGCGGGCCATTGGCATCAAACACCACGCAGGACGCGACCGTCTGTTCCCCCATCGTATGGCTGATGTCGAAACACTCCATACGCTTCACTTCCGGCAGCTTCAGCAGCGTCGCCAGAGCGGTTAAACGCTGGTGCACCGTCGACTGCTGCGACAGCTTGGTGGTGAGTGCCGTCGCGGCGTTGGTTCGCGCCAGCTTCAGATAGCGCGCGCGATCGCCGCGGGGTTTGGTTTGTACATTGACCCGACGGCCCGCCAGTTCAGAGAGCGAATCGGCCAGCAGGGTTTTATCGTCAAGATTAAAATCGAGCAGGATCTCAGAAGGCAGCGTGCGCATCTGGCTCCCCTGCAGGTAGAACTGCCCGACAAAGGTTTCCACCACTTCACCCAGTTCGGTACCGCCCGGCACTTTCGGGAAATAGCTGCGGCTGCCGAGCACTTTGCCCTGGCGAATAAACAGCACGTGCACGCAGGCCATCCCGGCGTCAAAGGCGACGCCGATGACGTCGAGATCGTCACCGGTATTGGAGACAAACTGTTTCTCTGTGACTCTGCGCACCGCCTGGATTTGGTCGCGGATACGCGCAGCCTCTTCAAACTCAAGCGCGGCGCTGGCTTTTTCCATCCGCGCGATCAGCTGCGTTAAGACCTGATCGTCTTTGCCGGCTAAGAACAGGCGCACATAATCCACCTGCTGGGCATACTCTTCCTCACTCACCAGTCCGGCCACGCAGGGGCCCAGGCAGCGTCCAATCTGGTACTGCAGGCACGGGCGCGAGCGGTTGCGGTAAACGCTGTTTTCACACTGGCGGATCGGGAAGATTTTTTGCAGCAGCGCCAGCGTTTCACGCACGGCATAGCCGTTAGGGAACGGCCCAAAATATTCGCCCTTCGCATGCTTAGCACCCCGGTGCATGGCGAGACGCGGATGGGTGTCGCCGCTCAGAAAAATAAACGGGTAGGATTTATCATCACGCAACAGGACGTTGTAGCGCGGCTGGTAGAGCTTAATGTAGTTATGCTCAAGCAGCAGCGCTTCCGTCTCCGTGTGCGTGACGGTGACATCAATATTCTGAATGAGTGAGACCAGCGCTTCGGTCTTACGGGAGGCCAGGTTGCTGCGAAAATAGCTGGAAAGGCGTTTTTTAAGATCTTTCGCCTTCCCAACATAGATAACCGTACCGCCAGCGTCATACATGCGATAGACGCCAGGCTGGCTAGTTACGGTTTTCAGAAATGCTTTTGAATCGAACACATCACTCACTGACTTAACAACGTCTCCGCATTACACAAACCATGCCGGATGGCCAGATGCGTCAGTTCAACATCACCATGAATGTTCAGTTTACTGAACATTCGGTAACGATAGCTGTTCACCGTTTTAGGGCTGAGATTCAGCTGTTCCGAGATCTCATTCACCTTCTGACCTTTGGTGATCATCAGCATAATCTGCAATTCACGCTCAGACAAACTCGCAAACGGTGATTCCGTTTTCTCGGGTTCAATCTGGCTTAGCGCCATCTGCTGAGCGATGTCGGAAGCAATGTAACGTTGTCCGGCAAACACGGAACGGATTGCATTCACAACCTCCTGCGGCGCAGCACCTTTACTCAGGTAACCTGCAGCCCCCGCCTGCATCACTTTCGCGGGCAGTGGGTTTTCGGTATGCACGGTCAGCATGATGACTTTTGTATCAACAAAGGTACGCGCGATTTTGCGTGTTGCTTCAAGACCACCGATACCGGGCATGTTCATATCCATCAGGACCACGTCGGCCGAGTTGGTACGGCACCATTTTACCGCGTCTTCGCCACAGCACGCCTCACCGGCTACTTTAATACCTTTAATATCTTCAAGAATGCGTCGTATCCCTGCGCGCACCAGTTCGTGGTCATCAACAAGAAGGACGTTGATCAAAGGAAATGTCTCCAGAATAGGGATAACGCTACTGAGTGATAATTTGGTTTATATTAACGGTTTTCCTCACAAGATTAAAACGTTAAAAAACCGGCTATTCGATTTTGCTCTCGTTTTTGGAAATTAGGCTGTACAGCCTCTGGAAAGAGAGCCCGTGCATACTGGGCTTGTGCGGCTTTTTTTAAGCATCTGTATTCAAAAAGTTACAAAAAACTTGCAGCGCTTTCCTGCAAAAGAACAGTTCTCAAATTTTTGTAACAATAATTAACGCCAGACGAACCGGGTATAAACAATTAATAGCCTTAAGTGCGGTTCAGTTTACCGGCACGTCCTGTTTACGCAATTAAACACCTGCGTAAAAGTACGAAAAACAACCGCTGCATTTTTTGCTACAGCTTGTGGTATACTCCGCCGCCTTGACTTTCGTCGTCGCGCTTTAGCGCCGTTTAATAATGAGGAAAATAAATGAGCACACCTGAATTTGCCACCGCGGAGAATAACCAGGAACTGGCACAGGAAGTAAACTGCCTGAAAGCGCTGCTAACGTTGATGCTGCAGGCGATGGGCCAGGCGGATGCCGGTCGTGTGATCATTAAAATGGAAAAACAAATCGCGGAGATGGAAGACCAGGCTGAATCTGCGGTATTTGCTAACACCGTTAAGCAAATCAAACAAGCCTACCGCCAGTAACAAAAAACGGCTGAATGCGGTGCATTCAGCCGTTCGCTCGTCTGTCACGCAGAACGTATTATCCCGTCAGATCAGCCCCGTTGCCGCCGCATAGCACGCGATCTGGGTCTTGTTGGGCGCATTAAACTTCTTCTGCATATTCTTCTGATGGAAGTTAACGGTATTCTCGGAGATGGAGAGAATGATCGCTATTTCCGCAGACGTCTTCCCTTCCGCAGTCCATTTGAGAATTTCACGTTCGCGTTTGCTGAATTTCATTTCGGGTGGCATGACCATCTTATCTTCAAAACGCATCAGCGAAGTTAAGGCCATTTGCACCAGCATTTGCAGCCGCAGTTCTATTTCCTCATGGGCTAATGGCCCTTCCTGTACGCGCGTACGGGAAACGGACAAGAAGCCGAGCGCGTGATTGGGCAACATCAGGCACTGCGTTATTCCTGCGCGTAAACCGTGATCCTGCGCGCTGTGCCATAATTCCTGCGCGTCAGCAAATAATCCGTCGGTCCAGGGTAAATGACCCTGAATGAAATTCTCCGGTTTTAACACCGGATCAATCGCGAAATAGTTCGCGGACTGATATTGCGCCATCCACTGCTTTGGATAAGTGGTTTGCAGCGAGATCTTAGGCCGCGTAAATGGCACAGGATGACGCACGCAGAGCGCGTAATAATCGAATTCAAGCGCCTGCGTTTGTCGCTCTAGTTCCTGATATACCTCGTCGGCACAGGTCAATTCCTGAAACCGGAGGAAGCAATCCCGTCGCCAGCTGAAAAAGTCTGAATCCTTCATACTTACTAAATGAAGCCTCTGAAAAGATAATCATTATTATGGTGAATATAACCTAACACATAAAACTTATTTCTAACTACAAAATATCGGCAATTGTACAATTAACTTTACTATTGATAAGGTTTATCCGAGCCGGACGGAATAAAAAAACATCGGATTGCGCGAAGTAGGAGAATAATTTGCCCCAGCGTAAATTTCTGGAGCAAATTAGTGCAAAAATGCTACTGCATCAGGAATTTTTCAAGGAACTGACGGGTCCGCGGCTGCTGTGGGTTAGCAAACAGGCTTTTTGCCGGCCCCTGCTCCACAATCCGCCCCTGATCCATGAAGATAGCTCTGTCAGCAACGTCGCGTGCAAAGCTCATCTCGTGCGTGACGATCACCATCGTCCGTTTTTCCTGCGCCAGCTGGCGGATGGTGTTCAGCACTTCGCCCACCAGTTCCGGATCGAGCGCAGAGGTCGGTTCATCAAAAAGAATCACGTCCGGGCGCATAGCCAGCGCGCGCGCTATCGCCACGCGCTGCTGCTGCCCACCCGACAGGCGGCGCGGATAGCTGGTCTCTTTCCCCGCCAGCCCAACTTTGGCCAGCAGTTCGCGCGCGCGCGCCGTTGCGTCTTCCTTCGCTTCACCTTTTACAATGACCGGCCCTTCAATAATGTTCTCCAGCACCGTGCGGTGCGGGAAGAGGTTGAAGTTCTGGAAAACAAAGCCCACATGCTGGCGCAGGCGGCGAATCAACCCTTTCTGCTGGCTGAGGGATTTTCCGGTATCAATCGTTATTTCCCCCACCCGAATGGTGCCACCTTCCGGCTGTTCAAGCAGGTTAATGCTGCGCAGCAGCGTCGTCTTTCCCGAACCGCTCGGCCCGATAATCGCCACGACTTCACCCTGCTCGACTTCAAGATCGATCCCGTGGAGCACCGTTTGACCGTGGAATTTTTTCACCAGGTTTTTGACGTCGATAGCACTCATTTTGGATCACGCTCCTGGCGGTTAAGCTGGTTTTCGAAGTAGTTTTGCAGGGCAGACAGCACCGTCGCCATCACCCAGTAAATCAGCGAGGCGGCCAGATACATGGTAAAGACCTCAAGCGTGCGCGACGTAATCAGCTGCGCCTGACGGAACAGTTCCGGTACCTGGATCGTTGCCGCCAGGGAGGTATCTTTCACCAGGCTGATGAAGCTGTTGCTCAGCGGTGGAAGCGCCACGCGCGCCGCCTGCGGCAGAATGGCGCGACGCAGCGTCTGCCATGGCGTCATCCCGATACTGGCCGCCGCTTCCCACTGCCCTTTGTCGATGGAGGAGATGGCCGCTCGCAGCGTTTCAGAGGTATACGCCGCGGTATTGAGCGACAGGCCAATCATCGC
Organism: Enterobacter sp. PP-008-ECC_S150; assembly: GCF_045257065.1. NCBI lineage: Bacteria > Pseudomonadati > Pseudomonadota > Gammaproteobacteria > Enterobacterales > Enterobacteriaceae > Enterobacter > Enterobacter sp. PP-008-ECC_S150. The sequence continues at coordinate 10,105 of NZ_JBJHHG010000028.1, read as the reverse complement.
GGCGGGGATCGGATCCAGCTCGATGCCAAACTGCGGTAAACCGTAGTAGATCATAAAAAGCTGGGCGATAAGCGGCGTACCGCGAAATACGGAAATGTAAAAGCGCGCCAGCCAGCGTACCGGCAGGATGGGCGACATGCGCATTAATGCCAGCACAAATCCCAGCACCAGCCCGAAGAACATCCCGCCGATACTGAGCTGTAACGTAAATATCGCGCCTTTCAGCAGATACGGCAGAGAATCAATAACCAGTTGAATACTTTCTTGCATTATTATTTTTCGACCTGATTTTTAGACATGAGGATGGTAGGCAAACAGCGCAGGCGCCCCGCCGGTATGGACAAATAAAATCGGCCCTTCATCCTTAAAGCGTTTCTGGGCAATGCCGTCAATCAGTCCGGCCATCGCTTTACCGGTATAGACAGGATCGAGCAGGATGCCCTCGAGGCGCGCCAGCAGCTTCACCGCTTCCATGCCCTCTTCGTTTGGCGTGCCGTAGCCCGGCGCAAAATAGTCATCCCAGAGCAGGATATCGGCCTTTGCCTTCAGCTCCAGCTGCTCTGCGACCGCCTGCTGTAACGTAACCACTTTTGGCTTTTGATCCGCAACGCTGCGGGATACCGTGACGCCAATCAGCTCGACGTCCGGCAGGAGCTGCTCCAGCCCCACTGCCAGCCCGGCATGCGTGCCCGCACTGCCGGACGCGACCACCACGGAGGAGAGGCTCACCGCGCCCTCGCACTGCTGCGCGATTTCCAGCGCGCTTTCCACGTACCCCAGCGCGCCCAGCGCGTTCGACCCGCCGACGGGGATAACGTAGGGGCGAAAACCCTGCGCTTCCAGGCGCGTCGCCAGCTCATCGAGCTGGGCCGTCGGATCGGTCAGCGCATCTACCATTTCCACCTGCACGTTAAACAGATCAAGCAGCAGGCGGTTACCGTTGGTGAGATAGTTTTCAGCCCGCGTGCCAATCGGGTTTTCCAGCAGAGCCACGCAGTGGAGCCCGAGTTTCGCCGCTACGGCCGCCGTCTGGCGAACGTGGTTGGACTGGATAGCCCCGGCAGTAATGAGCGTATCCGCGCCCTCGCGCAGGGCGTCCGCCGCCAGAAACTCCAGCTTGCGCAGCTTATTGCCCCCCATCGCCATCGGCGTCACGTCATCACGCTTAATAAAAATATCGCGCCCTAAATAATCAGAAAATCGCGGCAGGTACTCAAGCGGCGTCGGCGCGCCGATAAACTCCAGGCGGGGAAAGCGCGTTAAATTCTGTAGTGACATGGGTTCTCCGGTAACGCTGACAAAATGTGATATTTTTCATTATGCACGCAGACGCGTAAGAAATAAAAAAGGCGCTTTTAAAAGCGCCTTTTTTTTACGTCAAAGACTTATTTGGTGACGTCTGCTCCGAACCACTTCTCGGAGAGCGCCTTCAGGCTACCGTCTTTTTGCATTTCGGCAATAGCACCATCAACTGCTTTAACCAGGTCTTCATTGCCCTTGCGGATAGCGACGCCAGCTTCCTGACGCGAGAACGGCTCACCCGCTACCGCCAGGGTATTGTTGGTTTTCTTCACCAGATCCAGCGCGGCCAGGCGGTCAACCAGAATGGCGTCGATACGGCCCACGCGCAGATCCTGGTATTTCGTCGGGTCATCATCATAGGTGCGGATGTCCACGCCCTGCACGTTCTGGCGCAGCCACTCTTCGTAGTTGGTACCCAGACCGACGCCGACTTTCTTCCCTTTCAGGTCTGCGGCAGTTTTAATCCCACCTTCGTTGCCTTTCTTCACCAGCGCCTGAATACCGGACACGGTGTACGGCGTAGAGAAGTCATACTTCTTCTTACGCTCGTCAGAAATGGTCACCTGGTTAATCACCACATCAATACGTTTGGAATCCAGCGACGCCAGCATGCCGTCCCATTTGGTCGGCTTCAGGGACGCTTTCACGCCGAGGTGCTTCGCCAGTTCTTCAGCAAACTCCACTTCAAAACCGGTCAGTTTACCGTCATCGCCCTGGAAGCTGAACGGAGGATAGGTTCCTTCCAGCCCGACCAGCAGCGTACCGCGCTCTTTTACTTTATTCAGCAGGTTTTCTGCAGCGAACGTTTTCACGCTCATGCCCGCAACCAGCGCAACGGCCATAACACCCATCAGCGCCTGACGACCCAGAAGTGCAAATTTCATAAATACCCCGATATAGTGGAATTTTTACGTAGTGTAGAGAAATCGCCTGCAACGTCAAAGGCGACTGCGCTACATCTTATTCTTTTTTAATATATATCAGAAGTTGTTCCGGCGTGGGCTTTCTGCTTTATAGCACCCGGCATTTGTACCTTGTATTGCGCATACTTGCGCAGCGCAATTCGGTAGTTGTTGGTGCTGGTCGCAGGCAGCCACGGCTCCAGATTTTCGTCCAGATAACCGGTTTTCAGCAGATCGCGAGAAATATTGTTGACGGTCAGATGTTGCCCAAGGCGACGCAGGCGAACCACATATTCGCGCACGGTGCCGTGGCTCATCTCCGTTTGTTCAAACAGGAACTGCTTGAAGCCGATAATATCGAAGAAGTCGCTTTGCTCTTTGCAGTGGAGATCCCCACAGAAACGGCAAAGCGCCACCCACTCTTTTTGCTCTTCGAGCCATGCTGCTTCGTCCATCAACGTGTCGAGACGCGAAATCGCAATCTTATTGACGATTTCGCCCCGGCGAACCAGCGTGATACGATCGAGTAACTTGTTACAGTGGGCGCAATGCGTCTGGCTGTGTTTAAAGTCTTTCAGGTAGCGGCTTAAAGGCCGTCTTTTAGATTGCTGCACCGTCATGATAACTCCTGGTTGTCAATACGTTGTGCGGCATTTTTCAGGTGAATCAATCACCTATAACTTACCCAGCTTGGTTCGTAAGCGTTTGATGGCCTGGCTGTGCAGCTGGCTCACCCGCGACTCTCCCACCTCCAGAACAGCGCCAATCTCTTTGAGGTTAAGCTCTTCCTGGTAATAAAGGGTCAATACCAGCTGTTCGCGTTCAGGCAGAGCTTCGATAGCCTCCATGACGCGCTGGCGTAAATTCCCTTCCATTAAATGGTGTAACGGGTTTTCCTGCTGGTGCTCATCCGTCACCAGCTCGATGCTATCGCCATGCTCTTCGCGCCACTCGTCATAAGAGAAGAGTTGGCTATTATTGGTATCGAGCAACATCTGACGATACTCTTCAACAGCGATGCCAAGACGTTCCGCCACTTCGGTTTCCGTTGCGTTACGTCCCAGCTCCTGTTCCAGCTGCCCCATCGCATGCGCCACTTCGCGCGCGTTGCGGCGAACGCTGCGCGGCACCCAGTCACGGCTGCGCAGCTCGTCCAGCATCGCACCACGAATACGCTGAACTGCGTAAGTCGTAAATGCCGTTCCTTGCAGAGCGTCGTATCGGTCAACTGCATTCAATAACCCGATACCGCCCGCCTGTAGCAGATCGTCAAGTTCCACGCTCGCCGGCAAACGCACCTGGAGGCGCAATGCTTCGTGACGCACCAGCGGGACATAACGCTGCCACAGCGAGTGTTTATCCATTACACCTTCAGCGGTATAGAGTGAATTCACGATAAACAGCCCTGCGTTAGTTGAGTTATCGGCATGATTATCCGATTCTGCAGGGGTTTTAATCGGGCGAATAGTGGGTGAAATGGGGGGTTATTTCTGCCTTACTCTTTCCCTGCTCCAAATTAACGTGATTGGGACGGACCAGATACTCTACTTTTTCGCACCATCATGAGCGTATTCTGTTCAGCAGAAGAGATGATAAAGCCATGTTTTGAATACAATCTAATAGCCTTTTCTCTGATGCCAAGCACTTCAAGTGCGATCTGTTCAACACCCGCCCCTTCAAGAAAAAGAATACTGTTACACAACAACTGATTCCCGATGCCACATGATTGCCAACCAGGTAGTACGGAGACGTTGGTAATAAATCCGGTCCGATTCTCCTTATTCAGATAAGCCGCAACAAGGCCAATCAACTGGTTATCGCTCCACGCTTCAAAGGTGCAGCCATATTTTTTAATTTTAGCAGCATAGTGTTCAATATTAACCTGTCCCAAGAGATGCTCGACAAAATCGGATTCGCCATCGCGAAGATGCGCTGCAACCTGCATGGCTGTGGCGGTATTAAAACGGATTATCATCGCATCCCCCTTTAACTACTCATACTCCAGCCATGACGACAAAGGTTGATTACCTCATTTTTACTATTAAACATCAGGACATCGATAATTGAGAGCCATGGAACAAACTCAGAACCAAACTGCGGATAACAAAAATTCTTCGGTTGTATAAATTGTAAATTGACACCCTGTAAGTGAAAGCTTTCGCTGTCATAGAGTTCACGACCGCCAGGCAGATTGATATATGTATTCGCTCCCAGGACTGAGCAAATGGACAGTATTTTGTCCTGAGCACGCAATTTATGATCAATGTCGACGTCAGACGCAAGCGTCATTTCACACTCCAGAGATAACAACTGACGCAATACCTCCAGTGAGTAACAAAGATAGGCTGATAAATTATCGCAAGAACAATTTACAATTTTTTCAACCACCGGAAATATCGTATGAAAGTAAGGCGCATGACGGTAGGCTTCAAGAAATTGATTCAGCAAATCTTCACGAATAAAACTCTCAGACAAGTGACGACCGTTGATAGCGAGAAAGCGGGAATCCTTCGCTAATGGAAGAGTAATAATGCCAGGTTGATTGTGTTGCAATATACGATTACGATTGATCCAACCCTGCCTGACGTACTGCACGTTGTCAAATACAATAAAGCGGTCAACCGCTGACATCAACTGAAAATAACCAATATAGGGCAGAAAGTAAGGTTGCATCACTGCAATTTTCACAACTGACAATCCTTATTTATGACTAACTATGTACGACACATTGTGCATTTTTATACGGCAAAAACGTATTTCTAATGATTTCCACGATGCGGACCTGTTTTTCATATGTCAGACCGGGATAAATAGGCAAGCAGAGAATGCCTCGCGAAATCGACCATGCTACAGGAAGATGTCGCGCCTCTGCTGTAGCAAATTGACGGTACATCTGAAACTCACTAATTAGAGGATAGAAATAGCGTCGTGCAAAAATTCCGTGCTGTCGTAAGGCGCTATAGACCTCATCGCGAGCGCTTACACCATTATCCTCAAAGAGCACAGGGAAATAGGCGAAATTCCATTCAATCGAGTTAGCTGGTGTTATGTAGCGAAGTTCCGGCAGCCATTCATCCAGCAACTGTACATACTGGTGATAGATCGCTTTGCGTTCCGCCAGCGCCGCGTCAATATGCTGCAACTGGAGCAACCCCATTGCCGCCTGGATCTCATTCATTTTGCCATTGATACCCGGGGCCATGATTGTGACCTCATCGGCAAAGCCAAAATTTTTCAGATAGTCAATTCGCTGTTTGGTTTTACTGTCATGACAAATAATCGCGCCGCCTTCAAAGGTATTAAACACTTTGGTGGCATGGAAACTCACAACCGAAAGATCGCCATGGTTCAGGACACTGGTATTATTCTCTTTCACGCCAAAACAGTGGGCAGCATCGTAAATAACCTTTAGTCCATATGTATCGGCGATTTGTTGAATACGTACGGTATCACAAGGAATACCGTAACAATGCACCGGTAATATTGCTGACGTTTGCGGCGTGATAAGCGACTCAATTTTCTCAGGGTCAATATTGAATGTAGCGGGATCAATATCCGCAAACACCGGAGTCAGTCCATTCCAGAGCAAACTATGAGAAGTTGCAACAAAAGAGTATGGGGTGGTGATCACCTCGCCTCGGATCCGCAAAGTCTGCATAGCCGTCAGTAGGGCGAGCGTGCCATTAGAGAATAAACTTACGTACTTTACGCCAAGATAACGCGCCAGTGCCTGTTCAAGCTGTTGGTGAAACTCGCCGCCGTTTGTCAGGATCCGGTTTTGCCAAATTTTTTCCAGATAAGGAATAAATTCCTCGAGGGGAGGCAAAAGCGGGCTGGTAACATAGACGTTATCACTCATATGAGAACCTGTGGACTAAGGGATGGTGTCCTATCATAGCGATGAGCAAACAGTTGCTATCGGTAAAACAAGACACCTTTCAGGACTCAATTACCCAAACGGCTTAGCTTTCCGGGTAAAAAACGCCCCGGAAAGCATCCTTTGTTACATAAACAGCTCGCGAATCACCCCAGGGATTGACTCCCGATCGTAAATGAAGGTGCTAATCTCCTGCGGACTAACCACGTTGCTGTCGGCATTTGCGATTTCGTTCTGCCAGACCTGAGGGTCGGCTTTAAGGCGCCGGAAGGGGAGATTGTTGTGCAATGAAGGAACATCGCTAGCCACAATCGCTATCCCACAGGCTGCGAGCTGAACCGCCTGATAATCATCTTTAAAACGGTTGTGGTCGCTGTTCAGCCTGAAAATAATTGCTATGTCGGCTTGCAGCTGATGTAGCTGTTCAGGTGACATCCGTTCCCTGTGCCAGCGAACCGTTTCTGCGACCATCGGCAGCCACGCCGCGGGCCAGGCCCCCAAAATGATCCAATCCACCCTGGCGTGCGTGGCGGCGATAACCCGGCTAATGAATTCTTGCTCTTTTACGGATAACGCTTCAGGTATACACAAAACGCGTCTGCGTTCGGCCGAAGTCGGCCTCGCCGGAGCCACCCATTCACGCCCCAACAACACCGGCAGACACGACACAGGCCTTTTTCGTTTGCTTAACTGAGCTTCACGCTCTGCAGACCAGGTAAGCCACCGCGTCACCACGCTTACCTGATCCCGATCGTTATTACCTGGCCCGGCTGAATCCGCCAGCGCATAAATTCGCAAAGGGATAACCCGGCTCACGGCCGCAAGACGTGCTGAAAGTGCCTTATCAGGGGCATGGGTTAGCACCACAATTTTCGGTTCGAGACGCAATATTTCTGGCACGGTAAGATCGGAAGAATCACGTATCAGGCAGATCGCGTTATCTGTCGACATATTCTGCAGCAAGTCGGCGATACGTTTCGAGTATTCGCAGTCCTCACCATTTTTAAGCAACAGAACCTTCGAGCGCGCCAAGAATGCATTGCCAGACCCGTTGGTCGTAAAAGAACCATGGCGGAACAAGGGACGTTGTAGACTGAGATAGCGGTTATAGGCCGGATCTTCAGTGAAAACATCAGGCATCTCGGCGAGTAATGTCTGGCGCTGGGAGTTCTCGCTGACGCACACCGTTTCAAGAAGCCGTGTATTGTCCGATACCACAACGCTGAACGGCGACCAGACTGCAAGATAACCAGCCCGTTTCAGCTTTAGAGGTAGAATAATATCAATGACGTGCTGGTCGTCATATTCAACCGACAGCCCGCCGACCCGTTGCCATGCTTCGCGCTTGACCAGCAGGCAGTTGCTACTCAAAATGGAATAGTTTTGCTCGCACTGGTAGCGTGACAGTTCGCCTTCTGTTTGCCAGGGTTCCCCTTGACCTACATGCCCGACCCAACCATTGGCCCCAGCAATCATTCCCGCACTCAGCAACCGTTGGTCGGTGGTGATAAATTTTGGCCCTGCGCTTCCTACTTCAGGGCGCATCATATGGCTCAGCAATGTCGTCAGCCAGTTCTTCAAGACAAAAAGCGTATGGAGATCAAGAAGTAAAATAAAATCACCAGTCACATTTTGCGCCAGGAAATTCATGCGACTGGCGTAGTTTTGCTCAGCGCCACAGACGATCGCCGTTAATGGCAACACCTCCTGCATCTGCTTGATGAGATCAATCATTTCTGCGCTGGTATTTTCAGCAACCGCCAGCAGAATCTCTTTGTTCTGCCACTCGGTATTACTTATGAGACTCTCAACACAGCGGATCAGTTGCGCCGGATCATCACCCGCATCAAGCAGAATGCTGACTTTTTCACGTTCTGGCTGTGGATAGCTAATACGCCATGTCAGATTTTTTTGCTGTACAGCGCGGGCCTGAGAAAATCCACGATGCTGCAGATAACGCTGGAGAATCTGTGCTTCTTCGAGCGGAGACGGGAAATCAAATACGGAGGCAGGCACCAGGGTAATAATATCCGTAATATGCCCAATACAGCCCGTTCCCCATTGCAGCAGGTAATCGATCAACGCGTCAAACTCGAAAGCCTGACTAAATTCAGGGTTAAATTTACCCGCCGCCAGCCAACTCTCGCGCCGGAACCAGACGCGTCGTAAATAGCGGTGAGGTGAAGCGAGGAATAGATCGAGATTGAAATCCGGTTTACGTACCGGAGTGATTTCACCACCCTCAGCGCGTAACGCCTCATCCGTATAAATTGCCTGACATTCCCCGGCCTGCGAGAGCATATTACGCATCAACCCAATGCTTGTCGCAGTGTATTCAACGCCCGCGTCGATGCAATGCAGCCAGTCGAAGTCCGCAGTTTCAGCCAGTTGCCTGACAGCACTAACCCAGCTATCTACCGTAACCGCGCGAATATCCATGGTCGTAGCGCGATACCCAGGTTCTGGCGCAACAAGAAGAATCGTGCGTGAATCCACACCCTGACGGGTAAGCGAGGCGACGGATGCCTCGATAGCGCTCACCTGCGCATTCAGGCAAAGGATAACGTGCAGCAGACGGGTTTCTGCTGTAACCGTCGTCGGCAGAGTGCGGTGAGCAATCCAGTGGCTGAACGAGTTGCGCTCCTTAACGTCATCGTGCTGCTGTGCTTTTGCCTGGGTTAGAGACAGGAAGCGATCAAACTGGGTTTCCAGAAGCCGCCTTTTGGCCAAAACAACGTCGCGGACAATCGGTAGACCAGCCCGAATGTCGTCCAGTGCTTCCGGAGAATCGGAGTAACCGAAACCCGCCCCCCCGATATCCTGTAATGATTGCTCGTTCAACGCATAATGCTCATAGCCCGGAACAGACAATGATACGACCGGGCAGCCACATAGCATAGCTAGCAGACAGGTTCCTGACGACTCATAGGTGTAAAGCACGCGCCCACGTTTCAGAAGCATCGCCAGCTCGCGTAATGACAAAGGGTTGCGCATCGACAAAATAGTGATGTTTTCTGGCAACCCCGATAAATCAAGCGCAGATTCAGGGATCCTGTTCAGGTAGAGAAAGTCTTTATCTTTAACTGGCTGATCATCCTGAAAGAGTGAGAGGTCATAACATTCAATCCCCAGAATATTCGGATCGGGTTCTTTGTCTGCAAACTCAGGGCGATACCAGAAAAAGAGATCGTCAGCACCGGCCTCAATGGCGTTTTGCATGATGACCCCTTCCCTGTTTAGCATGTAGCGGACAGTTACCGGCGCAGAAAAAGGATTTCCCGTAGTGACCTCCGGGTAAACAGCAATCCAGGACCTGCCGCTGGAGATGACCTGTTCATAGGCTTCTTGCGTCAGCGCTGGCGCATTCCATTCGGGGTTGACGGTACAACCAACCATCCAGGCACGACCACCACGCTCATTGATCATATGGCATAAGCGATGAAGTACCTGAATGCCCAACGACGATTCACGGTAGTCCGGTGCAGCAATCAGGTAGGGAGAATGAAGATCTATATGCATAGTCATTGTGCCAACCAACCTTGTTGCCAGTCATTGAGTCCATTTTCGCGCAGATACCAGTTGCGCTGTACGGCATTCCGTAGTTCATCCCCCTGGCGGATACGGTAAGCCGCGTCATTGAGGTAAGGCTGAATGGCTTTCATCCAGTCTTTATAACGGTTTTCAACCAGGGTCACCGGTAGACCACAACGATACGGAGCAATATCCGTGGCAACGATCGGTACTCCACATGTACCAATTTCCAGCAGCCGTAAATTACTCTTGCATTCATTGAACTGATTGATTTCCAGTGGAACCAGTGCCAGATCGAGATTCAGGCTGGCCAGCTTTTCGGGGTACATTTCGAAAGGAACGCCAGGGTGGAACTCACAATGGACATTACGCGGCTTCATTCCCATAAAGACCCATTCGACGTCATTCTCCAGCGCCTTAATCAGAGGTAGCAGGATTTGCAGATCCCCTGCATGTGTACTTCCCCCCGCCCAACCAACGCGTAATTTTTTAC
>NZ_JBJHHG010000027.1:0-57968 GCF_045257065.1 Enterobacter sp. PP-008-ECC_S150 | reverse complement strand
GGAAAAAATAGCCTAAATAGGCTGATTCGATGTGTTTGCGGGAAAAAAATCGGCCCAGATCCGCGAAATTTTAATCAGCGAGTCAGCTTGGGAAGAAATGACCTGCTTATTCGCACCTTCCTTAGCTATTCAACCTTTCGGGAAGCTCAATAATTAATAAGAGGGGTGCTTACATTACTGTAAGCTACAGGCAAACCATTATTCAAACACTTGATCATGTAGACATGAAACAGTTTCCCATTCATTTAAATAATGTCGTCTGACAACTACACGTTGTTATAAACAAAGTAATAGCTGTAAAGAGCGGAATTGCTCTTCTATAAAATCACTCGTTGTGAATTATTGCTTTCAAAGGGAAGGTGTTCTCCACCGGATACCCCCTATTTATTGAGAAGAGGCAATAAATAAAGCAGTGGAGAATCCTTGCTAGAAACAAACGAAACGTAGCAATAAAGAACACAACCAAAAATCAAGAGGAATGATTTTAGAGAAGAGGACTATCCCTACAAGGGGAGGAATAGCCATCTATGGGAGAAGTGATTCGAATACTTACCCTATAACTTATTATGACATAAAAAGCACAAATTGTCAAGCTATTTCGTAACACTTATGTTATAGCGCATTCCTCTGTAATACCAGAGGATTTGAATTCTTCAATAATTTCATCCACTTGCTCTTTAACATCCTGAATGCTTGCTACAAGTTCGTTAAGCTCTTCCAGCAATGCCGGATCATCCTGTAGCCCTTCAACCTGCATACAAGCTGTAGAGATGCTCCCTAACTCGCTACAAGCCGTCATCATAAGCGCCACCACCTGCATCAGGCTTTGCGGTGTTCTGTCTCTCTGCATGGTGTTTACAGCTTCCAGGAGTGGGGCGTGATGTTCATAGTGGAATTGGTGCAGGACGTCTGTTAGCCATTCTGGGTGATTATTCTGCATCTTGCATACGCTCCTTAATAGCTTTGATAGCCTGAATCCCTGCCAGGAATGGCGCGGCCTCTGTAGTCAGTACATCAACGATAAGTGAGATCTCTTCTATTTTATTTTCTTTTTCGAGAGAGAGGGCTTGTCCGAATAGGTATTCTACGTATTCAACACGTTCTTTAAAATGTGGGTGTTGTGTGATTTCTTCAATCATAGTTGTCATTCTCCGTTAAAAATAAGCCGTCAAGTTCTCTCAATCCGGCTACGGTGTTATTTATCTGGTTATAAGTGATGTAATGCTCAAGGGATGAGAAGCCCAGGCATTGCCATTTCTTCAAATTTGAATCATCCCAACTATAAACTTTGCGTCTACGTGGTTTGTAATACAATCCGCTCGAACTTTCGAGAAGATCATTTAACGCGGCCCACTCTTCCACAGAGGGCGGTGTTGAATGTACTTCTGTCATTGTTTCAATTAATTCCCCTGGAATTTCTTCCAGAGATTTTACATAAAGACGGGTGTTTTTTTGATTCTGCTTTTATTCTCTCGCTCAAGGCGGGAGAGCGTATTTCTTTCTTTTCGTCCCATTAATTCCTCGTAGAGGGAAACTTCCGTTTTTTCTCGTTAATGTCCATACTGCGTAAAATGCAAATAACCAATACATAGCGATGATCATAAAAGTTTCCCGTATTGTTTCTTAGTTGGTTGTAGTAATGAAGCTCACCGCTTCGTTTACGGTAATGTCGTAATACTTGCCGTGGCGTTCCATTGTAATAACGGCTGCATCGTGCATTAATAACATCCAATAACGCGCCCCGCTTTCGCTTATACCCACACCATCAGCAATGTGTTTCACGGTGGCTTTTATTGCTCCGCTTTCACGTTTAAGAGATGCAAGGTGATAATAAAGACGTTGGCAGACAGTGTTACATTCTATTTGATGATGTGTGGCTTCGTTCAATAGGTATAGTTTATTCAATGTTACTCCTAAGTTTGTTGTGATCGTTCGTATGCTCCGCGTTTGGTTTTAAGATACTGGATTGAATGTTGATTTATTAACTTCCCCTGACTCTCAAACATTGCCAGATAAGGCAAATCAAAGTCATTAAATCCAGTAAACTGATCTGCATCGTTGTAGCGTTCCAAATACCACCAATCCCGGTTTTCATCTCGTGGCGTTTTAAACTCGAACGGGGAGACGGTTTGCTGTTTGGAGGGTGCTTTCCTTGCCGCTGGTTTCTTCGTGGGCTTTGGCTTGGGTGCTGGCTTCACTTTTTCCGGCGCTGGCGCTTCCTCTTCCGGTGCTTCGTCAAGGTCACACATCGGATCGTCGCTTTGCTCCTCCGGCTGAACGGCTGGCGCGGATTCTTTGGCGTTACCAAACACGGGATGTTTCAGACAATCCACCCAGACAGGCTTTTTTGCCGTCCCGGTGTTACGTTCGAGAAGAAATAATTCTGGAGTGAGATCGACAACTGTCCATTCGTAAGTTTTTCCAAATCTCTTTTTGGTTAGCAGTCCGGCGGCTTCCATTCTGCCAATTGCACTGCTCACTGTACCAACGTCAGAAACACCGATTGCCTCAGCGATACTTTCAATGGTGTCGTAGTGCTTACCAGTTGTATAATACTTATTGTCTGTTGATTGGTCGGTGAATAAATGAAATCTCTTTCGGAGGATCATGTATGATAATTTATCGTTACCGATTAGCTTTACTGACTCGCCTGTTTTGAGATTTGTAATTCGAGTTGCTGATAATAATGCTTCTTCGATTGAGGCGTATTTGTATACTTCCCCGTCGATAAAGTTGTTCTTTGCCATCGTTGTTTGCTCCTATGTATGCTCAGTAAATTACGAATGCTCTTCATTTAGTTTTCTCCGCTTCTCATTCGTGGGGTGGGTGTTAACGCTGGAACGCTGCTATTACGCGCCAGCTTTCGAGTATTTGACCGCCAGACTTTGGCATTCTTCAAGAAGGAGTGCGCTTACGCTCATTTTTCGGCGCTTCGCTTCTTTGAATAAAATCTGAAATGTCTCATCCGGGATCATTAACGATGTGGACGGCGGTAGTTTGGTTTTCTTCTCGATCATTCTGGTTTCTCCTTCTGGGTTAGCTGGTCACTGGGGTGAAGTTTGGCGTTGCTCGCCATTCATCAAAGCGTCGGATCGCTTCTTCGAACATCTCCACTCTATCTGGCTGTTCTCGCTTACGTGCTCGGACAAGTGAACTGTAAACAAGTGTTCGTGTTGTTCGGCCTGTGATCAAATCCGCGTAGATTTGGTCAACATTGAAGTAACGCATGTTGTTTGCTCCTGTTTGGTTTTCTCCAGACGCAAAAAAGCCCCCGCACCAAAAAACCTGGTGGAGGCTGCAATTCATGCGTATGGAATGTTGTTAGATGAGGTAGATGATAATGATTATCACCATACTTTTAATAATACACTAAAAGCACACTTGCTGTCAAGCTATTTTTCAATAACTTCGAAAAAGTCAAGCGCATTACATGCTTTTTACCAAAAACCTGGAGTTGCTGTCAATCGAAATTTATGATAGAACTTGCCACCAGAGACGACAGCCATAATAAACACACAAAACAGTCTGTAACGCTCTCTGCGGCGTTCTAACGCATTCAGGCTACCAATCACCAACCACCCTATTAAAATCGCTCTACGGGCTTCCTGTGCGTTCTGGTGACGTATGGCGCACCTCTGGCACTTACTCCCGAAACCAATAGCACAACTACAGAGGGATAACGGTAGTTATCAGGATAGTAGGTGTTGGTATTGGATTGAGGCTGGATGAACTGGAGCCATCAGCGAACAGTGAAGCCTTAGCCACTGACTTACTGAAACCTTGCATGGGTGAACGTTAGTTCATGAATGGATGGTTGAAGTTAGTCAGCTTATCAGATGGACAATCAACGGTAGTTGGTTGGTCAGATGGTAATTCCGCGCACAGCGCAATGGTATTCGCCCACGGCGAAAGCGATCTCTTGCCGATGGCAAATAATCGTTCGTGCCTGACTCTCGTCAGAAACGAAGTTTGCACGAGTTCAGAAGATACAGAGTAACGCTTTGCTGCGTCGTGAGCGGCTGACCGAGGAGCCACCCAAAGGCGAAACAGGTCACTTGCCAGGCGATACACGCCAGCAAATGATCTTTGCGACAAGCGCAAAACACAGATCTTTTAGAAATCTCTTTCTTTAGAATCGATTTCTAAAATCTCTTTCTATTGGGCGGGTTTTTCCCTGGTATCAGAGCCGAATACTTGGGTTTTTCCCGTGTATCCATTCTGAACAGTCGGGTTTTTCCCGTGTATCCTTCATCCTGCTAATTTCGATAGACGGGTTTTTCCCCGTGTATTACGAGAGTACCAAAACGTTACTTTCAGCCCTTCCCCCAACGGCAGACCGTCGCCCTGCTCACTACGAATCGCACATACAACAACACCTAAGATTAATCTTAGATTAACCAAAGGTTATCCCTATCAAACTGGAGCGTAATCCGCTGGTAATTCGCAGGTAAAGAAAGCCATTAATACGGGGGAAAGTTGCCATAGCCATCAAGATAGTAACAAATGAAACTATAACTCATGTTACATAAAACCTTACGCCGTGCGGCTCACAGCGATCATTGTCCACAATGAGCACTTCATGATAGGTGCAATGTGTTGAACGAGTTTTCTAAATTGAAACGATGTTTCTTTTTCCATGCTCAGAATCCATTCATTTGATAATCATTCTCAACAACTCAAATCACATCGCCACAAATGAGAAAGCTTCTCATTTACAGTGCAATGCCTCTACCTCAAGGTTGTGTAGTAATGTGAGATAGAACACCCAACCTATTGATTTAATTAACACACATCGCTTTACCTTCACCCTTCCTCTCTATGGTATGCAATGAATCTGCATAAACCGTGCATAGCCTCGCCAGTATTTGGCAACGTTCAAACATCTGTTTAGACTTGCCAACATTATGATTTTGTTAAGGATATTTCGTATTTGTGCGAGTTTTGAACAGGAGGCCGTGCTTCTTCGCGTTCAGTAGTGCTGGAAATGGCGCAACCTTCCACCACCTTCAATAAAAATGTGAGATTGAATAGTTGTAACTCACTGAAAATGATCATAATCTTATTTCACAGTTTCAAGATTGATGGAGATAAGTTGATGGCGACCACGAAGATAATCACCCAAGCAGAGGCGTTTAAGCTGATAAGCTGGCTTGAGAGTCATAACAAACAGCTATTCGCAGACGTAGCGGTAACAATGGCCTCTTTATGCTTACGTGTCGGGGATACGGTGAATTTGAAGTTCAGCCAGTTCAAGGAGGGAAATACGCTGGAAGTGCTGGAGAGTAAGACGGGCAAGAAGAAAGAAATCATCGTCCCTGCCAAGGTGTGGGAGATTGTAGAACGTCGCCGCCAGGCCTTCCCGAAAGACGAATACGTTTTCACGTCACACAGCAACCGTGCATCAGGAAAATCGCCTGTCAGCCGTGAACAGGTGAACCGTGAGATCAAACAGGCTGCGGAGAGTGTCGGGATTAAAGGAACGGTAGGCTGTCACAGCTTTAGAAAATTTGCATCTACACAAATTTTTGAGCAATCCAATGGCAACCTTGCCTTAGCAATGAAAGCGCTGAACCATTCAGATCCTAAAGTGACCATGAACTATTTGAAGATTGACGTTAAAAGCGTGGGCGCTGCCCTTGCAAACATTTGGGAGTGATCAACATGAAACGCTTACTTTACGTGCTGGTACTGCTGCCGCTGGCGGCTCATGCAGGACAAATTACGATGACTCACCCAGAGGAGGAACAGACGGAGAACGGAAAAACGCTATGCACGTATCAGAACAGCAATTACCTGTTCACCTACGTAACTGAGGGGAAATGTCCCTATACGAAAACCTTCAATACAGAGGATTCGGAAGAGTGAAAAAGGAAGAAGAGCTAATCACCAGCTTTATCTGGTGTGGTGCTACGGTGTGCGTTTATACGCAGGTAGTGAAGTTTGCAGGGACGACAATACAGCGTCACCTGTTACCAACAAACCTTAGAAGAGCAGTTGATCAGCAAGTGGCAGGGGCCGCCAACCACCAAGAAGCCAGCCCCCGCCGTATTCAACATTCCCAACGGAGAGAAGGAAATGCAGAACAGCAGCATTATGGCGTTAGCGCTCGCGCTGTGCAACGCAGAACGAGGTCAAGCGGTTAAAGTACCAGCAATGACAGGAAGCCAGCTTCATTTGCTTATGATGTGGCTACGGGCTTTACAGGAATGATACGAGGGGGCATGATGCCCCCTTTTTTATTGTTAGAGTAATTATCAATCAATAGGATAGGCATCATCAAAACAATCATCACACACCGGATGATCTTGTACATAAGAAGTTGCAGGGTTATCGCAAAATTCACACTGTTCACCTGGTGGTGGTGTAGACTCATCACAAGCTACGCAGTAACCATCTTCTTCGTTGTACTCAGCCCCGCACTCTTCACACGTAATCATACCCATTTCTAATCTCCCATTGCAGTAGGTTTCAACACCTGAGATCACCCAAGGTTAAAAGGGATTATGGGGTTAATGACGTTGTTTCACAATACGGAATAGGTAAACTCACCGGATACCTTACCAATTAAATAAAGGGAATTAGCGCTGTGTCACCATGTACATAGAGGGGGTGTTTAGGCTCACCTGTTGCATTGATTTTAAAGCATTTTGTATCAGCGGGCAGTAAAGCACGTATTGCAGCAGAACGTTGCAAATGCCGTCCCTCATTGCCCCATGCAGCAACCACTACGCCAGCATTAACTACCGTTTCAACTATGTAGAGATCATTATCAGCACCAACCGGATCAGCAGCTTTCATCATCTCAAAGCGGTTTGTATGTACGAATGCAAAGAGGTTAACGATGCGTACACCGCCCATCCCCCACCTTTGAGCAAACGAGATACAGCGCCCAAGCGTGGGATCATCTTGTTCAGCGTCAGCATAAGAAGGGTTCAGACCTATAAAGACCGCATAGGGCTTTGTTTCATCCCAAGTTCTGGCTATCGAATAGCGATACTGTTTGCAATCTGAGAACACTGCGTATTTTAACATTTCCATTTGAATACCTTTGTTTGAGTGGCTCTATTATCCATAACAGGTTTATCAAGTTGCTAAGCGCCAGGCCTCCGTTAATACAAGAAACTTCCGACGGCTTCATGCGTTAGCGACTGCGTACAGCACATCAACCAGCTTCACGGCATCCACATCATTCCAGACCCAATAAGATGGTAACTGATGATGGTTATCGCTATCAGGTTTCCCCAAAACACTCTGAACGATAGCTTGGTGATCTTGCGATGCGGTCACACGCACACTATGTGCCATTTGCATGAAACAAGTTAACCCTTTCAGGTCATCACGTCTGATGTTTTTCTTATGCGTGTCTACGTTCTGGGATGTGACAGTGATCTGCATAGTCTCTTCTCTCTGATGGTTAGGATTAATCTCAGGTTATCCAGAGAGCAGAAAATGTGCAACTAACAGATTTTGGACAATAGCAGCCAATAAGCCCATTGGTGATCGCCTTAAAACATAGCGTTAGCCGCTCGCGCTAATTTAATCTCTGCCTCTTCTTCCTGCTTCTTAGCAAGCCAGGCTTTACCCTCTGGCGTAGCCAGGAATTTACGGGCATGAATTTTACGGTTGTTGCGCTTTGTCGCGGCGCTTTTGGTAGCATTTGCCATGTTCTCACCTCGATTTGCTAATTTTCCTATACGGATCAGTACACTGGAGGCTATCCAAAATTGAGGAACAATGACAAATACAAAACCTTTGGGTAATACATCACCTTTACGTGCCGTGATGGGCACATAAGAGAAAGGGAGCGTAGCGACTTCATTAGAAGTTCCGGCAATGTATCAATAACGTGATTTATCAGGTGATCGTTGTGTTCCGGTGATCGCTACCGTGGCAGAGCCGGATTCTTTCCCGATCCGGTTAGTGTCCCATCATTTACGCCTGTTTATCCATCCATCCCAGCGCCACACAAAGCCCAGAGGCTTACGAATGGATCTGTTATGAACTGCCTGATCTTCGTGTTGCTTCACAGCAAGAATGATCAAGTAGCCCCCGCACGAAGGGGATCACGTTACAGCTTCGTTATCATGTTGTGTGGGCCTGGCTGCCCTATTAGCACGATTCAGTTTTACAAAGCAAGTGATGCTGGTCATGCAAGATTCACATGCTTCTACAGGTTGGACGCTTCGCACACCTGCCCATGCAATGTATACTGATAACCGCCCATACATCACACAGGCGTTTAGACGTGTTAAGGCAAAATCAAAAGTGACGGGGAAAATCACGTAAGCCTTTGATTTTGTTGAAATGGTGCCGATAATAGGAACCAACAAAAAGAACCATCATGCTGATTTTAAAAGAAAATTTAATATCGAAGAATAAACCTATACACATCACTATACACACTGGCGGAGGCGTTCGTTTTTTATACTGAAACACTGTCAGTAAAATCTTTTTTGCATTTAACTGTTCACACTCTTCACCTCGATAATTTTCCATTTAAAATCATAATATTAAGTGGTGATGAGTTGGTGAAGAGTGAACAGTCGACTCTTCACCTTTGTGATTTTTGCGCACGCAGGTTTCGCCTGGTCAGACAATGAGGGGGGGGTAAAAAAGTTTTTTTAGGTTTTACTGTTCACTCTGTTCACCTTTCATTTTTATACAGTAATTTCATGGTGTTAAGTGGTGACCAGTCGGTGAAGGGTGAACAGTCGATTGTTCACCCGGCAGGATAATCAGGTATAAAAAGACCGGCGGCTGCCGGTCTGAGGTAGGTTATGGTGCTGCGGTTTCGTCGCATTTCGGCAGCCAGTCGCCGTTGCTGTCTTCCCTGAGCGTCAGGTTGGTTTGCGTGCCCTGCTTGGTGTGCCGCTTCTCGTAGTTCAGCCCGTACTCTTTCAGCATCATCGGCAGCCCCAGCCCGAACATTTTCAGGCTCAGCACGTGCTTGTAGCCGTTCGCCTCCATATAAACCAGATAAGCGTGATAGAGATAGTTACGGGGTTGTCGCGGGATAATATTGGCGTTCCCCATAAACATCCCGTTTGTCTGCGGCAGCGCCTCCAGATAGCCGCAAAAATCAAATGTCGGGTCAGCATCGCGCTTGATGCTGAGTGCTTCATCGGAGTTCTGCTGTGACTGGAGCAGTGCGCGGGCGCTCATCGGGTCGCTGAACTGCTGCATAAGCTGGCGCACGATGACGGCCAGCTCCTGTGCGATTTTGTCCTTAAGCTGCGGGTCACGCTCCTCCGGGGCGATTTGTTCCGGGAAGTGAATAATCACCCGTCGACGGGAGACACCACCGCTGCGGTCGGTGAAACGCATCGGGTTATTATTCACGGCCAGAATCACCGCCGGGATATAGGCCGAATACGCATCGCGGTATTTCGGGTCGACCGACACGGCATCGCCGCCGGTGATGGCCTTAAGTCCTGCACCGTCCCCGCTCCATTTCTCCTGGTCAGGCAGGCGTATCAGCGAGAAGCCAATCAGCGCCGCGCGTTCGCGGGGTGATTCCAGCGTCTCGATGGTCGCTGACGTGGCGTTATCCTCCCCGGCGAGCAGGGTCGCAATTTCAGCCAGTATACTTTTACCGCTGCCACCCGGACCGGTGACTTCGAGAAAGAGCTGCCAGTCGTAGCGGTTCGCCAGCACCATAAACAGCGCGGCCAGAATAACGTCCCGCTTTTCAGCGTTCCCGCTGGCCGCACGGTCGAGCCAGCGCCAGAAATTCGGCGCGTGGGTTTCCAGCATTTCCCCCTCCACCGGTGGCGTAAAGTCCACGTCACACAGCGTGCGCAGCCAGTGTGATTTTTGGTGTGGGCTGAATTTCCCGCTTTGGGTATCGAGCACGCCGTTGCGAAAACCAATCAGACGGCGCGCCGGGGCGGCCTGCTGGGGTATAATCAGTTTCAGGGTGTCGACCACCGAGGCAATTCTTCCTGACGAGAACGGGGCACGCAGGCGCTGGAACAGCCCGGCCACATCGCGTGCAAAATCCGACGGCGGAATGATTTTCCATGTCCCGGCTTCATAACGGGACAGGAGCTGGCCGTTGGCGTCCACGGCCAGCGCTTCGCCGTAATGCTCATGCACCCGCATCGCCTTTTCACTGGTGCTCATGGCGGTAAATTCCGCCTCGCTCATGGTGTCGAAAGGGCTTTGCGCCGCTGGCCTGATGGTGGCATAAATCGCCTTGCGCGTGGCGTCCTCGCCCTGCTGCATAAACGCATCATTCCAGTCACCGAATACCGGCGGGAGGGCAACCGTGCCCTCACAGGCCTGTGCCGCCGCTGCGGCTTTAGTCTGGCCGTTCCCGCTGAGGTCACGGTCGGCGGCGAGGACAATCTGACAGGCCGGGTGTGTCTGACGGGCAAGGCTCGCCAGAGAAAGGAGGTTCACGGACGAGAGCGCGACCATGACGGTTTCGCCGGTCAGGTGATGCACGGTGAGTCCGGTCGCATAGCCCTCCGCTATCCACAGCCGTTTCCCTGCCTCTTTTTTCCCTTCGAGGGTGTGGCATGTCCCTTTTACCGCTCCGCCTTTCAGGGTGCGTTTGAGACCCTCAGAATTGATAAGCTGCACGTTAACCAGCACGCCGGTGTCGTCATACAACGGCACCACCACATCACCGGCGTGGAACGTCACGCCGCCGGTTTTGTGTGTACCGGTCAGCATGACACACTCATGACCGGGGAAGCCCTTGCGGGTCAGGTAGGCGTTGCCGGTGGCCGTGCGGGTTTTCTCCAGAAGCTTTGCAGCAAGCGTGGCGGCCGCCTTGCGGTCGGCATCAGTTTCAGCCTCAGCGGCGGCAATAATGTCCTCAGCAACCGGCGGCAGGCTGCCGGTCAGGGCGCTCACCTTACCGGCGGCCTCGGAGGCCGACACGCCGAACACCTTTTCGACCAGTTTCAGTCCGTCACCCGCGCCGCACTGGTTGCAGAACCACGTCCCGCGCCCCTCTTTATCATCAAAGCGAAAGCGGTCAGAGCCGCCGCACACCGGGCAGGCCTGATGCCGGTTTTTCATCACTGTCACACCCAGCGCCGGGAGAATGCGCGGCCAGTGACCGCACGCCTGTTTTACGGTGTCCGTTACGTTCATTTTCATCGTTATTTTCCCTCAGTGCAGTACAGGCGACTGGATATGGCGGGTGCAAAGCTCATCCATTACGGCGAGCCCCAGAAAGGACAGAGACGGCGCGGCTTTAAGTGGCCCGGCTTCCATTAAATCTTCCAGCAGCGCACAGGCAATCAGACGACCTTTTTCCTCGCCATGCTGGCGCAGATAAAACCCTTCCAGCTCGGCGGCAATCGCGCTTTCCAGCGCGTCGAGGGTGAGGTGCGGGTGGCGGTGCTGACGTTCGCACACCGACAGCCAGGCACAGGCCACAGCGCGGCGATACAGGGCGGCGCGTAATACAGGCGATAATGGCTTTTTCATGCGTTAGCCTCCCCGGTCAGCCAGCGCTGATTACAGCGTTCGACCACGCCGTCGAGCTGGGCGGTCATCAGGTAAATCACGGAGGTGAGCTGCGACTGTTGTGCCGGGTCGCGGCGAAGGGTGGTGCAGTCCTGCTCCTGCATCAGGGTATTAACGAAGTGGCCGACATTGCGAAGATGTTCCAGGCATTCGAGTTCCTGAATGGTGATGGTGGTGTGTTTCATGCACGTCCCTCCGCAACCGGCAGACGGCCAGCAAACGAGAGGACGTAATCACGCACAAGAGAAAGGCGTGCAGCGTGCTCGTCACCGGCAACGGTGCGGAGCATACAGATACGGGGCTTGCGGTCTGCACGACGAACGGCGGCAAACACAAAGACAAACTGCGGGTGTGACGGGGTGAGGATCGTAGCCATAGCGGCAACCTCCATAGTTAGCTGATAACAGCTACCACCGAAGTTCTCACGCAATGGTGGTAGCCCAGACGGGGGTGAGAAACCGGCAACTATGGAAACCGGCCAGCCCGAAAGCTGCCCCGCCTGAGCCACCATTATTTTGACGGCGCAACAGACAAAGAACCGTTGCCCGATAAATGGGTGCACAAAAGCATAGACACAAAAAAAGACGCATGGCGCGTCCGGTGTCGCCATAGTTAAACTCGGGTTCTCACGCCCGGCTGTCGATTTTGCGACAGCAGGAAAACTGTACCAGGAAACACACAACAGAAGCAAGCCAGAAAAAGGGATTGTTTGCTGAACGGTCATCATCATGCGTCGTAACCCCGGTTACGTTCGGCAATGCGATCCGCCATCCATCCGGTAATTTCTGACTGCGCCCACGCCACGTTTTTGCCGCCCAGTGAGATTTGTTTCGGGAATGCCTCCCGACTGATGAGGTCGTAAATGGTCGACCGGGACAGGCCGCACAGGTGCATCACTTCCGGCAGACGGATAAAGCGTTCCTGAACGGCGTCAGAGACCGGCATCAGCGGTGCGGCAGGGGCAGAAGACGGGGAAGAAAAAGCGGTGTGCATCGGGCTACCTCATAAAGTCCATACAGTGCCGGTCGTGTCCGTCCGGCCTCGGGTAGCTCTCTATTTTGTGAATATTTTCTCTCAGGGCAACAAGTCTTTTTGTAGCACCTCACCACACAACAGGCTGATTTTTATACAGTGGCTAACACTGGCAATGTTCTCGCACATCCTGAACATGTTCTGGCACATCCTCGCACAATTTCATAGAAGCAAAAGTGGTTCATTTCCTTTTTCTAATCAAAAAAAAGATTAAGAGTGAGAATATGTTATCTGAAAAAGGTGAACAGTGGTGAACAGACGGTGAACAGTCACACTCTCAACTGTTCACCCTTTAATTCACTGTATTACTTATCTTTTTTCTTATGGTGAACAGTGGTGAACAGTAAACAGTAAAAAAACAAACAGAGAGGTGGTTTTCCTGAGACCTTTCTCTGGCAAGCCGGGTTTTTGAGTGCTGCTTGTGCCAGCGCTGCCACAACTGCAACCGGTCGCGATGTTGTGTGGTGCACGGCAGAATCTCTTCATCTTGATATCCCGAGGAGAACAACCATGACTGACTCAACCCTGCCTGAATACCTGAAACCTGCGTTTAACCGTCTTGATAAGGCAAAAGCCGTCCACACTGAAAATGCCCGCAATCTGGATGAGGTCACCACGGCCATCGCCCGCACTGCGGAGCAAAAAGCAGGGCTGGAGCAGGAGAACGGCATTGATACTGGCGAATGGCGCAGTGCCTTTCGCGCCGCCGGTGCAGTGCTGACGGATGAACTCAGAAACCGTCACCTGATGCGCGTTGCTTCCCGTGAGCTGGCACAGGAATGTGACGCGATGGCAGAAGTACTGAATTTTGAACGCGATAAACTGGAAGCAGCCTGTAGCGTTTCGGCACGGGACTACCGCCAGGAGCATTACGACCTCCTGAGAAAATATGCTTCCGGTGAGCTTGATAAGGCACTCAGGGAAGCCTGTGGGCCGCTCATCCGGGCGATGAAGCTGAAAATGCTGTCACGCAGTGGCGAGCCTGAAAGGGAAGCGGAAGCCGCACTGGGGTATGTGGAGCCGGAGAAGGAAATCATGCAGGAGGTCGTGTCCTGGCTTATGGATGCGGCCACGAAACATCACATTCGCCTCAGTGATGAACCCGTACTTTATCGCGCCGGGCTGTCGGCCGAAACACTCCCGCACATGGATTATAAGACAGCCTCAACGCCTGCACGCCGCACCCGATTCTATAACGAGCTGCGTGAACGTGAGACCGACCTTAAAGCGCGTGGCCTTCTGCCATGATGCACTGCCCGTTCTGCAAAAGTCCGGCGCACACACGCAGCAGCCGATATTTGTCGGAAAGGGTCAAACAGAGTTATTACCAGTGCACGAATATTGTGTGTTCGGCTTCTTTCCGGGCGATGACGGCAGTGGACAAAATCATACAGTCACCGGCACTGGCCGACCTGAGCGATGACGAATTTATCGTGTGTGAGTCCGGTAAAATTAAAAAACAACGTTTTCATTAATCACGGGGATTTCGATGACAACCTTAACGCTGGAGCAGGCTTATGAAGCCTGCCAGAACAACAAATCCACCTGGCTGAATCTCAAAGCAGAGCTGGCTGCGACCGAAGAGGAATACCGGGAACAGCTTCAGGCGGACACAGAACATCCTGCCGGTCGTCTTCAGGTACTGCGCGACACAATTGAAGTCAGACAGTGGGAAATTAACGGCGCGGCCGGGCGCTATATACGCTCGCATGAAGCCGTGCAGCATATCAGCATCAGTGACCGGCTTGATGAGTTTATGCAGGCGCACGGCGATATGCTGGCCTCCATTCTGGCACCGGAACTGATGGATATCAGCGGGCAGTCAGACCGGATGAAAGAGCGTGCGGTTGACCGGTCACTGATTTATCTGCGTGAAGCCCTTCTGGTCTGGCTGACGGGAGGAAAAAAAATAGAATATTGTGCACAGGACAGTGCAATTTTAACGGCCATCGGTTTCAGGCCTGACGCGGCTTCGCGGGTGGATAATCAGGTAAAATATTCACCCGCAAAAAACATGATTTTTGCCCGCCGTCGTGCAGAACTGGCCGCACAGTAGTCCACTAAATAAATCCCCGAAAATACCGCTATTTTTCCGAAAAAAAGCCATGCATGTCTAAGGTGCATGGTTTTGCATGAGTTTTTACGCCACTGAATATCTCTCCCGCGCCAGTACTGGCGCGTCCTGAGTCCTGTCATGCACCTGCATTAAAAGCGCCCCGTTAAGCGGGCAGGCGTGGCGGGGAGAGCATTGCGCGCTGGAACAATAATTAATAATTTATTTTTCCTAGCTTATGCATGTCTCTGCGCCTCGCAAATTCGCGGGGATGATGGAGAGAGATAGTGCTACTCGAGGGGCGTAAGTTTGTGAGGATTTAATGCAGAGGGGAAAACGGGCTGCACTGAGGAAGTGTAAATCAGCCCTGTAGTGGCCCGCCCCCATCAAGCCATCTGTTTGAATTCAGCCCCTCAAAGCTGGCAGTAGTGACGGGAAAATGTTGCTCGCAGATATAGAAATATCATATTCGGGTTAAACGTTGTGATGGCCGCGGGTGAGTTCAAGGACGAACTTATGTGCGTGCAGTAAGGAGCCACAATGAAAACTTCTACTTGATATTTTTTTAAAATAATTTAAGAGTAATCTCGTATCTTTTTAACATAAGAAAGGGATTCGTCAGATGCACGAAAAATTAACAGAGCTTTATGAGAAGTTATCAAATCTGCACACAACTGTAAGTGAGATAGCATTCCCGCGTGAAAATTTAATTGAACTGGGTACTTATACATTTCCGTTCCTAAATTCCGAGGATTTAAAATACCTTCCTGAAATGCTTGCACATAAGGTTGGGAAAATAAAAAAATACACACCAAGCAATGATGACATTGCTTCTATTGATTCAATCATTGAGGCAATAAATCAAGCACAGCCGAATCTTCAACATTTGAATCATGGGCAACCTAATGTATCTGGCCCAGCAATTCAATCTTATTTATTATCGATGTTATTTATTAGCAATGAAATAAATGAACTGTTTTCATTCGAAGTGCTTTCGAATAGGGAACTTTTACCAAAAAGAATACTAAACAGATTAGAACTCTATAACTCTAATCTAAACTCCATCGCAGAGGAAACAGGAAGTATTCAGGAGAAAATAAACACAATCAATGAAGCCTATGATGCTGCTGAGGGTCTACCAACCACTTTAAAATCCCTTCGCGAAACAAATGAAGAAATTTCAAAACTAAAAGACAACTCATTTGAAAATGAAAGTTCAATTCAAAAAAACCTCAATGCTTCAGAAACTGCATTAAATGAAATAAATACAACCAAAAACAAAATCAAAGACCTTAGTGAAAACATCACTTCTGATGCAGAAAAATACCTTAAAAACCTTAAAAATCAAGCACAAAACTATATTGATAAATGCGAGGAAGCTTTCCGAACAACGACATCCAAAGGTTTGGCCGGTGCTTTTGAAGATAAAGCCAAGAAATTAAATCGTAGTATTCAATTTTGGGTAGCAGGTTTAATTGGAGCTTTAACATCAGGTGCATTTGTGGGATATACTCGCTTACACGCGCTAGAGGGATACTTAGCTGATCCTAACTCAACCGGTTTAAAATTAGTAATACAATTAATACTATCAGTATTAAGTGTGGGTGCCCCTCTATGGTTTGCATGGCTAGCGACAAAACAAATAGGTCAACGTTTTAGATTAGCCGAGGATTATGAATTTAAGGCCTCGGTATCTAAAGCATATGAAGGGTATAGAAGAGAAGCACTACAGTTAGATGAGGATTTCTCGCAACGATTATTTGGTAATGCTTTATCACGTTTAGAAGAGCCACCACTTCGGTTTGTAGAAGAAACGGCACACTCTTCACCATTGATGGAAATACTATCATCTGATAACTTCAAAAAGTTGGTTGAACAAGGTGGTGAAAAATTCGATGCAGTGCTCGAAAAAGCTGGATTACAAAAGAAAAATAACGAAAGAAATGAGAAAGTAAAAGAACATCAAGAAACAATAACGGAAGAAAACAATTAGATTATAAAGGCCATCATTTTATAACGATGGCTTTATTTGTGCAGCTTTGATTTGGCCTGGCACAGAGCCAGGCCTATTTTGACGGCCGCTGTGTGCCAGGAACTGGCGTTAATAACATCCAGTTGTGTTTAATAATGGGTTAAGGTAATAACCTAACTTTTACTCTGGTGGTATAACTGAGCAATACATTGGTCCAGTGTATTTTATTGGCTCGCCATTGAGTTCGTCAGCCATCCTATTCTTTTCATTAATCCACTCAGTAAACACTTCTAAACGATCATGAAGCAGAGGATGCTTATCGGTACATGCTGCAAGCAGAAATGCAATTGCCTGGCCAACCTCTGTGCAAATAAGTAGTGCATAGTTCACATGCCAGCTATTTCGCCCATAAACACCAACAAGCTCAAAACCATGATACCTTTCATCGACTTCCCTCATGTCACTCAAGTGACTAAAGACTGCTTTTTTATTTGGATGTGCCCCATAATCGATAGCTGCTTCATAGTGTGCCATCACATATTCAGCCATTTCAGGGGAAATCGATTTTAATTCATTTGAAGCTTTCTTTACGGAAAACATTTTACGACACTTCTGGAGTGCATTCTCAGATTTGTGCCTATTTAACCAAATCTTTCCCATCGCTTCGTTATGAGCTATCAGGTAAGCATAACAGGCGGATTCCAGAGCAGTACGAACAATCGGAAAGACTGTTACCAGATGTCCAGATAGTGCCTGTCGTACAGTGCTCAGCAGTAACGTATAGGAATTCATTGCCAGAAAACCGGCAATAGGGTTTACATTAAATTCACAGTCAAAAATTTCATCATGAAATATCCTATCCATTTGAAGAACCATATACATTAATTGAGGGTATTCATTTGCGTGATCGTTAGAATTTTCAAGTGTTGCATTTAGATAATCTAGGAGAGTTCCTGCATCCATCCTCATATTCTGTTCTCCAAAAATAATAACTTATTGATCTGACATCATCGTTTTAACTCAACAAAAATATAAAGAATATCATTTCACACATTGATAACTTTCGCTACTTATTCACGCTAGACTTTTATATTTTGCTGTGTTCTACCTACAATAAATTCCGGCTCAACTCTGAACTAATACATTTGAATACCATTGTATCATCGCTCGCCTTCCCTCCAGATATTGAGCATGATTATATGTTCCACGTATATTATTTTTATCAACATGTGCTAACTGTATCTCAATCCAGGCTGATTCAAATCCTTGCTCATGCAAAATAGTAGAGAACGTATGTCTAAACCCATGTCCAGTTACCTTCCCTCCATAGCCTATACGCTTGATAACCTGATTTATACTCGCTTCACTCATGGGCTTGTTAGGATCATTTCGTCCTGGAAAAACATAACGATAGTTCCCTGTCATGATCTTGAGTTCATTGAGTAAATCTAGCGCTTGAGCCGACAATGGCACAAGGTGTGCCTTACGCATTTTCATCCTTTCAGAAGGAATTTCCCAAAGAGCGTTATCCAGATCAAATTCCGACCACAACGCAGCACGTAATTCGATGGTTCGAACACCCGTGATCATCAGTAATTTAGTAGCTATCTGGACAAGCCTGCTCCCTGTGTAGCTATCTAAAGCACGCAGAAAATCGGGTATCTCATCAGCTTTTAGGAACGGGAAGTGATTGGATTGATGTACTTCGAGGGCGCTGGAGAGATCGGCCGCAGGATTAAACTCTGCCCTGCCCGTAGCAATTGCGTAACGAAAAACTTCCGAGCAACGCTGCCGCACTTTGCGCATTTTCTCCAACGCACCGCGTTTCTCAATTTTACGCAGCACATTAAGCAGTTCCAGCGGTTTAATTTCGCCGATGGGTCTTGCCCCTACATAAGGGAAGATGTCGTTCTGAAACGCTTCCATGATGTCTGAAGCATATCCAGCCGACCATTTAGCAGATTTCATCTGGTGCCACTCTGTAGCTATCTTTTCGAACGCGCTTTCAGACTCGGTTTGCAAAGCAATCTTCTGCTCTTTTCGAACCTCACTCGGATTCTTTCCTTCGGCGACCAGCTTTCGGGCATCGTCACGACGAGAACGGGCATCTGCAAGTGTGATCGTCGGATACACACCCAGCGAGATCATTTTTGGTTTACCGGCAAAACGATAACGGAACCGCCAGCTCTTGCTTCCATTAGGTTCTATAAGCAATGACAAGCCTTGCCCATCCCCAAGCGTATAGGGTTTATCTTCAGGCTTAGCACGGCGAATCTGCATATCGTTTAAAGGCATGTGTATAGGAATCCAAGACCGAACAGGAACATATACATAATTCTATACACATTATGTATCGGATTCTACTGGATGGTTACGGACGACGATGGACTTAAAAGCAGTAAAGTCTTTATAAATCAGGGTATTTATGGACGAATACGGACGTTTGAGGAAGTTGAGATGGTGCCGATAATAGGAGTCGAACCTACGACCTTCGCATTACGAATGCGCTGCTCTACCAACTGAGCTATATCGGCCCTGAGAGGCCGGTTACGAGTGTAACCACGGGGCAAAAGGTTAGATCTATCCGGGTGATGCGTCAATGCCCTTTTGAATCAAACGGCTATTTTTGCATCACCCGTGATTATTTACGCACGAATCGTATCGTCACCGAAGCCGATCCACTTGTAGGTGGTCAGCGCTTCCAGCCCCATCGGACCGCGCGCGTGCAGTTTCTGCGTGCTGACCGCCACCTCAGCGCCGAGGCCAAACTGGCCGCCGTCGGTGAAGCGGGTGGAGGCATTCACATACACCGCCGAGGAGTCCACCTCATTCACGAAGCGATCGGCATTGCGCAGGGTGCGCGTCAGAATCGCGTCGGAATGCTGCGTGCCGTGTTCACGGATGTGCGCAATGGCGTCGTCGAGATCGCTCACGATTTTCACGTTCAGATCCAGCGACAGGAACTCGTCGTCATACTGTTCCGCCTGTACAGGAACCACGTTTGCCGGACCATCCTGCAGCAGCGCGAGTGCGTTGGCATCAGCGTGGAGCGTCACGCCGCTCTCTGCCATCTGTTTGCTCAGGGCGGGCAGGAAGGTGTTCGCAATCCCCTGGTGCACCAGCAGCGTTTCTACGGTGTTACAGGTGCTTGGACGCTGGGTTTTCGCGTTCACAATAATCTTCAGCGCCGGTGCAATTTCAGCGCTGTCGTCCACCACGATATGGCACACGCCGATACCGCCGGTGATCACCGGAATCGTCGACTGCTCGCGGCACAGCTTGTGCAGGCCCGCGCCGCCGCGTGGGATCAGCATGTCGATGTATTTGTCCATGCGCAGCATTTCGTTGACCAGCGCGCGGTCCGGGCTCTCGATCGCCTGTACGGCACCCGCCGGTAAGCCACACTCTTTCAGCGCCTGCTGAATGACTTTGACCGTCGCGGCGTTGGTGCGCCAGGTCTCTTTCCCACCGCGCAGAATGGCGGCGTTGCCGGTTTTCAGGCACAGAGACGCGACATCCACCGTCACGTTGGGACGAGCTTCATAAATCACGCCGATGACGCCGAGCGGCACGCGGCGGCGCTCCAGGCGTAAACCGCTGTCGAGCAGCCCGCCGTCGATCACCTGCCCTACCGGGTCGGCCAGGTTGCAGACCTGGCGGACATCGTCGGCGATGCCTTTCAGACGTACCGGCGTCAACGCCAGGCGGTCGAGCATTGCTTCGCTCAGGCCGTTTTCACGCGCCTCAGCTAAATCCTGTTCATTGGCTCGCAGGATCTCAGCGGATTGAGATTCCAGATAATCAGCGATTTTTTCCAGCACGCGGTTTTTCTCGCGGCTGGAAAGGAGCGCCAGTTTGTAAGAGGCAGCCTTCGCGGCAGCGCCCATTTGTTCCAGCATGTTCTGGCTCCTTAACGAATAATCATGTCATCGCGGTGTACGGCAACCGGGCCATATTCATAGCCCAGAATGGCATCGATTTGCTGCGAATGGTGACCCGCGATGCGGCGCAGGGCATCGCTGTTATAGCGGCTGACGCCGTGGGCGATGTCGCGGCCTTCGAGGTTACGGATGCGGATCACTTCACCACGGGAGAAGTTGCCTGTCACGCTTTTAATTCCTTTAGGAAGTAATGAACTTCCTCGTTCCAGAATCGCGGCGGTTGCCCCTTCATCCACGACCAGCTCGCCCGCAGGCGGTGCGCCAAATATCCAGCGTTTACGGTTTTCCAGCGGGGATTCCTGCGCGTGGAAGCGGGTACCGACGGAGATGCCTTCCATCACGTCACCAATCACGCCAGGGCGGCTGCCCGCTGCGATGATGGTGTCGATACCGGCGCGGCATGCCACGTCAGCGGCCTGCAGCTTGGTCCCCATGCCGCCCGTTCCGAGGCCGGACACGCTGTCACCGGCGATGGCGCGCAGCGCATCGTCGATGCCGTGAACGTCGGTAATCAGCTCGGCTTCCGGGTTGGAGCGCGGATCGGCGGTGAACAGCCCCTGCTGATCGGTCAGAAGCAGTAATTTATCCGCTCCGGCCAGAATGGCGGCCAGCGCGGAGAGGTTATCGTTATCACCCACTTTGATTTCAGCGGTAGCAACGGCGTCGTTCTCGTTAATAACCGGAACGATATTGTTGTCCAGCAGCGCGCGCAGGGTATCGCGGGCGTTCAGGAAGCGCTCGCGGTCTTCCATATCGGCACGCGTCAGCAGCATCTGCCCAACGTGGATGCCATAGATAGAGAACAGCTGTTCCCAGAGTTGAATAAGGCGGCTTTGCCCCACGGCGGCCAGCAGCTGTTTAGAGGCGATCGTCGCGGGGAGTTCGGGGTAACCCAGGTGTTCACGCCCGGCGGCAATCGCCCCGGAGGTCACAATCACAATACGATGCCCTGCGGCATGTAATTGAGCGCACTGACGTACAAGCTCAACAATGTGGGCGCGATTTAGGCGGCGCGATCCGCCTGTTAACACACTGGTACCGAGTTTTACCACCAGCGTCTGGCTGTCACTCATGATTCTCTGCCGTTCAACGATAAGGGAAAGTAATGTCAAACGAACGTTTTAACAGGAGTCAGCCCCGTTGCCAACTGCCTTAGCACATCGCGAAACACTTTGTTGCGCGGGATCAGGAAGCGTAGCGGGAGAATTTGACACTTTTATTACCGAAATAATAAATCACAGTTTTTTAAAATTATTCTTAGTTTGTCATAAAAGTTTCATTTCAGAACGATAAAACCCTTCCTGTTTTTTCACGGGACTTAAGCATGAGCTTAACGTTCAGCGAATTTTTTAGCGCGTTTATAAGACAGGATCGAAAATGAAAAAGAGCACTCTGGCATTAATGGTTATGGGCGTAGTGGCTTCTGCATCCGTTCACGCAGCTGAAGTTTATAATAAAGATGGTAATAAACTGGACGTGTACGGCAAAGTGAAAGCCATGCACTACATCAGTGATGATGCCACCAAAGACGGTGACCAGACGTACGTTCGTTTCGGTTTTAAAGGCGAAACCCAGATTAACGATCAGCTGACGGGCTATGGCCGTTGGGAATCTGAATTTGCCGGTAACAAAGCTGAGAGCGACTCCTCTCAGAAAACGCGTCTGGCGTTCGCAGGCCTGAAGCTGAAAAACTTCGGTTCACTGGACTACGGTCGTAACCTGGGTGCCCTGTATGATGTCGAAGCCTGGACCGATATGTTCCCTGAGTTCGGCGGCGACTCTTCCGCACAGACCGATAACTTTATGACCAAGCGTGCGACCGGTCTGGCAACCTACCGCAATACCGACTTCTTCGGCGCGGTTGATGGCCTGGACATGACGCTGCAGTACCAGGGCAAAAACGAAAACCGTGACGCCAAGAAACAGAACGGTGACGGTTTTGGTACCTCTCTGACCTATGACTTCGGCGGCAGCGATTTCGCCGTCAGCGGCGCTTACACCAGCTCTGACCGCACCAACGCACAGAACCTGCTGGCGCGTGGACAGGGTCAGAAAGCAGAAGCCTGGGCTACCGGTCTGAAATATGACGCAAACGATATTTACCTGGCTGCAATGTATTCTGAAACCCGTAATATGACGCCAATTTCAGGCGGGTTCGCAAATAAAGCACAGAACTTTGAAGTGGTCGCACAATATCAGTTCGACTTTGGCCTGCGCCCATCCCTGGGCTACGTCCAGTCTAAAGGCAAAGATATCGAAGGTATTGGTGACGAAGATCTGGTGAAATATATTGACGTTGGCGCGACCTATTACTTCAACAAAAATATGTCCGCGTTTGTTGATTATAAAATCAACCAGATTGACGATAAAAATAAACTGGGCGTAAGCAGCGATGACATCGTTGCCCTGGGTATGACCTACCAGTTCTAATATTTTCCGAATAAGAAAATCCCGGCAGATGTGCCGGGATTTTTTTGCCCGGTGGCGCTGCGCTTACCGGGCCTACGGGATAGTACATTGTATAGGCCGGGTAAGGCAAAGCCGCCACCCGGTGCTATGATGCCATCAGGCAGTCAGCTTCACCGCTTCGCTGGAAAAATCATCCGCGGGCTCGAACTTGAGATCCAGGGTTGCCAGCAGCGCGCTTGCCTTAGCGTGGAACTCTTTTAGCGTATATTCCAGGCGGTCAATCACTTCCTGATCTTTAATAGTCGTGGCCTGCCAGTTGCCGTCTTTATTAAACAGACCAAACTGGTAGCTATACGTAAAGCGTTTTTCCTCTGCTTCCATTTCCATCCACCAGCCCCAGAATTCACGTTTTTCGGGTGCAGGCTTCACGTTGACGCATACGGCCAGGCAGTCGAAAAAAAAGCGATTCTCTTCACACTGCTCTTCTCGAATATACGGGCCGAGAGCCATAAACTTCTTAATCAGCCTACTTTTCGGGTGTCCACTCGGTAACGTCATTGCGATCTCCTTTTGTGAAGCCACTGTTTTACCAAACCAGCGAAATTTAGCAATCTATTAACACACTCTCTGGGCGATCCAGCGCGTAATTTCTTTCAGCGCTTTGTCGAAATTCTGATAGACCGGGCTGAACGGCACTTCAAGCAATTTGCCATCGGCAGATGACGAAGTGATTAAGCGCGACTCCTCTTCCGGACTGAACGGATCGTTTTTCCAGAAACCGGACAGCATCGGCGTTGGGCAGCGACGCCCCAGTAACCCCTGCGTTTTTAATGAGTAGCGGTTGAGCTCAACGCGCAGCGCTTCGTCTGATGCATCATGCATGCCAAGACGGCTGGCCAGCACGTCAAGGTACATTTCAGGGACGCTTCCCTGGCGTGCGGGATCGCTTAACAGGGCGTGAACTACCGGCCCCAGGCAGGCGACGGCTTTCAGGCGAGATGATTCAAGGTAGGCCAGACGCACCGCGACGTTTGCGCCAAAGCGGAAGCCAAATGCCGCCACGCGGGTGTGGTCAACCCACGGAATGTTTTCCAGCGCTTTTAGCGCATGCTGGTGCAGCAGGCTGGAATCCTGAGTGAGCTTCCATTTGGAGGAGAAGCCGATTGAGGGCATATCCAGCGTCAGCATCGCGATCCCTTTTGGTGCGAAGTAGCGCTCATACAGGCTGTAATAATCGATTTGCAGCGAATCCAGCCCGCCGCACATAAGGACGGTCGGGAACGGACCTTCACCTTCGGGCATATGCAGGAACCCGGTAACGGATGCCCCACCCGGAATGGTAAACTCAAGCTCGCGCATCTGGCCAGGCAGGCGTTGAGCCGCCTCTTCGTAGGCACGATTCGCCAGCGCCTGAGCCTGCTCAGCCAGTTCGTCCCCTTTTAAATGCGGGTACGCGGCAATGCCGTAGAGGTTAGCGGCGTGCAGCCAGTGCTTGCCGCTGCGCGTGGCATCCTCTTCCTGGCTGGCTTTTTGCTGCCAGAGCATCGCCTGCTTAGACCACTCGTAGATCCAGTTTCCGCCGCGGTAGCCCACCACCGTATCGTAGAGTTCGCTGTCGGTACGTTCGGCTTCACTCATTACGATACGCGCCTGCACGTCAAGGATTTCACGGGGATCGATACCGCGCCAGATCCACATCAGGCGGTTAATCATGCGATACCAGTGGGGCACGTTTTTGCCGTCTAACGCGGACTGGACGGCAGGCTGGATACCCGGATTAAAGCGACGCACCAGCGTCGACGTTTCAGGGTGTTTGAAACGGGGTTTGAAGAGAGTCTCGGTGAGATTCGCCTGCGTCATTGCGTTGCCTCCATGAATACGTCATTTGGAGACTATTGTAACGCGTGGCAGGCCAAAAAGAACAACGCCCGACAGAGCCGGGCGTGTAAAGATACGTACGGGTATTAACGGCCTGAAATAGGCGGTACGAAGACCACGCCCATATCCCATGGCTGTTCAATCCAGGTATCCTGCGGGATATCAATGACGTAATCGTCAACCAGCGGGCGGCCAGCAGGCTTCGCGAAGATCGTGACGAAATGTGCTTTCGGATACATTTCGCGGATAGCGACCGCGGTACCGCCGGTGTCCACCAGATCGTCGATAACGATAAAGCCTTCACCGTCGCCTTCCGCGCGTTTCAGCACTTTCAGCTCACGCTGGTTGTCGTGGTCATAGCTGGAGATGCAAACGGTATCGACATGACGAATACCCAGCTCACGTGCCAGCAGCGCCCCCGGTACCAGACCGCCACGGCTGACGGCAATAATGCCTTTCCACTGTTCGGAAGGCATCAGACGCGCAGCCAGTTTGCGTGCGTGAATCTGCAACATGTCCCAGGTGACGACGTATTTTTCGCTCATGTGAAGTGTCCCAGCCTGTTTTTATACGGCTTAAAAAGTGTTCGAGGGGGAAATAGGTTGCGCGAGATTATAGAGATCTGACGCACTAAAAACCAGTGTTTAGCGCCTTCTGCCTCAGTTTTTACATGCTTTATGCTACCAGCCAGCAGAGAAAGTGGTATTCTCAGATTCATCTCGCAAGCCTGACTTGTGGTAACTATTAACCTGCTAACCCTGTGGCCTGCAACCCTATTTGCAGCGCCTCGACAAGGAGACTTATCGTGTCTGAACTGTCTCAATTATCTCCGCAGCCGCTGTGGGATATTTTTGCCAAAATCTGCTCCATTCCACACCCTTCCTACCATGAAGAACAGCTTGCCGAACATATTATGGGTTGGGCGAAGGAAAAAGGCCTGCACGCGGAACGCGACCAGGTTGGCAACATTCTGATCCGCAAGCCCGCTACCGCTGGAATGGAAAACCGCAAGCCGGTTGTGCTGCAGGCGCACCTGGACATGGTGCCACAGAAGAACAACGACACCGTTCACGACTTCACTAAAGACCCGATTCAACCCTACATCGACGGTGACTGGGTGAAAGCGCGCGGCACCACCCTGGGCGCGGATAACGGCATCGGCATGGCCTCTGCGCTGGCGGTGCTGGCCGACGACAGCGTTGAGCACGGTCCACTGGAAGTGCTGCTGACCATGACCGAAGAAGCGGGCATGGACGGCGCGTTCGGTCTGCAGGCGAACTGGCTGCAGGCGGATATCCTGATCAACACCGACTCTGAAGAAGAAGGTGAGATCTACATGGGCTGCGCGGGCGGGATTGATTTCATCTCTACCCTGCCGCTGTCACGCGAAGCGATTCCTGCGGGCTTCCAGACCTTCAATCTGACGCTGAAAGGGCTGAAAGGCGGCCACTCCGGCGGCGATATTCACCTGGGTCTGGGCAACGCCAACAAGCTGCTGGCGCGCTTCCTGGCAGGCCATGCGGCCGAGCTGGACCTGCGTCTGGTGGACTTCAACGGCGGTACCCTGCGCAACGCGATCCCGCGCGAAGCCTTCGCCACTGTGGCAGTACCGGCGGCAAAAGCCGACGAGCTGAAAAAACTCTCCAGCGTGTACTTGGATATCCTGAAAAACGAACTGTCGGCGAAAGAGAAGAACCTGATCGTGGTGCTGGAATCCGTCTCCACGGATAAAGCCGCGCTGACCGAGCAGTCTCGTGACACCTTCGTTCAGCTGCTGAACGCGACGCCAAACGGCGTGATCCGCAACTCAGACGTGGCGAAAGGCGTGGTGGAAACCTCCCTGAACGTGGGCGTGGTGACCATGAGCGACGACAGCGCGGAAATCATCTGCCTGATCCGCTCCCTTATCGACAGCGGTAAAGAGTACGTGGTGAGCATGCTGGAATCTCTGGGCGCGCTGGCCGGCGCGAAAACCTCCGCCAAAGGCAGCTACCCGGGCTGGCAGCCGGATGCAAGTTCTCCGGTGATGGCGCTGGTGCGCGAAACCTACCAGCGTCTGTTCAACAGCACGCCGAACATTCAGGTGATCCACGCGGGTCTGGAATGCGGTCTGTTCAAGAAACCGTATCCGGATATGGATATGGTGTCTATCGGGCCAACCATTACCGGTCCGCACTCGCCGGATGAGCAGGTTCATATCGAAAGCGTGGGCCATTACTGGACCCTGTTGACTGAACTGCTTAAAGCGATTCCTGCGAAGTAATTCGCCGTTTGATGCCCGGTGGCGCTTCGCTTACCGGGCCTACGATTACAACACTCTACAACCCTAATACCAGCTGACGTTCCAGCTGCGGATCCAGCAGCGTGACGTGCAACCCCACCAGCCTCACCCCTCGCCCGCCCCGGCGTTCTTCCCATGCTTTTTTCGCCGTCGCGACAAGATCGTCTTTGTTCAGACGCGGCCAGACGTGTTCCTGCGTGGTCTGCTGGAAGTCGTTGAATTTAAGCTTGATGCCCTGACGAGCAATGAGCAGGTCCGGCTTTACCTTGCTTAAGCGTCGCTCCAGCTCCGGGTAAAGCTGTTCCGTGATAATGGTTTCGCATTCGGACCAGTCATGAATATCTTCAATGAGGGTGCGCTCAACCCCCACGGATTTCCGCAGCCGTTCGCTGTTTACGTCGCGATCGTCAATCCCCTGGCTGCGCTCCCACAGCACGCGGCCAAACTTACCAAAACGCTTGAGCAGCATGGCAAGGTCGCTTCGCTGCACGTCTTCGCAGGTGCGTAACCCCATGCTTTCCAGCTTTGCGGCGGAGACTTTCCCGACGCCGGGGATTTTGCCGAGCGGCAGCGTTTTTAAAAATGCGGGCACCTCTTCCGGGGTGATGACGTACTGACCGTTGGGCTTATTTAAATCGGAGGCGATTTTGGCAAGGAATTTAACGGGGGCGACACCCGCCGATGCCGTCAGATTTAGCTCGTTGAAAATTGTCTGGCGGATCTCCTGCGCCATCAGCGTGGCGGAGCCGTGGCAGTGCACGCTGTCGGTCACATCCAGATAGGCTTCGTCCAGCGACAGCGGCTCAATCAGAGAGGTATAGCGGGAGAAGATTTCCCGAATATGAAGAGAAGCCTCCTTGTAGGCTTCAAACCGGCCGGGCAGAAGCGTGAGATGAGGGCAAAGCTTTAGGGCCATCGCCGTCGGCATCGCGCTGCGCACGCCAAATTTGCGCGCAGGATAGTTGGCGGTGCTGATGACGCCACGCTGAACGCGGCTGCCGCCAATGGCGATGGGAATATCCCGCAGCGCCGGGTTGTCTCGCATCTCCACTGCGGCAAAAAAGCAGTCCATATCGACATGGATTATTTTGCGCATAGTAAGCCCTCACTCATTACTGGATAAGTATACAGTAAGTAAATGAGGGTTGAGAAGTGTGCATGGGAATTGTCGGGTGGCGGCTTTGCCTTACCCGACCTGAAGACTAAATAATGCGTTGTTTATCGCGCGCCATTCTTTTTTTCCGCGCATCGCACGGCTCAGGGCAGTCGCAGACCTTTTCCATCCCAAGGGAGGAAATACCGCCGCAGCTGCCCTGAATGCTTTTCCGCTTAACGATCCAGCCTAACGACATACCGAAGATGACAAGCACAAAAACCACGAAGGTTGCCAGAAACGTCAGCATTATCAGCCTCCAAAGTCATCAAGCATGATGTTCTCATCTTCGACGCCCAGGTCTTTCAGCATCTTGATCACGGCGGCGTTCATCATCGGTGGACCACACATATAGAACTCGCAGTCTTCCGGCGCCGGGTGCTGCTTGAGGTAGTTTTCATACAGCACGTTGTGGATGAACCCCGTGTAGCCCGTCCAGTTATCTTCCGGCTGCGGATCGGAAAGCGCCACGTGGAAAGTAAAGTTCGGATTATCTCGCGCCAGCTGTTCGAACTCATCATCATAGAACATCTCGCGCAGGGAACGCGCCCCGTACCAGAAGCTGATTTTGCGCTTGCTGCCGAGACGCTTGAGCTGGTCAAAGATGTGCGATCGCATCGGGGCCATACCGGCACCGCCGCCGATAAAGACCATTTCCGCGTCGGTATCTTTCGCGAAGAACTCGCCGAACGGACCGGAGATGGTCACCTTATCGCCAGGCTTCAGGGACCAGATGTATGACGACATCACGCCCGGCGGCGCATCCGGCACGTTTGGCGGCGGCGTGGCAATACGCACGTTGAGCATGATAATGCCCTTCTCTTCCGGGTAGTTGGCCATCGAGTAGGCGCGCAGCGTCGGCTCTTTTACCTCAGAGACAAAGCGGAAGAGATTAAATTTGTCCCAGTCGGCGCGGTACTCGTCCGGCACGTCGAAGTCCGCATAGGCCACGGTATGCTCAGGACACTCAATCTGAATGTATCCCCCGGCGCGGAACGGCACATCTTCCCCTTCCGGTACCCGCAGCTTGAGCTCTTTGATAAAGGTGGCCTTGTTATCGTTAGAGATAACCTCGCACTCCCATTTTTTCACGCCGAAGATCTCTTCCGGCAGCTCAATCTTCATGTTCTGGCGCACCGCGACCTGGCAGGCCAGACGGCAACCCTCTTTCGCTTCACGCTTCGAGATATGCGACAGTTCCGTCGGCAGAATATCGCCGCCGCCCTCTTTTACCGTCACGCGGCACTGTCCGCAGGAACCGCCGCCGCCGCAGGCTGAGGAGACAAAAATGCCGTTACCGGAGAGCGTGTTGAGCAGCTTATCTCCCGCAGGCGTGCGGATCTGATTCTGCGGATCGTCGTTAATATCAATCACCACGTCGCCGGAATTCACCAGCTTCGCCCGCGCCGCCAGAATCAACCCTGACAGCACCAGTACAATCAGCGTGAACATCACCACGCCAAGGATTATTTCCATCTGTTAGCCCTTATAGCTGCACACCGGAGAAGGACATAAAGCCCAGCGCCATCAGACCGGTGGTGATAAAGGTGATCCCTAAGCCACGCAAACCCGCAGGCACGTTGGCATATTTCATTTTCTCGCGGATCCCCGCCATGGTGACAATCGCCAGCATCCAGCCGATGCCGGAGCCGAAACCGTACACCACGGATTCACTGAAGTTGTAATCACGCTGAACCATAAACGAGACGCCGCCAAAGATGGCGCAGTTTACGGCGATCAGCGGCAGGAAGATCCCCAGCGCGTTGTACAGCGACGGGAAGTACTTATCGAGGATCATCTCGAGGATTTGCACCAGCGCTGCAATCACCCCGATAAAGGTGATGAAGTTCAGGAAGCTGAGATCGACCCCTTCCACCAGCGCGCCGTCCCGCAGCACAAAGTTGTAGACCAGATTGTTAATCGGTACGGATAAGCCGAGCACCACGGTAACCGCAATACCCAGACCAAACGCCGTCGACACTTTTTTGGAAACCGCAAGGAACGTACACATGCCGAGGAAAAACGCGAGCGCCATGTTTTCAACAAACACCGCGCGCACAAACAAACTCAGGTAATGAGCCATCGTCGGTTACTCCTTTTCCTGCTGTTCTGGTCTCAACGTACGAATCAGCCAGATCAGCAAACCGATAATGAAAAATGCGCTAGGGGCCAGCAGGAACAGGCCGTTTGGCAGATACCAGCCGCCGTTTTGCACGGTGTCCAGGACCGTGATGCCAAACAGCTTGCCGCTGCCGATCAGCTCGCGCAGGAACCCCACGGTCAGCAGGATCGCGCCGTAGCCCAGGCCGTTGCCGATACCGTCCATGAAGCTCGCCAGCGGCGGCATTTTCATGGCGTAGGCTTCTGCGCGGCCCATCACGATACAGTTGGTAATAATCAGGCCGACAAACACCGAAAGCTGTTTTGATGTTTCGTAGGCAAAAGCGCGCAGCAGCTGATCGACTACGATCACCAGCGAGGCGATGATCGCCATCTGAACGATGATCCTCACGCTGTTGGGGATGTGGTGGCGGATCATCGAGATAAACATGCTGGAGAACGCCGTGACCAGCGTGACCGCCAGCGTCATTACCACCGCCGTTTCCAGCTTGGTTGTCACCGCCAGGGCCGAACAGACGCCCAGCACCTGGAGCGTGATCGGGTTATTGGCTAACAGTGGGCCAATGAGCACCTTTTTAACTTCTTTTAGTTCACCGGTATCAGCCATTGTTCAGCGCTCCTTCACGTACGTTTTTCAGGAAAGGACCAAAGCCCAGCTCGCCCATCCAGAAATCAAAACTGTGCTGCACGCCGTTTGATGTCAGCGTGGCGCCGGAAAGCCCGTCAACGGCGTAGTCGTCGCCCGGACGAGCCGCCCCTTTCATCACCTTCAGCGCAGGCTGGCCGCTATCGTCGAGCACTTTCTTGCCGACGAACTGTGCCCGCCAGTTAGGGTTTTCTACTTCGCCACCCAGCCCCGGCGTTTCGCCCTGATCGTAATAGGTGATGCCTTTAACCGTGCGGCCATCGGTGTCCAGCGCCACAAAGGCGTACATCATTGACCACAGCCCGTTACCGTAAATCGGCAACACCACTTTCTGAATACGTTTTTGAGCATCGCGAACCAGATAGATTTCGGCAAGGTTGCTGCGACGCTTAATCCCGGCGGGATCGTGAGATGCCTCCAGCGTCAGGCTCATCTGCGGATCTTTCAGCGCCAGCGCCTGGTTGAATGTTGCCGGGTCTTTATCCAGCAGTTCACCCGTTTTTAAATCCACCAGACGCGCCGAAATACGTTCGGCAAAGACGGCCGAAACGTCGTCCGCGCTCATCCCGTCCTGCATCAGCCCGGCGACGGCCAGGATGTTGCGCTGTTTATCCAGCGCACGCTGCTTCTGCTGCAGGGGTTTTAACCCCACCGCAGAACCGGCCACGACTATCGAACAGACCAGACAGAGCACCAGCACCACCAGCAGCGTTTTGCTGATGCTGTCGTTATTTTTAACCTCAGCCACGCGCCTTCCTCCGCTTGATATTGGCCCGCACCACCAGGTAATCGAAGAGTGGCGCAAACAGGTTGGCAAACAGAATGGCCAGCATCATCCCTTCCGGGTACGCCGGGTTGACCACGCGGATGAGGACACACATCGCGCCAATGAGCACGCCATAGCTCCATTTACCTTTGTCGGTAAACGAGGCCGAGACGGGGTCCGTTGCCATGAACATCATGCCGAACGCGAAGCCACCCAGCACCAGATGCCAGTACCACGGCATGGAGAACATCGGGTTGGTGGTGGAACCGATGAGGTTAAACAGGGTGGCGGTCAACACCATGCCGATCATCACGCCCGCCACAATCCGCCAGGAGGCCACGCGACCGAAAAGAATGATCGCGCCGCCCAGCAAAATCATAAGAGTCGAGACTTCCCCGATGGAGCCCGGTATGTTGCCAATAAAGGCATCAAACCAGGTAACTGGCTGACCCGTTGCGTTGTTCACCAGCGTTTCGCCGCCGCGTGCCGCCCACTGTGAAAGCGGCGTCGCGCCGGAAAAACCGTCTGCCGCCGTCCAGACCAGGTCGCCCGAGATTTGCGCCGGATAGGCAAAGAACAGAAACGCGCGTCCCGCCAGCGCCGGGTTGAGGAAGTTCCGCCCGGTGCCGCCGAAGATCTCTTTGGCCATCACCACGCCGAAACTGATGCCCAGCGCCGCCTGCCAGAGCGGCAGCGTCGGGGGGACAATCAGGGCAAACAGAATCGAGGTCACGAAGAAGCCTTCGTTGATCTCGTGTTTACGGATGATGGCGAACAGCACTTCCCAGAAGCCACCCACGATAAATACCGTGAGGTAAATCGGCAGGAAGAACACCGCGCCCAGCGTCATCATGCTGATCCAGCCCGCATCTGCAGCGAAGCTTACCCCCAAGGACTGGGCCAGACGGTAGTGCCAGTCAGCCTGAATGACCTGCGCCAGCTGCTGGGCATCGTACATGTGGTGCAGCGCCGGAATGGTCTGCAGGCCGACGTTGTACATGCCCCAGAACATGGCCGGGAAGACCGCAAACCACACCAGGATCATCATCCGCTTAAGGTCGATGGCGTCACGAACGTGCGCCGCCCCTTTCGTTACCAGCCCGGGCGTGTAGAAAATGGTCGCCGTTGCTTCATACAGCGGGTAGTACTTTTTGAGCTTCCCTTCGGTAAAGTGCGGCTCAATTTTTTCAAAGAGGTGTTTTAAGCCCATCGTTATCCTTCCTGCTCAATGCGGGTTAACACCTCGCGCAATACGGGTCCATATTCGTATTTACCTGGACACACATAGGTACAGAGCGCCAAATCTTCTTCGTCCAGTTCGAGACAGCCCAGCGCCTGCGCGCCGTCGGTATCGCCGGCAAGGAGATCGCGCAGCAGCACGGTGGGCAGAATGTCCAGCGGCATCACGCGCTCGTAGTTGCCAATTGGGACCATGGCGCGCTCGCCGCCGTGCGTGCTGGTGGAGAAGTTAAAGAGCTTATGACGCAGGAAGTGGCCCAGCGTGGTGCGGGTGACGGAATATTTCTCTGCGCCAGGCAGAACCCAGCCAAACAGCTCTTTCTCACGCCCTTCCTGCACAACGCTGACCTGCAAATGGAAACGTCCCAGGTACGCGTGCGCCTGGACAGCATGGCGGCCGCTAAGCACCGAACCGGAAATCAGGCGGTTTTCACCTGCTTTCGTCTCCCCCACCAGCAGCTCATTGATGTCTGCGCCCAGCAGCGTCTTCACCAGGCGCGGGTTTACCGCCTGCGGCCCGCCGATGGCGATGACGCGTTCCGCGTCCAGCTCACCGGTGGTGAAGAGTTTCCCGATGGCGATGACGTCCTGATAATTCAGATGCCAGACCTGTTTCGTCAGGCTTACGGGCTCAAGGAAATGGATGTGCGTACCGACCAGCCCCGCCGGATGCGGGCCCGAAAATTCATTAAACGTGACCTGCCCCTGCGGATGACCGCCGAGCTTGCCGCCGCCGGCCTGGCAAACGTGGACTTTTCCCGGCGTCAGACGGGTTAGAACGGTAAGCCCGGCATCAAAGGCTTTGCGCTGCGCCAGGATAACCGGCTGCGGATCCACGCTGAGCGGGTTGGTGTCGATTGCCGTAACGAAAATCGCGGCCGGTTGCGTGCCCGGAACGGGGGATTTGCTGAAGGGTCGCGTACGAAGCGCGGTCCATAAGCCGGAGGCCAGCAGCTGAGCCTGAACAGCATCACGGCTCAGCGACGCGAGGTCTGCGGCATCGTAATAGGCGAACTCACGGTGTTCATCGCCCTCAATGCGGATAACCACCGACTGCAGAACGCGCCGTGCGCCACGGTTGATGGCCACAACGGTGCCGCTCGCGGGGGCCGTGAACATCACGCCGGGATTTTTTTTATCCTCAAAGAGCGCCTGCCCTTTGATAACGCGTTCGCCCTCCTGTACCAGCATTGAAGGACGCATACCCAGGTAGTCCTCGCCCAGAATGGCGACATGACGGACATTCGCGCCTGTCGAAACGTGCTGCACGGGCACGCCTGCAATCGGCAGATCAAGTCCTTTTTTGATTTTAAACATGTGGTTAGCAGGTTTCCATGAACAACAATCCAGTGGCCGCGAAGTGTAACATTTTCCCCTTCTCGCGGGCAGGGAATCCGCCGTCGCGCGCGCCAAATTGCGAGCTAATGCGCAAAGTTCCTGGCGCCATCGCGATTTTGATGGTTTATAAAGTAAAACTAATTTGTAAACTCACCGCCCGGCTCTTGCGAAAATCTA
Source organism: Enterobacter sp. PP-008-ECC_S150 (assembly GCF_045257065.1). Classification (NCBI taxonomy): domain Bacteria; kingdom Pseudomonadati; phylum Pseudomonadota; class Gammaproteobacteria; order Enterobacterales; family Enterobacteriaceae; genus Enterobacter; species Enterobacter sp. PP-008-ECC_S150. The sequence continues at coordinate 23,481 of NZ_JBJHHG010000027.1, read as the reverse complement.
TGGCGGTGCTAATGTGAGCGCTCCTAACAGATTAGTCTGATTTCGGGTCTCTTTTGCCGTCCTGGCAAGTTGGTCATGGTTTTATCAAGGAACTAGTAGTATGCGTAAAATCGCATTGTTCATTGCGATGCTTCTGATTCCGTGCATGTCGTTTGCCGGACTGCTCAGCAGTAATAGCTCAACGACGCCGGTCAGCAAGGAATATAAACAGCAGTTAATGGGATCGCCGGTTTATATTCAAATCTTCAAGGAAGAACGCACTCTCGATCTGTTTGTGAAAATGGGCGAGACATATCAGCTGCTTGATAGTTACAAAATTTGTAACTACTCCGGCGGGCTGGGGCCAAAACAGCGTCAGGGCGATTTCAAAAGTCCGGAAGGGTTTTATAACGTTCAGCGCAGCCAGCTCAAACCCGACAGCCGCTTCTATAAAGCCATCAACATCGGCTTCCCGAATGCCTATGACCGTGCTCACGGTTATGAAGGTAAATACCTGATGATTCACGGTGCCTGCGTATCTATCGGCTGTTATGCGATGACCGATTCCGGCATTGATGAGATTTTCCAGTTCGTGACCGGCGCGCTGGTCTTTGGGCAGCCTAACGTACAGGTCAGCATCTATCCGTTCCGCATGACCGATGCCAACATGGCGCGTCACAAGTACTCCTACTACGCGGACTTCTGGCAACAGCTGAAGCCGGGTTATGACTACTTTGAGCAGACCCATAAGCCGCCCGTTGTCTCTATCGTTGATGGCCGTTACGTGGTCAGCAAACCGCTGAGCCACGAAGTCGTCCACCCACAGCTGGCGTCAAATTATACGGTCCCCGAGACAAAATAGCACCCACTCGCCTGGCATGATCTTTTGCCAGGTTTCGTTGCCCGTCAGCGGCTGGGTTGCGATAACAGTGACCACATCGTTCGGTGTGGTCTCCTTCTGAAAGTCTATCTCCACATCCTGATCGAGCAGCGTCGCAACGCCAAACGGCGCGCGGCGGGTGATCCAGAACAGATTCGTCGAACAGAACGCCATCACATAGCGGCCGTCAGAGAGCAGCATGTTGAACACGCCTTTTTCGCGCAGCTCGGTCGCCAGCGTCGCGATGTATTTGAACACGGCAGCCATATTGCCTGGCGTGCGGGGATAGCGCTGCGTCAGCTTGTGCAGCAGCCAGCAGAAGGCTTTTTCGCTGTCGGTTTCGCCAACCGGACGGAAGTTGCCCGTCTCCAGCGACTTGTAGCCCGTGAGTTGCCCATTGTGCGCGTAGGTCCAGTTACGACCCCACAGCTCGCGGGTAAACGGATGGGTATTTTCCAGCGCCACTTCGCCGCGGTTTGCCTGGCGAATATGGGCAATCACCGAGCGGGACTTAATGGGATAGTCCTGCACCAGTTTGGCAATCGGTGAGTTAAAGCTGGGCTGGGGATCTTTGAACGTGCGACACCCTTTGCCTTCGTAGAAGGTGATGCCCCAGCCGTCTTTATGCGGCCCGGTTCCTCCACCGCGCTGAACCAGCCCGGTGAAGCTAAAGCAGATATCGGTTGGCACATTGGCGCTCATCCCGAGCAGTTCGCACATACATCACCTCCACAACAGCGGGGGCAAGAGTGCCCCCAGCGAAGTCTTACTTAGCCATCTCTTTTTCGATCAGCTGAATCAGGATGTGGATCACTTTGATGTGAATTTCCTGAATACGGTCAGCATAGCCGAAGTGCGGAACGCGAATTTCAACGTCCGCCGTACCGTCCATCTTACCGCCATCTTTCCCGGTCAGGGTGATGACTTTCATCCCTTTTTCACGCGCGGCGGTAATCGCTTTGATCACGTTGCCAGAGTTGCCAGAGGTAGAGATACCCAGCAGCACGTCACCTTCACGGCCTACCGCTTCAACGTAGCGAGAGAAAATATGGTCGTAACCGAAGTCGTTGCCGACGCAGGAGATGTGGCTCACGTCGGAAATCGCAATCGCCGGGTAGCCCGGGCGGTTTTCGCGATAGCGGCCGGTCAGCTCTTCTGCAAAGTGCATCGCATCGCAGTGGGAACCGCCGTTACCGCAGGAGAGCACTTTGCCACCCGCCTTGAAGCTGTCGGCCAGCAGGACCGCCGCGCGCTGAATAGCGTGAATATTGGCATCATCTTTCAGAAAGTTAGCCAGCGTTTCCGCCGCTTCGTTCAGTTCGTTACGAATAAGATCCTGGTACATGAGGATAATCCTTCAGTATTGATGAAATAACACAGTGGAGTGTACCGGATAGAGGGAAAAGCGAGAAGCTAAAGCCATGCGAAACGTCCGGCGTTTTGCTTTTTCGTGCCGCTTAAAACGCGAACAATGTGAACCAGGTTGTAATTATTTTGTAAACACATTGCTAAAGGAAATAACATCAACTACAACCATATCATCACAAGTGGTCAGACCTCCTACAAGCAAGGGAGCTTTTCTTTATGATGATTTTGAGCATTCTCGCAACCGTTGTTCTGCTCGGTGTGCTGTTCTATCACCGCGTAAGTTTATTCCTGAGCAGCCTGATTCTTCTGGCCTGGACGGCTGCGCTTGGCGTCGCAGGTCTCTGGAATATCTGGCTTTTAGTCCCTCTTGCCATCATTCTTCTGCCGTTTAACTTTGCCCCGATGCGTAAATCAATGATCTCTGCGCCGGTGTTCAAAGGCTTCCGCAAGGTGATGCCGCCGATGTCGCGTACTGAGAAAGAAGCGATTGATGCGGGCACCACCTGGTGGGAAGGCGACCTGTTCCAGGGCAATCCGGACTGGAAGAAGCTGCACAACTATCCTCAGCCGCGCCTGACAGCTGAAGAACAGGCCTTTATTGACGGCCCGGTAGAAGAAGCGTGCCGCATGGCAAACGACTTCGCGATTACCCATGAAATGGCAGACCTGCCGCCAGAATTGTGGGCGTACCTGAAAGAGCATCGCTTCTTTGCGATGATCATCAAGAAAGAGTACGGCGGTCTGGAGTTCTCCGCCTACGCTCAGGCTCGCGTCCTGCAAAAGCTGTCGGGCGTCTCCGGGATCCTGGCGATTACCGTTGGCGTGCCTAACTCCTTAGGCCCGGGCGAACTGCTGCAGCATTACGGTACCGAAGAGCAGAAAAATCACTATCTGCCGCGTCTGGCACGCGGTCAGGAAATTCCGTGCTTCGCGCTGACCAGCCCGGAAGCGGGCTCCGATGCGGGCGCAATTCCGGATACCGGCGTGGTCTGCATGGGCGAGTGGCAGGGCGAGCAGGTGCTGGGCATGCGCCTGACCTGGAACAAGCGTTATATCACCCTGGCGCCAATCGCCACCGTGCTGGGTCTGGCCTTCAAGCTCTCTGACCCCGAAAAACTGCTGGGCGGTGAAGAAGATCTGGGCATTACCTGTGCGCTGATCCCAACCTCTACCCCAGGCGTTGAAATTGGTCGCCGTCACTTCCCGCTGAACGTGCCGTTCCAGAACGGTCCTACCCGCGGCCAGGACATCTTTGTACCGATTGACTACATCATCGGTGGCCCGAAAATGGCAGGTCAGGGCTGGCGTATGCTGGTGGAATGTCTGTCGGTGGGTCGCGGCATTACCCTGCCGTCGAACTCAACCGGCGGTCTGAAGTCGGTCGCGCTGGGGATTGGCGCTTACGCCCACATCCGCCGTCAGTTCAAAATCTCCATCGGCAAGATGGAAGGTATCGAAGAGCCGCTGGCGCGTATCGCGGGCAACGCCTACGTGATGGACGCCGCCGCCACGCTGATTACCTACGGCATTATGCTGGGCGAAAAACCGGCCGTGCTGTCGGCAATTGTGAAGTACCACTGTACCCACCGCGCGCAGCAGTCAATCATTGACGCGATGGATATCGCAGGCGGTAAAGGCATTATGCTTGGCGAAGGCAACTTCCTGGCGCGCGGCTATCAGGGCGCACCGATCGCCATCACCGTGGAAGGGGCTAACATCCTGACACGCAGCATGATGATCTTCGGTCAGGGCGCCATTCGCTGCCATCCGTACGTGCTGGAAGAGATGGCCGCTGCGCAGAACAACGACGTGGATGCCTTCGACAAGCTGCTGTTTAAACATATTGGTCACGTGGGCAGCAACAAGGTGCGCAGCTTCTGGCTGGGCCTGACGCGCGGCCTCACCAGCGCTACGCCCACCGGCGATGCGACCAAACGTTATTACCAGCATCTGAACCGTCTGAGCGCCAACCTGGCCCTGCTGTCTGACGTTTCCATGGCGGTGCTGGGCGGCAGCCTGAAGCGTCGCGAGCGTATCTCTGCCCGTCTGGGCGACGTGCTGAGCCAGATCTTCCTGGCCTCTGCGGTCCTGAAACGCTACGACGATGAAGGCCGTCAGGAAGCGGATCTGCCGCTGGTTCACTGGGGCGTGCAGGATGCGATGTATCAGGCTGAACAGGCGATTGACGACCTGCTGGCGAACTTCCCGAACCGCTTCGTGGCGGGCGCGCTGCGCGCGGTGATCTTCCCGACCGGCCGTCACCATCTGGCGCCGTCCGACAAGCTGGACCACAAGGTGGCGAAGATCCTGCAGGTACCGAGCGCAACCCGCTCCCGTATCGGCCGCGGTCAGTATCTGGCGCCGACGCCGCATAACCCGGTGGGTCTGCTGGAAGAGGCGCTGCTGGACGTGATGGCCGCCGACCCAATTCACCAGAAGATCTGTAAACAGCTGGGCAAAAACCTGCCGTTTACCCGTCTGGACGAACTGGCAAAACAGGCGCTGGCCGGTGGCATTATCAATAAAGATGAAGCTGCTTTGCTGGTGAAAGCCGAAGAGAGCCGTCTGCGCAGCATTAACGTGGATGATTTCGAACCGGACGAGCTGGCGACGCAGCCGGTAAAGCTGCCGGAGAAGCACCGCAAACCTGAAGCGGCGTAACGCGTTTCGCTTAGACAAACCCCGCCTCGCGCGGGGTTTTTTATTGCCACATTTTCTCGTTATGTCGTGCTACAGTGTCAAAAAGTGGTCGTTTGAGGAGTCTGAATTGTGCCTGGTCTGAAGATTTCGATTTTGCAGCAACCTTTAGTGTGGATGGATGGCCCCGCCAACCTGCGCCACTTTGATCGACAGCTGGAAGACATTGCCGGGCGTGATGTGATTGTCCTGCCGGAAATGTTCACCACCGGCTTCGCCATGGAGGCGGCAAAACAGTCCATGCCTCAGGATGAGGTGGTGGCCTGGATGCATGCCAAAGCGCAGCAAACCAACGCGCTGATTGCGGGCAGCGCCGCCCTGCAGACCGAACGCGGGCCGGTAAACCGTTTCCTGCTGGTGGAACCAGAAGGAAAGGTGCATTTTTACGATAAACGCCACCTGTTCCGCATGGCGGATGAGCATCATCACTATGAAGCCGGTAACGAGCGCGTGGTGTTCGAATGGCGCGGGTGGCGCATTCTGCCGCTGGTCTGCTACGACCTGCGCTTCCCGGTGTGGTCGCGCAACCGCAACGATTATGACCTGGCGCTGTATGTCGCCAACTGGCCTGCCCCACGCTCCCTGCACTGGCAGTCTCTGCTGGTGGCCCGCGCGATTGAGAACCAGGCGTACGTGGTGGGCTGTAACCGCGTGGGAACCGACGGTAACGGGCATCACTACCGCGGCGACAGCCGGGTGGTGAATCCGCAGGGCGAGATTATTGCCACCGCCGAGCCGCACCAGGCGACGCGCATTGATGCGGAGCTGTCCTTGACGGCGCTGAAGGAGTATCGGGAGAAGTTTCCGGCGTGGCAGGATGCGGATCCGTTTAGCATTGGGTGAAAAAAAAGCCGGGTGGCGGCTACGCCTTACCCGGCCTACCAATGTTGCTCGCTTCTTTTAACTCACCAGCGCCTGCCCGTCCTTGCGGCTCTCCGTCGCGGCCACGTAGTGCCCTTCCGGCAGACGGTAAATCACCTGCGCACCGCCGAAGTTGTAATCCTGCAGCGGATCTTCCACCACGATGTGATGCCCACGCTCGCGCAGGGCGGCAATCGTATTGCGATCGAACGTCGATTCAACGATCACTTCCCTGCCCTGGACCACGCGCCAGCGCGGCGCATCAATTGCCGCCTGCGGGTTTTGCCCGTGCAGCATGATGCGCACCGCCATCTGCATGTGCCCCTGCGCCTGCATCGGGCCGCCCATCACGCCGAAGGACATCAGCGGCTGGCCGTTGCCGTCCATCGCAAAGCCCGGAATGATGGTGTGGAACGGACGCTTGCTGCCCGCCAGCGCGTTCGGGTGACTGGGATCCAGCGAAAAACCACAGCCCCGGTTTTGCAGGCTGATCCCGGTGTCCGGCACCACAATCCCTGAACCGAAGCCCATATAGTTGGACTGAATAAACGAGACCATCATCCCGCTGGCGTCGGCGGTGCTGATGTAGACCGTGCCGCTCTGCGTCGGGGAACCGTAGGAAAAATCAGACGCCTTATCATGATCGATAAGCGCCGCGCGCGACTTCAGATAAGGGTCGCTCAGCAGCTCTTTTGCCGCGAACGTCATGTGATCTTCATCCGCCACGTAGCGGTCGAGATCCGCCAGCGCCAGCTTCATCGCCTCAATGGACAGGTGCAGGGACTGAACGGAATCCGGATGATGCTTCTCAATGCCGCACTGCTCCAGAATGCCGAGCGCAATCAGCGTGGCGATCCCCTGGCCGTTTGGCGGCAGCTCCTGCACCGAACCGCCCGCGAAGTCGCGTGACAGCAGGTCTACCCAATCCACGCGGTGGCTGGCGAGATCCTCAGCCGTCAGGTGCGCGCCGTGCTCTTTGGCGAAGGCGGCAATTTTCTGCGCCAGCTCGCCGCGGTAAAACGCGTCGCCGTTGGTTTTCGCAATCAGCTCAAGCGAGTTTGCCTGCGCCGGGTTACGGAAGATCTCTCCCACGCGCGGGGCGCGGCCTTCCGGCGCGAAGCAGGCGCTGAAGCCGGGCTGATCTTTCAGCTTGCTATAGCCGCGCTGCCAGAGATGGCCAATCAGCGGCGAGACCGGGAAACCGTTGCGCGCGTAGTCAATGGCAGGCTGCGCCAGCGTGGTCAGCGGCAGCGTGCCGAAGCGTTCCGCCAGCGCCACCCAGCCGGATACCGCGCCCGGGACGGTTACCGCGTCCCAGCCGATTTCCGGTACCGCGGTTTTTCCGGCAAACAGATCCGCATGCCAGCTCGCAGGCGAACGACCGGACGCGTTCAGGCCGTGCAGCTTTTTACCGTCCCAGACGATGGCGAAGGCGTCGCTGCCGATCCCGTTGCCGGTCGGCTCAACCACCGTGAGCGCCATCGCGGCGGCAATGGCCGCATCCACGGCATTCCCGCCCAGCTGCAGCATCTTCATGCCCGCCTGCGCCGCCAGCGGCTGCGACGTGGCAACGGCGTTATGGCCCAGCATCGGCGGGCGTCGTGAATCGTAACCGGACGTAAAATCTAGCGCTTTGGTCATCATGACTCCTTAGTCGTGGCGCGGATCGAGCGCATCGCGCAGCCCGTCGCCGAGTAAATTAAAGCCCTGCACGGCAAGGAAAATCGCCACGCCGGGGAAAATGGACATCCACGGCGCCTGCTCCAGAAAACCTTTTGCGGTGTTGAGCATGGAGCCCCAAGAGGGATTAGGCGGCTGCTGTCCCAGCCCTAAAAACGACAGGCTGGCTTCGGCGATAATCGCCGAGGCGATCGCCAGCGTGGCCTGCACCAGGATCGGCGACATCACGTTCGGCAGGACGTATTTGATAATGATCCAGCGATCCGGCAGGCCAATCGCCCGCGCGCCCTCGATGTACTCTTCGTTGCGGATGGCGATCACCTGCCCGCGCGTCAGGCGGGCGAAGATCGGCATCGCCGAAAGGCCGATAGCGATCATCGCGTTGGTCAGGCTTGGGCCTAAAAACGCCCCGAGCGCGATCGCCATGATCAGGAACGGACAGGCCAGCAGCGCTTCAATGAAGCGCGAGATCGCCCCATCCCACATCTTCTGGAAATACCCCGCCACCAGCCCCAGCGGCACGCCGATAACCACGGCAATCACCACGGACATACAGCCCGCCATCAGCGAAGTGCGCGCCCCCCAGATAATGCGGGATAAAATGTCGCGCCCCAGCTCGTCGGTGCCGAACCAGTACATCGCCGACGGCGCTTTACGCACCGCCAGGAAGTTGGCTTTAACCGGGTCGAACGGGGCAATCCACGGCGCCAGCAGCGCCACCAGCACGAAGAAGCCCACCACAAGCGCGCCAATCACCGCGCTTTTATTGCCGAGGAATTTTTTCAGCACCCGGTTTTGCGCGCGCGGCAGCGCGGGCACAGCGGTTTGCGTCGTCAGTTCCGCCATGGTTAACCTCGCATTTTCGGGTTGATAAGAACGTAGAGCACGTCGGCCAGCAGATTGAGCATCAGGAAGCCAATCGCCACGATCAGCACCACGCCCTGCACCACGGCGTAGTCACGGTTGAATACCGAGTCGACGATCATCTTGCCAAAGCCGGGAATGGTGAAGACCTGCTCGGTCAGCACCGCGCCGCCCAGCAGCTCGCCAAAAAGCAGCGTGGTAAGGGTGATCACGGGCACCAGCGCGTTGCGAAACGCGTGCTTCAGGATCACCGCCTTCGGCAGCAACCCTTTCGCCCGCGCGGTGCGGATGTAGTCCGCCTTCAGCACGGCAATCATCGACGCGCGGGTGTGGCGCATCAGCGTTGCCGCGAGGCCGGTTCCGAGCACGGACGCAGGCAGCAGCAGCGTTCGCAGGTTCTGGAGCGGATCTTCACTGAACGGCACGTAGCCGGACGCGGGTAGCCACTGCAGATTCACCGAAAAGACCAGAATCAGCAGGATCCCCAGCCAGAAGTGCGGGATCGAGATCCCCGAGATCGCCACGAAGTTTGCCCCGTGATCGACCCAGCTGTTTTTGTTCACCGCCGCGAGAATTCCCATGCTGATGCCAAACACCAGCGCGATAATCATCGCCAGCAGGGACAGCTCCAGCGTGACCGGCAGCTTGCTGGCAATCAGCTGCGTCACCGGTTCGTGCGTGCGCAAGGAAACGCCCAGATCCCCCTGCAGCGCCCGCGTCAGCCAGTGGAAATACTGCACGGGGATCGGCGCATCCAGATTCAGCTCTGCGCGCAGCTGGGCGATGACCGCCGGATCGCGCTCCTCGCCGGCCATGGCGATCAGCGGGTCGCCGGGCAGCAGCTTTTGCAGCCCGAACACCATCATGCTCACCAGCAATAGCGTCGGGACGGCCAGCAGCAGGCGTTTGCAAATCAGTTCCAGCATGGGTTCTCCTCAGGACGGTTATTTCGCCAGCGTCAAACCCGCCAGACGCACGATGCCGTCCGGGTACGGCTTAAAGCCCTGCACGCTTTTGTTGAGACCGAAAATGCGCGGCTCGAAGTAGAGGTAGGCAATCGGCATGTCGGTTTGCAGCTGCTTCACCACCTTGTCGTACAGCGGCTGGCGCGCGGTCTGGTCGGTGCTCTGGCGCGCCTGCGTCAGCCATTCGTCCACCTGCGCATTGCTGTAGCGGCCGTCGTTCAGGGTGCCTTTACTGTTAATAAAGCCGTAGATGCTGCCGTCCGGATCCGGGCGTCCCGACCAGCCGGAGAAGCTCAGCTGATAGTCGCCGCTCTGCTGGCGATCCAGCAGCGTGGCGAATTCGGTCATCTGCAGGTTCAGGTTAAATCCCGCCTCGGCGACCATCGCCTGCAGCACCTGGCCCACCTGCTGGGAGGTTGGGTTGTTCGGCACCAGCAGGTTGACGGTCAGCGGCGCGCTGACGCCTGCCGCCTTCAGCAGCGATTTGGCTTTGTCGACGTCACGCGGCGGAACCGGCAGGTTGACGTGATACGGGCTGACCGGTGAAAACGCCTGGTTTGCCGGGGTATAGAGCCCCTCGAAGACCACCTGGTTTAAGGCATCGCGGTCAATGGCCTGGGAAAACGCCTCACGCACGCGGGCGTCCCTGAACGGATCGTTCGCCGGCACCTTGCCGTTGTTGATGTTGAAGGTGATGCCCTGATAGCCCAGACCCGTTACCTTCGCCAGCGCCAGCTTGCTGTCGGCTTCGACGGTTTTCACGTCGCTGGCGGCAATGCCTTCGGTCAGGTCAAGATCGCCCGCGCGCAGGTTCGCGAGGCGCACGGAGGCATCCGGGATCGGCAGATAGATAATTTTGTCGAAGTGGTAGGCGCCTTTGTTCCAGTAGTTGTCGAAGCGGGTGAGTACGATGCGGTCCTGGGACACGCGGCTGTCGAACTTGTACGGGCCGGAACAGACCGGATGGGCGGCAAAATCGGGCTTTTTCGCCGCGTCGGGGGCCATCATCGCGCCCGCGCGGTCGGTGAGCTGCATCAGCAGCGCGGCATCCGGCGTTTTCAGGTGCAGGGCAATCTGCATCGGACCGGTAACCTCGACCGACTCAACGGAGGAGATCTCGCTTTTGCGCAGGGAGCCTTTTAAGGTCAGGGCGCGGTCGAGGTTGTATTTTGCGGCGGCGGCATCGAATTTCTCACCGTCGTGGAAGGTCACGCCTTCGCGCAGATTGAGCGTCAGGGTTTTACCGTCCGCACTCCACGCCCAGTCTTTCGCCAGACCGGGGACGACCTTCAGGTTTTCATCCACGTCCACCAGCCTGTCGCACAGGGAGGCAAACACGAAGCGGCCATAGTAGGTGCGCGCCAGATGCGGGTCGAGCATGTCCGGGTCGGCGCCCAGGCCGATTCGCAGCACGCTTTCAGAATGGGCGGGCAGCGCCGCGCCAAGCAACATTACACTTCCCAGTACGGTCAAAAGAGAATTACGCATTGTCATTATCATGAGTTCCTTGAAGGAAGGGACGAGTGAGTGGCCGCGTGTTCAAACAGCGCGCGGCGGCGCAGAAAAGCGGCGGATGGCGGTGCGATCTGGATAACGCTGCGATCGCGGTTAATCTCCTGCCAGCGATGGCACGCAACCTGACGCCCGCCGTCGAGCATCTGATTGATCGGCTCAACCTGGCGACATTCATCGGTAACGTACGGGCAACGGGTGTGGAAACGACAGCCGGACGGCGGGCTGGCCGGATTCGGTAAGTCGCCCTGCAGCAGCGGCGCGTCGCGCTCTACGCCCGGCTGCATCTGCGGCGCCGAGGCGATCAGCGCCTGGGTATAGGGGTGCAGCGGTGCGTCAAAAATCTCGTCGACGGTGGCAAGCTCGACGATTTGCCCGAGGTACATGACCGCCACGCGGTCGCTCATGTGGCGGATCACCGCCAGGCCGTGGGCGACGATCACCATCGTCAGCCCCAGCTGGTGCTTCAGGCTCTCCAGCAGGTTGACCACCTGCGCCTGCACGGACACATCCAGCGCGGATACCGGCTCATCCCCCAGCAGCAGCTTCGGCCCCGAGGCCAGCGCGCGCGCAATGCCAATACGCTGGCGCTGTCCGCCGGAAAACTCGTGAGGATAGCGCCCGGCCCAGGCGGCAGGCAGACCAACGGTTTTGAGCAGTTCAGCAACGCGGTACTGACGGTCCGCTTTTTTCATGTTCTGGTGCAGCCACAGCGGCTCACCGACGATCTGCTCCACGGTCATGCGCGGGTTCAGCGAGGCAAAAGGATCCTGAAAGATGATCTGCAGCTCGCGCCGGAGCTGGTTGAGGCGTGCCCCCGAGGCATGCGTGATCTCTTCCCCCTGGTAAAACACGCGCCCTTCGCTGGCTGCCAGCAGGCGCAGCAGCAGACGACCAAGCGTGGATTTCCCGGAGCCAGACTCCCCGACAATCGCCAGCGTTTCGCCCGGCATCACGGCAAGCGAAACGCGATCGACCGCCGTGACAAACCGTGCCGGAGCAAAGAGTTTTTTCGGGCCGGGGAAAAGCTTGCTGAGGTCACGGGCTTCAAGGATGGGCGTGGTCATGCGGTCTCTCCCAGGGCAATGTGGTGTTCGAGCGGCACGCGGAAGCAGGCGACCTGATGACCCGCGCCGAGCGTGTTGAGCGACGGTTTTTCATCATGGCAGCGGGACTGCGCAAACGGGCAGCGGGTGGCAAAACGGCAGCCTTTCGGCATGGATTCCGGCAGCGGGACCGAACCGGGAATGGTAGAGAGCTGGCCTTTGCGCGCCCCCAGCGAGGGGATAGATCCCATCAGGCCGATGGTGTACGGGTGCTGCGGGTCGGCGAAGATGGCCTCCACGCTCCCCTGCTCCACCACCTGCCCCGCATACATCACCGCCACCTGCTGGGCGACTTCGGCCACCACGCCTAAATCGTGGGTGATCATCAGCACCGCCGTGCCCGTTTCTTCTTTGAGGGTGTTGAGCAGGGCGAGAATTTGCGCCTGGATGGTGACGTCGAGCGCGGTGGTCGGCTCGTCGGCAATCAGCAGTTTGGGGTGGTTAATCAGCGCCATCGCAATCATCACCCGCTGGCGCATGCCGCCGGAAAGCTGGTGGGGATACGCCTTCAGGCGCATCCCGGCCGCCGGGATCTGTACCTTCTCGAGGATCTGCAGCGCGACCTTCATCGCCTCTGCGCGCGAAACGTTCTGGTGTCGCATTACCGCCTCGCTGAGCTGATCGCCCAGCGTGAACGCCGGATTGAGCGAGGTCATCGGCTCCTGGAAAATCATCGCCAGCTCGCTGCCGCGAAGATCGGCATACTCCCGCGGCGAGAGCTTTCTCAGATCGTGGCGGCGAAACTGCATCTCACCGCTGACAATCTGCGCGCTGGCGGGCAGTAACCCCATCAGCGCTAGCGAGGTGATACTTTTCCCGCAGCCGGACTCCCCCACCAGCGCCAGCGTTTCGCCCGCTTTGACCGTCAGGGAAATGCCGTCCAGTACGCTTACCGGGGAGCCGGCAAATTTAACGTTGAGATTTTTTAGCCGGAGTACGGGCGTGGCGTCCTTAAAGGGGATTGTCGTCATGGCGTGAAGTCGTCCTCAAGGTGGATCGCCTGAATCAGGGCGGTTTGCAGGCTGAGCAGGTGTTCGCGCATGGCGGCTGCGGCTTCATTGGGCTGGCGATGGATAATCGCAGCCATGATCTTATGGTGGTGGTCGTTATAGCTGTCGACGCGCTCGGGCGTGCGGGCTAATTCACGCAGATGCTGCCAGCCCGGTTCGCGCCGCACGGCATCAATGGCATCAAACAGGCCGAGCATCAGACGGTTGCCCGCCGCCTCGGCAATCGCCCGGTGAAAGGCACTATCCCACAGTTCGTTGAGATCGCGGTCGTCCGGGCTGACCTTGTCGATGCGTTCCAGCATGCGCTGCATGAGCGCGAGGTTTTCCCTGGTGGCACGCAGTGCCGCAAGCCGGGCTAAGCCGGGTTCGAGCTGTAGACGAGCTTCCATCACTTCCAGCAGGTTGGTCTGCTGAACCAATCCCTGCAGGGCCAGCGGTTCCACAGGTGCCGCCGGGCCAATAAAGGTCCCTTTGCCCTGCTTGCGCCAGATGCGCCCCTCTTCTTCCAGCACGTCCAGCGCACGACGCACTTCACGTCGTCCTACGCCGAGAGTGTCCGACAGCTCACGTTCCGTGGGCAGCGGAATGCCTGGTGTTGACTCATGCTGGTTGATTAGCCCGCGCAGCTGCTCAAGCGCGGTGCTGGAATTGGCCAGAAACCGTGACGGTTTTTCCATATTGGTTCGCTCGCTTTCATCATGACTTTATTTTTATTAACGATAAGCTATTGATATGGAATGACTCTTATCGTGCTAATGATTAAGCAATAACCAAACCAATCCGCAATTGGTTCGGTATTTTTTTATAAAGCGAAAGATAACCAGATGATTCTGCGTGAATTATTTTTACTGAAAGAGACGTTCTGACTGAGGTATGTTGAGGGAGGCGGTGACGAAATGCACAATACAGGTGCAAATAACGCACCATTTTTGTGCAATTGTTAATTTATTGCACTACATATATTAACTTTTTGTTAATGATGGGCGAGAGGATGAGATGACAGAACGCTGAAACGACGAAGGCCTGAATCATTTCTGATTCAGGCCTTCTGAATAGTGGCGGAACGGACGGGACTCGAACCCGCGACCCCCTGCGTGACAGGCAGGTATTCTAACCGACTGAACTACCGCTCCACTGTTCCCGTTTGGGGAACGAGGCGCATATTACGGTTCGCCTCCGATCTCGTCAACGCTTTTTCTCACGTTTTGAATCGTTTGCTGCAAAAATCGCCCAAACGATGATTTTACAGGCATTCAGGCGTTTTTTCAGGCACGCCACAAACAGCTGCCGCCCTTCTTCTGCACCAGATCAAGCCGCGATTCGTGGTTAAGCAGCTCTTCATCGCTGGCTAAAATAACCCGCAGCCGGCTCGCCTGACGGACAACACGCTGAATACCCGCTTCGCCCTGCGTCTGCTGAGACTCATTTTCCATACTGAACTTCATTGACGTCTGCCCGCCGGTCATCGTCAGATAGACATCGGCAAGGATCTGGGCATCGAGCAACGCCCCGTGGAGCGTACGCTTGGTATTGTCTATCTCATAGCGCGAACAGAGTGCATCAAGGCTGTTACGCTTGCCCGGGAACATCTTCCTTGCCAGCGCCAGGCTGTCCGTCACCTTACAGAAGGTGTTCGTCTTCGGGATATCACGATTAAGCTTGCTGAATTCATAGTCCATAAAGCCGATATCGAACGATGCGTTATGGATGACAAGCTCGGCGCCCTTGATGTATTCCAGGAACTCGTCAGCGACATCCGCAAACGTCGGCTTATCCAGCAAGAACTCATCGGCAATTCCGTGAACGCCGAACGCTTCGGGATCCACCAGCCGATCGGGCTTGAGGTAGACGTGGAAGTTGTTCCCCGTAAGACGACGGTTCACCACTTCAACGGCGCCGATCTCGATGATCTTATGCCCTTCATAGTGCGCGCCGATCTGGTTCATACCGGTGGTTTCGGTATCGAGGACGATCTGGCGAGTAATTGCAGTGCTCATAGCGGTCATTTATGTCAGACTTATCGTTTAACTGAACGTTTCGAATACAGGAAGTCTACCAGAGATGCGTAAACAGGTAGAAATTTTCACCGATGGATCTTGTCTCGGCAACCCAGGTCCCGGCGGCTACGGCGCGATTATGCGCTATCGCCAGCATGAAAAAACCTTTAGCGAAGGCTATTTTCTGACCACCAACAACCGGATGGAGCTGATGGCGGCCATCGTGGCGCTGGAGGCGTTAAAAGAACATTGCGACGTGGTGTTAAGTACCGACAGTCAATACGTGCGCCAGGGGATCACCCAGTGGATCCATAACTGGAAAAAACGCGGCTGGAAGACCGCCGATAAGAAGCCGGTCAAGAACGTCGATCTGTGGAAACGGCTTGATGCCGCCCTGGGGCAACACCAGATTAAATGGGAGTGGGTTAAAGGGCACGCCGGCCATCCGGAAAACGAACGCTGCGACGAACTGGCGCGTGCGGCAGCCTCTAACCCAGCGCATGAAGACGCGGGGTATCAGCCTGACGCCTGATCAGGGCTTTCTGTACTGCCGCGTGGCACCAACGGTCTGGCGGATCGGCGTTTTCGATTTGCTCTGCTTCATGGGATTCAGCGTAAGGGGAATGGTTCGCTTACGCGCGACGATAAACTGCATGCAGCCTAACGCAGGCAAATGCGCACTCAGCAAGACGCCCCCCTGCCGCGCCCAGGGCAGCACCTGAAAACCGCCGTAGCAGAGCACTTCAAAGTTCAGCAGCGAAAGCCAGTCGAGCTGGCGCATCAGGGTAAACATCCGGCTGTTGTAAGGCGGCGTCCGGCGCAGCACGGGCACCAGCTTACGCAGCCCCATCAGGCTCAGCGGATTAAATCCGCTCAGTACCAGCCAGCCGTCGTCAATCAGCACGCGATCGGCCTCGCGCAGCAGACGATGCGGATCGCTGCACCAGGGTAACGTGTGTGCCAGCAAACACGCATCGACGGATTTTTCCGCAAACGGCAGATGCAGCGGGTCTGCTTTCACCTGTACCGGCGATCCGCCGAGAGAGACATTCACCTGATGCGAGATAGCGCAGCTTTCGGTATTGATTTCCGCGCTGAGATTGCCAATCTTAAGCAGGTGAAAGCCATACATTTTCGCCAGCCAGGGCTTCAGCTGTTGCTCTAAGGCCTCGCGATAGTATTCACCCCAGGGCAATTCTGCCCAACGTTCCGGTGCTGCGACAGCCTGAGGTATCCTTGCCGGTTTCATCAACACACCCGCCACGCTAATAGAGGTAATGTATGAATCTTATCAGTATTTCCGCTTTTGAGGACAATTACATCTGGGTTTTGGTTGACGATGAACGTCGATGCGTCATTGTCGATCCCGGAGAAGCGGCCCCGGTTCTGCGCGCAATAAAGGAGAACGGCTGGCAGCCTGAGGCCATTCTGTTGACGCATCATCATAACGACCATACTGGCGGCGTGCCTGAACTGCGCGACCACTTTCCGCATCTGGTGGTTTACGGACCGGCCGAGGCACAAGATAAGGGGATCACGCAAGTAGTCGAAGAAGGCAAAAAAATCCTCATACGCGAGTGGGAGTTTTCCGTATTTGCTACGCCCGGTCACACTTTAGGACATCTATGTTTCTACAGTAAGCCTTATCTTTTTTGCGGCGACACGCTGTTCTCCGGCGGCTGCGGAAGACTGTTTGAAGGCACGCCAGCGCAAATGCATCAGTCTTTACAGAAGATTAACGCCCTGCCCGACGACACCATTATTTGTTGCGCCCATGAGTATACATTAGGAAATATGAAGTTTGCGGTGAGCCTCTTACCTGAGGATCGAGCGATTCAGGATTATTATCACAAAGTGAAGGAGTTACGTGCAAAAAACCAAAAAACACTCCCCGTAATTCTGAAAAACGAGCGGCAAATTAATTTATTTTTACGAACAGATGATATTGATTTAATTAATAAAATCAACAAAGAAACAAATTTGCAACAACCAGAAGAGCGATTTGCATGGTTAAGGTCAAAGAAAGATAACTTCAGATAATTGCGGGTTGCCTTTTCAAAATTTCGCCGTTATCATCGCTCGTCTTTTAAGCAACTATTGACACACACATGAAGGCAAAAGCGATATTACTCGCCTCTGTCCTGCTTGTAGGTTGCCAGTCGCAGAACGGCAGCAACGTACAACAGCACGCACAGAGCCTTTCTGCAGCTGGTCAAGGGGAAGCAGGGAAGTTTGCAAGTTCGGCGCGCTGGATGGACGATGGAACATCTTTCGCGCAGGATCAAGACTTGTGGACCTCTATTGGCGACGAGCTAAAGATGGGAATTCCGGAAAATACCCGGATTCGCGAACAGAAACAGAAGTATTTAAGTAATAAGAGCTATCTCCACGATGTAACGTTACGGGCAGAGCCGTATATGTACTGGATAGCCGGGCAAGTTAAGAAACGTAACATGCCTATGGAGCTGGTACTCCTACCCATAGTGGAGAGCGCTTTTGACCCACACGCGACGTCTGGCGCCAATGCCGCAGGCATTTGGCAGATCATTCCGAGCACCGGGCGAAACTATGGTCTGAAACAGACCCGCAACTATGATGCGCGTCGCGATGTTGTCGCTTCAACGACAGCCGCTCTCGACATGATGCAACGTCTGAACAAGATGTTTGACGGCGACTGGCTGTTAACGGTCGCAGCGTACAATAGCGGCGAAGGTCGTGTACTGAAGGCAATGAAAGCGAATAAAGCACGGGGTAAATCCACCGATTTTTGGTCGCTCTCACTGCCACAGGAAACAAAGATTTACGTACCGAAAATGCTGGCACTGAGCGATATTCTCAAGAACAGCAAGCGTTACGGTGTACAACTGCCAACACCAGACGAAAGTCGTGCACTGGCGCGCGTTCGCCTCAGTAATCCAGTTGATATTCAACAGGTTGCTGATATGACGGGTATGTCGGTAAGTAAATTGAAAACCTTTAATGCTGGCGTTAAAGGCTCAACGCTGGGGGCAAGTGGCCCGCAGTATGTAATGGTTCCGCAGAAACATGCCGATCAGTTACGTGAGTCTTTAGCTTCTGGTGAAATCGCTGCCGTTCAGTCAACGCTGATCGCGGATGCATCATCAGTTAACAGCCGCAGCTATAAGGTTCGTTCAGGTGATACGCTTTCGGGCATTGCGTCACGTCTTGGCGTGAATGCGAAAGATCTGCAGCAGTGGAATAATCTGCGCGGCTCAGGTCTGAAAGTGGGTCAAACGCTGACGGTGGGTGCAGGTAGCAGCGCACAGCGTCTCGCCAGCAATAGCGATAGCATTACCTATCGCGTGCGCAAGGGCGATTCACTGTCCAGTATCGCAAAACGACACGGCGTGAACATCAAGGATGTGATGCGCTGGAACAATGATACTGACAATCTGAAACCTGGCGACCAGCTGACGCTGTTTGTGAAGAACAGCGCCACGCCAGACTCCTGATAACACGATCTAAAGATAAAAAGGCACCGATTCCCCTCGGTGCCTTTTTTGTTTATCCCGCTTTGTGCGCTTCAGCCATGATGATGTCGCTGGTGAATGAGCCATCGTCCTGCAGTTCAAAGTATGCCTTTACCTCTGCGGATGCACTCTCCTGATACAGCCTGATCGCCTGGCTTAATGCTTCCGGGGTGCGCATACGCGCGATCCACGAGCTGAACTCCAGCGGCAAGCGGTCGGTAATCAACGCGCGCGCGATCAGCCCCGCTTCAGTAATAAGCGACAACCACTCTCCGCTGGCGTAGTTTTGCACGTGCGAGGTATCGCGCAGCGCCTCTACCGTTTGAAGCCAGATATTGCGCACCGGATGTCCAGGGGACATCACATCCATAATAATGAAGGTGCCGCCCGGCTTCAGGACACGTTTAACCTCGCGTAATGCCTGGCCGACATCATGCCAGTGGTGCGCGGAATAACGGCTGATCGCCACGTCAAACGACGCATCGTCAAACGGCAAGGATTCGGCATAGCCCTGGCGTGTATCAATGTTGTTCAACCCTTTCGCCTTCGCCGCCTCGGCAACAACGTCCAGCATCTGGCTGGATAAGTCATACGCGGTTACGTGCGCCACCTGCTGCGCGGCCGTAAAGCTGGCATGCCCTGCCCCGCAGCCTACATCCAGCACATGCGCCTGCGGAAATGCCGACAGGCGCTCACCGAGACGCACCAGATCGCGACCGGAAGCGTGTACGGCGCTGCTCAGATAGGCGCCTGCCTGAGAACCAAACTGTTTTTCTACGTTGTCATGATGGGAGTGTGTTGTTGTCATCGTACTGTCCTTTGTGAGTGAAAAATAAAGGGCAGCACCCGCACAGGCCTGCCCCACGGCAGACCTGACGCACCATTATTTATCAGGTTTGCCGGGACTGAATTCGACGAGTAGAGGGTTGTGATCGGAGGCGCGCGTCACCAGCACGGAGGCGTCGTGAACGCTCAACCCACGATAGAAGACAAAATCGAGAGGACGACCAAAGGCTTTTTTGCGCTGGTCATCGCTAAAACGTACTTCACGCAGCGACATTTCGCGCGCAAAGCGATACAGCGCGTTCATGCGCGGACGGCTCCAGGCATTGAAATCGCCTGCCATAATGATGGGCCCGCTGTGATGCGCTATCTGATCGCCAATGGGAAGTAACTGCTTACTATAGACATCCACGCCCAGGCTGAAGTTTACCGCGTGGATATTCACCACCATCAGCATTCGGGTATCCGGCAGCGGATAGACCGTCACCAGCGCAGATTTCGCAAGGCGCAGGATGGGCTCGCGTTCGCGCAGCGGGCAGCAGTAGACCGGATGTGCCGCTGAAAGCGTCATCACGCCCGAGGGATGGTGTGGCAGGACAAACGCAGGCACCTGGTCGGCGGCAAGATAGTTCGTGGTGGCAAACCGCACCAGCTCAGGGGTGGTTTGCGCTTCCTGGAGCAGAACCAGGTGGGCATCTTTGCCAAAATTCTTGAGGACCGATAACCACTCCGCACGCTGCTGCTTGAAGATATTCCACACCAACACGCGGATTTTTTCATCGCTGCTTAACGGCGTGCCGGCGGGTAATGCCTGGCTTATGCTCGCAAACGAACCCGGAGGCAAGATCCTCTCCGCGGGCATTCCGGCAACATAACGCATGGCATAGGTATTTTTTCGCACTTTTGGAAACAGCCTCTGTAACATGAACCAGCCCGGAAAACGGACTGGTTCTAATGTTATAGGGACTTTAGGTCACACTTTCAACGCAATTTCTGAGAAACCGCTTTCCAGTTTTGTAAGCAAGCGCTTACTGATATTAACCCAGCACCACGCGAGCAGTTTTATCAAGGCGTCCACTCAGGCCTATCAGCAGCAGGGCCACCAGGACGATCGCCGCACCAACCCACGGGGTCTGGGTTAAACCAGCGTGTTCGACGGTTTGTCCGCCAATAATGGAGCCCAGCGCGATGCCGATATTAAAAGCGGCAATGTTCAGGCCCGATGCCACATCTACCGCATTTGGCGTATAGCGTTCGGCTTTCTGGACAACGTAAACCTGAAGCCCTGGCACATTACCAAAGGCGAAGATCCCCATGACCAGCACCGTGACCAGCGCGGCGTACTGTACCGAAGCGGTGAACTGGAAAATCATCAGCAGAACGGCCAGGGCGGCGAAGATGAACTTCAACGCAGGTACCGCACCGTGCTTATCTGCCAGCTTGCCGCCCCAGATATTACCAATAGCAACGGAAATACCGTATCCCAGCAAAATCCAGCTTACGGCACTGGGTGAAAAGCCCGCCAGATCCTGCATCATCGGCGCCAGGAAGGTGAAGGCGGTGAATACGCCGCCATAGCCCAGCGCCGTAACCGCGTAGATGAGCAGCAAGTGCGGATGCGTGAGCACCTTCAGCCGATCGCGCAGGCTGGCGCTCGCCCGGCCGGGAATAGTCGACGGTACCAGCAGCAGGCTGGTCACCAGGGCAATGACGCCCAGCAAGGAGACGGCCAGGAACGTTTCGCGCCAGCCGAAGTGTTGTCCGATAAACGTCCCCAACGGTACGCCCGTGACGAGCGCAACGGTCAGCCCACCAAACATTATCGCAATGGCGGATGCCGCTTTCTCTTTGGGTACCAGGCTCGTTGCAATAGTGGATCCAATCGAGAAGAACACACCGTGTGCAAGGCCGGTCAACAAACGCGCTATGACCAGCGTGGCGTAGTCCGGCGCCTGCCAGGCCAGCATGTTGCCGACGGTGAACAGCACCATTAATGCAACTAATAGCTGCTTACGTGGGAAACGTCCGGTGAGGGCCGTCAGCACGGGCGCACCGACGGCGACGCCCAGAGCGTAGATAGAGACCAGCAGCCCGGCGGAAGGCAACGAGATCGCAAGCTGATTAGCAATGGTGGGAACCAGTCCCACGATAACAAATTCGGTCGTGCCAATTGCGAAGGCACCGATCGTCAGGGCAAGTAGCGCCAGTGGCATAAAATACTCCGTATCATCAGGATTAAGATGACAGGCAGTATGGGCCAGTGCTTAAATAACAAAAATGGTCAAAATATCAATACAATTTTGCGGGTGGTGCAACAATGAAAGCAACGTCAGAAGAGCTGACAATCTTTGTCGCCGTCGTTGAAAGCGGCAGCTTTAGCCGCGCGGCCGAACAGCTGGGGCAGGCTAATTCCGCCATTAGCCGCTCGGTAAAAAAGCTGGAGATGAAGCTGGGCGTGAGCCTGCTCAACCGAACGACGCGTCAGCTGAGCCTGACGGAAGAAGGAGAGCGTTATTTCCGCCGCGTGCAGTCGGTACTGCAGGAGATGGCCGCAGCGGAGACGGAGATTATGGAAACCCGCAGCACGCCGCGTGGGTTGCTGCGCATTGACGCGGCCACGCCGGTCGTACTTCACTTTTTGATGCCGCTGATCAAACCTTTTCGCGAACGCTATCCTGAAATGACGCTTTCTCTGGTCTCTTCCGAGACGTTTATCAACCTCATCGAGCGAAAGGTAGATGTGGCTATCCGGGCGGGGACCCTGACAGATTCAAGCCTGCGTGCCCGCCCTCTGTTTGCCAGCTACCGCAAAATTATCGCATCGCCAGAGTATATTGCCGAACATGGTAAACCGGAGACGGTTGAAGAGCTGAAGCAGCATCTCTGCCTTGGCTTTACGGAGCCAGCGTCGCTGAACACCTGGCCTGTTGCCTGCCATGATGGGCAACTTCATGAAATTACTAGCGGGTTGTCGTCTAACAGCGGGGAAACGCTGAAGCAGCTCTGCCTCGAAGGCAATGGTATCGCCTGCTTGTCAGACTATATGATTGATAAGGAGATTGCGCGAGGTGAACTGGTGGAATTGATGGCCGACAAACGCCTGCCGGTCGAAATGCCTTTTAGCGCGGTGTATTACAGTGACAGAGCGGTGAGTACGCGCATTCGTGCCTTTATTGATTTTCTGAGTGAACATATAAAAACAGCTCCCGGAGGAGCTGTGTGAGGGTTCAGATTACAGAGGGTGGGTCAAACTTAATCCCAGTGAGGAGCTAAGCCTTCCGGGCTAACCAGGCGATCGTTGCACTCGAGTGCTGCGATCGCTTTTTTATCGTCAGCATCCAGGTGAAGATCCGTTGCTAACAGGTTGCTCGCCAGGTTTTCACGTTTAGTTGAAGATGGGATCACGGCGTAACCTTCACCCATTGCCCATGCCAGAATAACCTGGGCAGCGGTCGCACTATGTTTCTCAGCGATACGCGTAATCACTTCATCTTTCAGCGCCTTACCGTAGGCCAGCGTCATGTATGAGGTGATGTGGATCCCGTGCTGTTTTGCCCAGTCCACGACTTTTCTGTTTTGCAGGTATGGAGACAGCTCTATCTGGTTGGTCGCAATATTTTCTGCGCCAACAGCGGCGATGGCTTTTTCCATCAGCGGAATGGTGAAGTTGGAGATACCAATTTCGCGGGTTAAGCCCTGCTTTTTCGCTTCCAGCAGCACCTGCATGAATTCTTCGACGGAGACGGCATCGTTTGGTGATGGCCAGTGGATCAGCGTCAGATCGACGTAGTCAGTACGCAGTTTTTTCAGGCTCTCTTGCAGGCTTGGGATCAGCTTGTCTTTGCTGAGATTCTCAATCCAGATTTTCGTGGTGATAAACAGTTCATTACGCGGTACACCGCTCTCTTCAAGAGCTTGTCCAACGGCAGCTTCGTTTTCATAGATCTGTGCCGTATCAACGGCGCGATAGCCAAGCTCGAGTGCGGTTTTAACCGATGCGATAACAACGTCGTCTTTCAGGCGGAAAGTGCCCAGACCAAATGCAGGGAGAGTCATACTGTTCCTCAATCATTATGTTCGTAAACTGAGGAAGATTATCGCTGGCGTTGTTATAGAGAAAAATATCGAAAAACGCAGAGGATTTTTGCTGATTTCGCAATAATTAAACGTCAGATAAGAAAAAAGCCCTGAGCGTTAGCTCAGGGCTTTTAATAAGTGGCGGAACGGACGGGACTCGAACCCGCGACCCCCTGCGTGACAGGCAGGTATTCTAACCGACTGAACTACC
>NZ_JBJHHG010000026.1:0-58494 GCF_045257065.1 Enterobacter sp. PP-008-ECC_S150 | reverse complement strand
ACTGGAGTCATGAAGACGCTCAAGTTCAGCTTTTTGTTGGTCAGTGATAAAGATTTTCATGGGGACAGCATGATCTCCTGTTGCTGAAAAATCAAGCGTCTTCAATGATCACGGGTATATATCGCGTTTGGCAAAAAACAAGATCACGTTGTGGCAGATTGCCTCATTCAGGAAAAAGGGAAATGGAAAATTCGATCCGCAACGCTAATTAAGTAAAAGGATGATATGCCAAAAAACACATGGTAGCCCAGAGGCTACCATGTGCAATTCATTAACTCTTCGCGCGCTTCGAAATAATCTCATCCGCAACATTCCGCGGGGCTTCCGCAAAATGGTGGAACTCCATCGTATACGTGGCGCGCCCCTGGGACATCGAGCGCAGCGTGGTGGCGTAGCCAAACATCTCGGCCAGCGGCACGTCAGCGCGGATAATCTGGCTGCCGTACTGCTCCTCCATTCCCTGCACCATGCCGCGACGAGAAGAGAGATCGCCCATGATGTTCCCGGCGTACTCTTCCGGCGTTTCCACCTCCACGTGCATGATCGGCTCAAGAATCACCGGATCTGCCCTGCGCGCGCCCTCTTTGAAGCCGAGGATTGCCGCCATGCGGAACGCCATCTCCGAGGAGTCGACGTCGTGGTACGAACCAAACGTCAGCGTTGCTTTAACGTCAACCACCGGATAGCCCGCCAGCACCCCGCTGTTCATCGCTTCCCGCAGCCCTTTCTCAACGGACGGAATATACTCGCGCGGCACCACGCCGCCCTTAGTGGCATCTTCAAATTTAAAACCACTTCCGGGCTCAAGCGGCTCCAGGCTCAGCACCACATGGCCGTACTGTCCTTTACCGCCGGACTGACGAACAAACTTGCCTTCGATATCCTTCACCGTTTTACGCAGGGTTTCTCGGTAGGTCACCTGCGGACGACCGATGTTCGCCTCCACGCCAAACTCACGCTTCATGCGGTCGACAATAATCTCCAGATGTAGCTCACCCATCCCGGAGATGATGGTCTGGCCAGACTCCTCGTCAGTATGCAGGCGGAACGACGGGTCTTCCGCCGCCAGGCGCTGCAGCGCGATGCCCATTTTCTCCTGATCGCCTTTCGTTTTCGGCTCGATTGCCAGCGAGATCACCGGGTCCGGGAACTCCATCCGTTCAAGCGTGATCACCGCGTTCGGGTCGGTGAGCGTGTCACCGGTGGTCACGTCTTTCAGACCGACGCAGGCCGCGATATCCCCGGCGCGCAGTTCATCCACCTCGTGACGATCGTTGGCATGCATCAGCACGATACGCCCGATACGCTCTTTCTTCCCTTTTACCGGGTTATACACCGCGTCGCCTTTGCGCAGCACGCCGGAGTAGACGCGGATAAAGGTTAGCTGCCCGACGTACGGGTCGCTCATCAGCTTGAACGCCAGGGCGGAGAACGGCTCATCATCGCTCGGGTGACGCTCCGCGTGCTGCCCTTTTTCATCCACACCGTCAATGGCCGGCACGTCCAGCGGCGACGGCATGAGCTCAATCACCGCATCCAGCATGCGCTGCACGCCCTTGTTTTTGAACGCGCTGCCGCACAGCATCGGCTGGATTTCGCCAGAAATGGTGCGAATACGCAGCCCTTTGATAATTTCCGCTTCCGTCAGGTCGCCGGTTTCCAGGTACTTATCCATCAGATCGTCGCTGGCTTCCGCCGCCGCAGAGACCATTTTTTCCCGCCATTCCCGGGCGGTGCTCACTAAATCATCCGGCACGGGCGCATAGGTAAACACCATGCCCTGAGTCGCGTCGTCCCACAAAATGGTGCGCATCTTGATCAGATCCACCACGCCGGTGAAGTGTTCTTCCGCGCCAACCGGGATGACAATCGGCACCGGGTTGGCCTTCAGGCGCTCCTGCATCATCCGCACCACGCGGAAGAAATCGGCACCCGGACGGTCCATTTTGTTGACGAAGGCTAGCCGCGGAACGTGGTATTTATTGGCCTGACGCCAGACGGTCTCCGACTGCGGCTGCACGCCGCCCACGGAGTCATATACCATTACGGCACCGTCGAGAACGCGCATGGAACGTTCAACCTCAATGGTGAAGTCCACGTGCCCCGGGGTGTCGATGATGTTGATCCGGTGCGGTTCAAACCCTCTGTCCATACCTGGCCAGAAGCAGCTCACCGCCGCGGAGGTAATCGTGATCCCGCGCTCTTGCTCCTGCGCCATCCAGTCAGTGGTTGCCGCGCCATCGTGTACTTCACCCAGCTTGTGGCTCATCCCGGTATAAAAAAGGATGCGCTCAGTGGTGGTGGTTTTACCGGCATCGATATGCGCGGAGATACCGATGTTGCGATAACGTTCGAGAGGGATGGGTCGGGGCATGATATTTCCTTAAGTCTTATGACTTGTCTGTGACGACCAGGATGGTCGTGCATTCGTTCGTTTGCTATAATAGTCCTATTGTACGAGTATTATCGAACTATTTTTTGAGTATTGACCTATTGTTGATATAGCTCAATCCGACGACATACGCAGAAAAACGATGATCCCAAACCACCCTGAAACTGAACAAATACTGCTGGAAAATGTGCTATTTGCACTCGGCAACCCGCTCCGGCTGTCGATCGTTCGCCGGCTCGCCGATGGCGAGGAACTGAGCTGCAACGCGCTGCGTCCGGAAGATGTGGTGAAGTCCACCATGACCCATCACTGGCGCGTACTGCGCGACAGCGGGGTCATCTGGCAGCGCCCGCAGGGACGCGAAAACATGATTTCATTGCGAAGAGACGATCTGGATGCCCGTTTTCCAGGGCTGATGGCGATCCTGCTGCAGGTTAAGTAATGTCCATTCCTTCCAGGCGATAGACAGGGATTTGCCGGGTTGTTTTGGTCAGCGTATCGAACACCTCGGCGTTGGAGGTCACAATCCGCATCCCTGTTTTACGTAACCTTTGCACATCCGCCGCGATGCGCTGAATGCCAAACCAGAAAAGCCCGTCGAGTGCCGTCACGGACAGCCCGCTTTCCAGAGCCAGCCTGAGGCGTTCCTTTGGCGCTTTTACCTGCTGGGCAATTTGCCTGTAAGGGACTTCATTACATCCCGTTGCGTCACTGCGCTGGATACGCGTTTTCAGCTGGTAGGTAAACTCGTCAGGTATTCCGGCCAGATCCTGTTTAAGGCTATAAACGCAGCCAAAGCGCTTGCCGTTAAACAGAACGTTTTTCTGGCTGAGCGGCAGCGCTTTTCTGACAACGTCAATCAGCTGCGGCGCACGGGTGAGGAGCAGCCTGAAGGGCAGCTCGAAGCTGGTGACATAATCCACATTAAGCAACGCGAGACGCAGCCGCTCCTCTGCGCCGGATTGTTGCTCACGACACTCCTCCATGACCTCTGCCCACTGGCGCGTCAGGCGCGCCGGTTCGGCGGCTTCGGTAAGGAGGTATTTTTCAATCTGATAATCAACTCTCGCGGTCATCGTGTGGTATCCCGTCGCTGTGGATGCGGCAATTCTATACAGCGCGGTGAGTTTTATAAAGCACTGAACCGCAGCGACATCCTGAAAATGTCGTTGCGATTCAGTATCCTTACGTTTCCGATCGGTGCGCCATCAGCCAGCCCATCAGCGGCGCGGCGAAACTGAGGTTTAGTGCTGTATGCCTGAGCGGTCAGATAAATCGCCGGCGGAGAGAATGTCATCCCGTGTTGCCGCCTGTTTCGGACGGGCATATCGGTCAGGTACGCCTTCAGGACGCGTTTTGAAGCGCCGGTGCAGCCACATATACTGTTCTGGCGCCATCCGTACCGCTTGCTCAATCGCCCTGTTCATCTGCGTCGCAACGGTTTCTTTATCTCCTCCCTGCAGCGCCTCGCTGATATCCTCCAGAATAATCAGCTCGTAGCCGGTGCCATCCGCCCTGCGGCGCGGCACAAAGGGGATCACGGCAGGCTTAGCGCTTTTGACCAGCATATAGCTTCCCGCGGTCGTGGCCGCATTTGGCACCGCAAAAAACGGCACAAAGACGCTATGGGTTTTGCCATAGTCATGGTCCGGGGCGTACCACAAAATCTCATTCTGCTTCAGCGAGCGGATCATGCCCTTTAAATCATGACGATCGAGCATGGTTTTATTGGAGCGCAGGCGCCCGCGCGTCTGCAGCCAGTCCAACAGCGCGTTATTGTTAGGACGATACACCCCAATGCCGGGGTTCAGCATGCCAAAGATCCGTGCGCCCAGCTCAAGGGTGAGAAAGTGCATACCAACGAGCACCACGCCATTGCCTTTCGCCCGCGCCTTTTCCATGTGCTCATAACCCGTCACGGTAAAGCATTTCCGCACCCGCCATGCAGGCCAGAACCATGCCATTCCGGTTTCGATCACTCCCATTCCTACCGATTCAAAATTACGCTGCAGCAACGCCTCACGCTCGTTGGCATCCATTTCGGGAAAGCACAGCTCGAGGTTGCGGCGGGCAATCGCGACGCGGCGGGGAAGCAGGCGCATCGCCAGCCGTCCAAGCCCGTGGCCGATACGGAACAGCAGCGGATAAGGCAGGAGCATAATCAGCCACAGCGCGGCAATGCCGACCCAGCTGAGCCAGTAACGCGGGTGAAGAAAGGCGGGTGAAAAACGGGGTAATTTTGTCATCAGAAAATTATCCTTTAACGTATCTGTCCTTAACTGATTCTGTTGAACATCTTTCCTAAAGAGGTATGAAATATAGCCATAAACGTAAAGTGTAGCGGATAAAATAAAATATTTTTTTATCGATTTTTGCGAAAAGCGGGAAAACAAGAAGGGAAAAACCGGGGAGAGGCGATCGCCCCGGCATACGCGCTTACATTGAATAGCCTGGTTTTTTAATTAACTCGTCCAGCTTCGGTCCTATTTCGGTGTCCCAGACCTGCGCCTTCCATTCCTCAGGATCCACCTGATTCAGCGCAACGGATATTGAGCTGTCTTTACTGTTGAGATGGCGAATAATGACCTCGGCAATATCCGCCGCCAGGGCCGTTTTTTGTTCGTCGTTCAAATCACGGGGAAAACATTTAATATCGACGTGTGGCATGTGCAGGCTTCCGTTTGTGAATAAGAGTTCAACGTTATCAGATAATACCGTTGGCCTTTAACACCTTGTGCAGTTCCGGCAGCTGGCAGACGGTGTCCGCAATAGCCGTAAACCTCGGCGTATGTGTCGCAAACCAGTCATGGCGCGGCCCCCAGGTGCGCGCTACCGCAATATATACATCCAGCAGCGTCAGCCTATCCCCCAGCGCAAACGGGGCCGCCCTGAGCTGACTTTCGAACCATAGATAGAGCGATTTCCGGTATTCGATGCAGTTTTTCTGCAGCTGTTCCGGCGCATCCGGCACCCAGCGTTCGGGATAGTCCGCATAGGTAAACGTGGGATAGACGTTGGCTACAAACCAGATCAGCAAACGCTGAAACTGCTGGCGTTCACCCTGCCCCACGGGCGGAGCGAGATCGGGACATCTGTCGAGCACCATCAGGGCGATTGCCGCCGTTTCGGTCATGATGGCGCCATTTTCCAGCTCCAGCGTGGGGACCTGACACAGTGGGTTAAGCTTTTGCAGCAGCTGACGCTGCGGACCGGGCTGGTCAAACCCGTCCACGTTGATGAATTGATAAGGGATATCGGCCAGGGTCAGCATCACTTCACCGATCGCCGAGCCCCAGCCGGGTACGCCATAGAGTTTAATCATGTTGCCCCCTGCGGGATGAAAACCCTAAGTGTAGAGCACCATTAGTAGGTTATCCCAGGCGGGTTGACCTCCGACTGTTCCACCCCTTCCCCCTGTTCACCCCAGCGCGCCAGCACCTTCTGGTACTCTCCGCGCTTAATCGCACCGTTAAGCGCGGCCTGCAGGGCGTAGACCAGCTCGTTGCCTTTTTTTGTGGTGGTCGCGACAAAGGCTTTTTTCGGCCCTAAGCCAACCACGCGGGTCGTGCCGGTGAGCGCCGCCTTGTAGGCTGAAACCGACTGAGGACCAAAGAACACGTCAGCCCTGCCGGACTGGATATAGAGATTGCCCGAAGCATCATCGTGAAGATATACAGGCAGCGCAGGTGCCCGCCCCGCCTTTTTGTTCTCTTCGTTCCAGCCCAGCAGGATGCGCTCCTGATTGGTCCCCGAGCCGACGATCACCTTTTTCCCGGCCAGATCTTCCGCGCTCGTGATTGACTGGATCTCGCTGGAGGATTTCACCGAAAACGCCAGCGAATCGACGCGGTAGGTCGCAAAATCAAACTTCTCTTTTCGCTGTTCGGTCACCGCAATGTTCACCAGCGCCACGTCGTAGCGCCCGGAGGCGATCCCCAGCGGCCAGTCTTCCCACGCCGTCGGCACCAGCTTTAGCTTCAGCCCCAGACTGCCCGCCAGCAGGCGGGCGATATCCGGGTCGCTGCCAATCCGCGTGCGGTTATCGCTGGCCAGCAGCGCCAGCGGCGGGGAGTTAAGCATCGAGATGGCGACCGTCAGCGTTCCGGGCTCAACAAATTTGTAACTGGCGGGGATCTTCGCCACGGCCTGGCGATCCACCGTCACCGGTAGCGGCTGCTCGTTGGCGTTGAGATCGATGCTGGCATGGCTCGCGGTGGTAAAAAGCAGTCCTGCCAGAAGTCCATATTTCATCTGCGCTCCTTACAGCACTTTTGACAGGAACTGGCGCGTTCGCGCGTGCGACGGACGGTTCAACACCGCGTCGCTGCTGCCCTGCTCCACGATTTTCCCGTCGACCATAAATACCACCTGATCCGCTACCTCCCGGGCAAAGCCGATCTCGTGAGTGACCACCACCAGCGTGGTGCCGGACCTGGCCAGTTTTTTGATGACGTCCAGCACTTCCCCCACCAGCTCCGGATCCAGCGCCGAGGTGGGTTCATCAAACAGCATCACGCGAGGACGCAGCGCCAGCGCGCGGGCTATGGCAATGCGCTGCTGCTGCCCACCGGAGAGATGGCGAGACCAGGCATCGGCTTTATCCCGCAGCCCGACCACATCCAGCAGGCTGTACGCCCTTTCGACCGCCTCTTTTTTGCTGAGCTTTTTATGCGCGATGGGCGCCTCAATCAGGTTTTCCAGCACCGTGAGGTGCGGAAAGAGATTGAAGTTCTGAAACACATAGCCCACGTTGACGCGCTGCTTGAGGATCTCTTTCTCCTTCAGCTCGAAGAGCCTGTCGCCCTGACGACGGTAGCCAATGTAATCCCCGTCGATCTGAATGAAGCCTTCGTCCACACGCTCCAGATGGTTGATAGTGCGCAGCAGCGTCGATTTGCCCGACCCGGACGGGCCGAGGATCACCGTCACGGATCCCGGCGGGATCTCAAGCGAAACGTTGTCGAGCGCCTTGTGTCGGCCAAAATACTTGCTGACGCCGGTTATTGAGATATGTCCTTCAGGAGAGGCTTGCATGGATAGGCTCCTGTGCTGGCGTGGTCGCGACAGAACGGGTGCGACGGGTGGCCCGGTTCTGATTAACGGCGGATCGGCGTTCGCTGCGGGCAAGCGCGCGTTCAACGCCATATTGAATAGCGGATAAGACGGTGGTGATGACCAGATACCAGGCCGCGCCCACCATCAGCAGCGGGATCACCTCCTGCGTGCGGTTGTAAATCATCTGGATGGTATAGAACAGCTCCGGCATCGCCAGGACGTACACCATCGCCGTGCCCTTGGCGAGGCTGATGATTTCATTGAAACCGGAAGGCAGTATGGTACGTAGCGCCTGCGGTAAAATGATGCGCACCGTGCGGCGCCAGGCCGGCAGGCCGAGCGCGGCGGCGGCCTCATACTGTCCGTGATCGACCCCGAGGAATCCGCCGCGAATGATTTCGGCGGTATAGGCGCTCTGCACCAGGGTGAGCCCCACCACGGCGGTAGAGAACTGCCCGAGCACGTTGATGGTTTCAAAGCGGCCCCAGGTGATGCCGGTGAACGGCACCCCGAGCGAGAGGGTGTCGTAGAGATAGGAGAAGTTGTAGAGGATAATCAGCACCACGATCAGCGGCAGCGACCGAAACAGCCAGATGTACGCCCACGCCAGGCTGCTCAGCAGCCAGGATGATGAGAGCCTCGCCAGGGCCAGCATGCCGCCAATCACCACGCTGAGCGCAGTACCGATCAGTGTCAGCAGCAGGGTCTGCCCAACACCTTCGAGGATCACCGGGTCAAAGAACCAGCGGGCAAACACCGCCCACTCCCAGCGCGGATTAAAGGCCACGGACTGAATCACGACAGCCAGGACAAACAGCGCCACCGCGGCGCCGACGGCCCGCAGCGGATAACGCGCCGGGACCACCTTAATGGTTTCAACGTTGCTCATCGTCGTTCCTCATGCGGTTTTACTGAACGCTTCGCGTACCAGCGTTTTAGTGAAGCGCAGCCGACCGTCAAACGGTGGCTGGCTGTACTCTTCCGGATCCCGATTGAGATCGAACTGCGGCTGATAGCCCTGGCTGAGATAGAGCCTGACCGCTTCCGGCTGGCGAAAACCGGTTGTCAGGTAGATGTGGCTATACCCTGCCAGCACCGCCCTGCGCTCCAGCTCCTGCACCACGCGTCCGGCAAGCCCCTGCTGACGCAGGGTTTTGTCCGTCCAGATACGTTTGATTTCCGCGGTGCGTTCGTCGAAAGGCTTGTACGCGCCGGTGGCGATAATTTTTCCGTCCCGCTCCAGGACGATAAACAGCCCCTGCGGCGCTAAATACCACTCGGTGAGTTCTACCTCAGCATCTTTGGAGAAGTAGTCCCCGTAACGGGCGGCATATTCACCGAACAGCCCCTCGATAATGGGCTGAAGTTCGGCATCTTCCGGTGAAACATCACGAAATCGTTCGCTCATCACGCCTCCTTAATCACCCAGGCCAGCCGGGTTCACTTCTGACTGAGGAATGCGCTCCACTCCTTCCCCCCAGCGGTTCAGCACTTTGTCGTAATCACCGTTTTTGATGACGCCGTTCAGCGCGGTTTGCACCGGCTCAACCAGGCCGCTGCCTTTTTTCAGCGTCACCGCAATGTGCGCCGCCTTCGGCCAGCCGCCGTCTACGCTGCCCACCAGCTTGGTTTTCCCGTTCAGCGCCGCTTTCCAGGCACCAATCACGTTCGGACCGAAGTAGGCATCCGCGCGTCCGGACTGCAGCGCCAGGGTTTGGGCCGCATCGTCTTTGGTGTAGATCGGGGTAAAGGGCTTCAGCCCCTTCTTCAGGTTCTCGGCGTTCCAGGCCAGCAGAATGGCCTCCTGGTTAGTGCCGGAGCCGACGATAATCCGCAGCCCGGCGATGTCCTCAGCCTTCTCAAGCGACTTGATCGGGCTGGTTGATTTCACGTAGAACCCGAGGGAATCTTTTCGGTAGGTGGCAAAGTCAAACTTCTCTTTACGCTCTTTGGTGACGGTGATGTTGCTGATGGCCGCATCGTATTTTCCGGACGCCACGCCCAGCGGCCAGTCTTCCCAGGAGGTGGGCACCACGTTCAGCTCCAGCCCGAGGCTGTCCGCCACCAGGCGTGCGACGTCCACTTCACTTCCCAGCAGCGTTTTGTTGTCGTCCGAGAAGACCGTCAGCGGCGGCGAGTTCAGCGCGGCCACCGCCACGGTAAATTTCCCCGGCACGGCAAAGCGATAATCCTTCGGTAACTGCGCGACCGCATCGCCGTTTTTGGCGGTGTTGATCGGCGTTTTATTGGCCTCGATGCTCACGCCGGTGCCGTTAATATTCACATTCGCTGCCCAGACGGCAGGGGTAATGGCCAGCGCAAGCGCCAGAATAAGCGATGATTTCTGCATAGCGGTGTTCTCTTTTATTGTTGTGTGTACTGGTTTTTCGGTTGGTCTAAGCCAAGGCTTTCGCGCAGCGTGGTGCCCGGATAGTCGGTACGGAACAGGCCGCGGGCCTGAAGAATGGGTACCACCTGGTCAACAAAGCGCGGGAAGGTGTCCGGCGTACCGCCCTGAATGATGAAGCCGTCTGCGGCATAGCCTTCAAACC
Organism: Enterobacter sp. PP-008-ECC_S150; assembly: GCF_045257065.1. Taxonomy (NCBI): domain Bacteria; kingdom Pseudomonadati; phylum Pseudomonadota; class Gammaproteobacteria; order Enterobacterales; family Enterobacteriaceae; genus Enterobacter; species Enterobacter sp. PP-008-ECC_S150. The sequence continues at coordinate 48,495 of NZ_JBJHHG010000026.1, read as the reverse complement.
AGGCCTGCAGGCCGTCCGCGACCTCTTCCGGCGTACCGGAAAAGCGCGGGCGCGGCGAAGCGGCTTCCAGCGCCACCTGGCGCAGGGTTAAGCTGCGCTCGCGGGCGTTGCGTTTGATCTCATCGGTGGTGCTGCGGAAGCTGTTTTTGCCTAAGTCGCCGATATCGGGGAACGGCTCGTCGAGCGGATACTGGCTGAAATCGTGATGTTCAAAATAACGCCCAAGGTAGTTGAGAGCATCGTTAATCGACACCAGCGCCGCCGTGGTTTGATACTGGTTTTCCACGTCGTCGGCGTCTTTACCCACAATCACGCTGACGCCCTGAAAGATATGGAGATCCGACGCGCGGCGACCGTTTGTTTCCAGCTGCTGTTTTACGTCCCGGTAAAAGGCTTTTGCCTCGTCGAGCGTCTCGTGGTGGGTGAAAATGGCGTCGGCATGTTTCGCCGCCAGTTTTTTCCCGTCATCCGACGCGCCGGCCTGAAAGACAATCGGGCGACCCTGCGGCGTGCGGCCAATATTCAGCGGCCCGGCGACCTGGAAGAAATCACCGTGGTGGTTCAGCGCGTGCAGTTTGGCCGGGTCAAAAAACTGGCCGCTCTCCTTGTTGCGGATAAACGCGTCGCCTTCCCAGGAGTCCCACAGCCCTTTCACCACGTCGAGGTACTCATCCGCAATGCGGTAGCGCAGCGCGTGCTCCGGGTGTTTTTCGCGGGAAAAGTTCTTCGCCGATCCTTCCAGCGGAGATGTCACCACGTTCCAGCCCGCGCGTCCGTTGCTCAGGTGGTCCAGGCTGGCAAACTGGCGCGCCGTGGTGAAGGGCTCGCTGTAGGAGGTGGATAAGGTTCCCACCAGCCCCAGGCGCGAGGTGATGCTGGCCAGCGCGGACAGCACCGTTAGCGGCTCAAAGCGATTTAAAAAATGCGGGATCGATTTCTCGTTAATATAAAGACCGTCGGCCACGAACAGGAAATCGAGTTTGCCCTCTTCCGCCTTTAACGCCGTCGCTTTGACGAAATCAAAGTTGATGCTGGCATCGGCGACGGCCTCAGGGTGACGCCAGGCGGACATATTCCCGGATGCACCATGCAAAATGGTCCCCAGCCGCAGTTGACGATGTGCAGACATATTCACCTCTCCAGAATTAAACGTGTTGCAGGGCTTTTTCCGCAAGCTGTGCAAAATAGCGGGCAGCGGGCTCAATTAAGGCTTCATCCGGGTTGAAGGCCGGATGATGTAAACCATACGGGCTGTTGCTGCCGATGCTGACAAACGCCCCCGGGATCTGCTGGAGATAGACCGCAAAATCTTCCCCGCCCATGTGCAGCTCGGCGTGACGGGTTTCATACCCGGCTTCCCGGGCGACCGAGGTGGCGAAATCGGCCCAGCGCTCGTCATTTACCAGCGCGGTAGGCCCCGCATACCAGGTGATATCGATCTGCGCGCTAAAGGCGCTGGCAAACCCGGCTGCGATTTCGCCCACGCGGGCCTTCACGTTTTGCTGCACCTCCGTGCGATGGGTGCGCAGGGTGCCTTCCAGCTCGACGCTTTCCGGCAGCACGTTCCAGGTGTTACCGCCTGCAATACGCGTCACGCTCAGCACCACCGAATCCAGCGTATTGACGTTGCGGCTGGCGACGCTTTGCAGCGCCGTCACCAGCTGGCTCGCCAGCACGATGGCGTCGTTGCCTTCGTGCGGACGTGCGGCGTGCGCCCCTTTGCCGGTAATGCGGATCACAAAGCGGTCGACGTTGGCATAGAACGGCCCGCCGCGGGTGGCGAACTCGCCGACCGGCAGGCCGGGTTCGTTATGCATACCGAAGATGGCGCTAACGTCACGCAGGGCACCGGCCCGCACCATGCTCTTCGCGCCGCCAAAGTTCTCTTCGGCAGGCTGAAACAGGATCCGCACCCGACCATTAAGCGAGGCCTCCCGCTCTTTCAGCTTTAGCGCGGCGCCGAGGATCACGCTGGTGTGGATATCGTGTCCGCAGGCGTGCATCACGCCTGCACGCTGCGAGCTAAACGGCACGCCGCTGCGCTCCTCTATCGGCAGGGCATCAATATCGGCCCGCAGCGCAATCAGCCTTTCGCCCGTACCGATTTCCGCTACCAGTCCGGTAGACAGATCGTACGGCTGAGGGGTAATACCGGCATTGGTCAGCCACTGGCGCAGGCGTGTGGTGGTCTCTACTTCCTGACCGGAAAGCTCCGGGTTCTGGTGCAGCTCGCGGCGCCAGGCAATCAACTGTTCGCCAAAACTCATACCGTAACCTCCTTGTGAAGACGCGCCTCGGCAAGCAGACGCAGCGACGCGACGCGCGTTGCCCCCTCCGCTACCGGCGTGTCGATGATAAATTCGTCAATGCCCCACTGCTGATGCAGCGCGTTGAGCTGTCCCAGTACCGACTCTGCCGTACCCGCCAGCAGCGACTGGGCGCGGCGCGCAATGCGCACCGGCTCGCTCCCTGCCTGGCGCGCAAACGCGTAGGCCTGTTCTTCGCTGGCGACGGTTACGCGCTGGCCGTTTGCCAGCTCAACGCCCCACACTTCAACCTTCTGCGCGAGGGCTTCCGCTTCGGCCTGCGTCGGTGCGACAATCGCCTGTACCGCCACAATCACGTCCCGTTCGCTGCTCTTGCGCCAGGTTGATACCACCTCGCGCAGCAGGTCCGGGTCACCGTTCAGGTGCGCGGCAAAAACAAAGTGCCAGCCGAGCCTGGCGGCCAGCAGCGCGCTGTCGGTGCTCGCGCCCAGCAGAAAACGCTCTGCTGGCGAAGGCGGCAGCGGCGTGGCGCGGACGGCATCCTCAGTTGAGAGATGTTCAGGACCGATCCAGCGATCGAGCTGGGCCAGCTGTTCAGCGAAGCTGCCCTTTTCCTCTTGATTCAGCCCCTGCTGCAGCGCGCGGGTTGAGAGCGGCAGGCCGCCGGGGGCTTTCCCGACGCCGAGATCCACGCGACCGGGCGCCAGCGCGGCCAGCACGTTGAAATTCTCGGCGACTTTATAAGGGCTATAGTGCTGGAGCATCACGCCGCCGGATCCAACGCGAATCCGCGTGGTTTGCCCGAGGATCCAGGCAATCAGCAGCTCTGGTGAAGGGCTGGCAAGGTGTGGGGTGTTGTGGTGTTCGGCAATCCAGAAGCGATGATAGCCCAGATTTTCTGCCTGCTGCGCCAGCGTAAGGGTACGCGCCAGTGCATCGGCAGCCGTTTCGTTTTCAGCGATGGGGCTTTTATCCAGAATGCTGATTCGCCATGACATGTTGCGTTCTCGTTTGACTTAACATGTCGACATTATTAAAGGCGCATTTCACCACTGAGAAACAATTAATTTACATTTGGTTTGCCGGAAATCAGATATATAAAACCATGCTAAGAATAAGACTTTAAGGAGGCAATCAGCGTCTGCACCTGCTCGCGGCGGGTAATACGCACAAAGCGAATATGTCTGTATTGCGGGTTTTGCAGATCGGCTGCATAACGCGTGCGGTTGTTTCGCCAGGTCTTTATCGTCCAGATGATAATGGATCCTCTGCTAAAGAACGCGCGCCGGAAACTCTCCCTGTTCCCCGTATCCGGCCAGAGCTCGTGCTTATGCCAGGCGCGCTTAACTGCTCGGGTGACCGCCTGCCAGAGTGTACGGGCAAACCCGTAATCCACCCAGATCACCACATCTACATCGCGCCATTTGACAGGCCGCGTGCGGTTGTAGTTACCGTCCAGCACCCAGTCAGGCGACGCCTGTAGCGCCCGCTCCAGCTTTGCCTGAAACACATCGTCCGGCGTTCCCTGCCAGTTAGCTTGCCAGTAGAGTTTGTCCATCTCGATATAGGGAATGGCCAGTTCGGCTGCAATCTGCTTTGCCAGCGTGCTTTTCCCGCTTCCGCTGGTTCCGATGACGTTAATTTTCACCTTTGCCCCACTGTGTTAACGAAACTGACTAAATCATAGCGTTTTCATCCTGTTAACGAAACGCTATTTCGGCTCGGCAATTTTTACCGGGAGACGATCTCCCCCTTTCAATTTGGCTTATGTCATTTATTTGCAGCGCCGCCGAAAAACGGCCCTGAAAATATTTTCATTTTTATTACATTTAATAACGCGCAGGGATTAAAAATAATTAACGCCGGGTATTTCAGGCAGTCATCATTTCAGAGAGAATAAGCATCAAACAGTTATAAAAAATAATCACATTAATCTTACCGGCGCATTTACCGGACGTTTTTTTATTCTTGCACATCATCATGGAGTGACTCATGAGGCGTAACACTCCCGTTGCAGCAGGGCGAGACCAGGACGGGGTATATTTCCGTGCGAAATATACCCGCCCGGGACGAGATCGCGGCTAGTGAAAAACTGTATGAAAAAGTGCGTAATAACCCGTTGAAACATTACCGCTTTTATAAAGGATTACTGGTGCGGAGCGGACTATTTTCGTTTTTCTCGCTCTTTAAATGTCTCAGCACCGATAAACGAATCTACCTGGGTATTACGGCGACGGGATTACTCTCCTGCCTGACGGTGTATTTATTCCCGGATAAACTTGCACAGGCGATTGCCGTTTTTAGCGGTTAGCCGTTCGGGTACTGTTCGTCGGTGACTTTTTCCAGCCATGTTACCGGGCTGCCGTTAACGGATTCGGCGATGGCAATATGCGTCATCGCCGTTTGCGCGCTTGCGCCGTGCCAGTGTTTTACGCCGGGTGGGATCCAGGCGATATCGCCCTGATTCAATATTTCCGCCGTTTTGCCCCACTCCTGTAACCAGCCGCGACCCTGCGTCACAATCAACGTTTGGCCCAAGGGATGCGTATGCCATGCGGTGCGCGCGCCGGGCTCGAAGGTGACGGTTGCTCCGCCGACGCTGGCGGGTTCGCTTGCCTGAAATGGCGCATCTATGCGGACGGTGCCGGTAAACCAGGCTTCCGGCCCCTTTGCTGAAGGTAATGAACCGCTGCGGATAATTTTCATCTTATGCTCCTCTTTTACTGTTGCCTTAACAGTAGCGCAAAGCAGCCCGGCGCATTAGAGTACATAATCAGATAGAACACATGACTGAAATTCATAAAAAGAATCGCGATGCTAAAAGAAAACGTCAATGACCTGCTTTCATTTATGGTGGTTGCCCGCGAGCGCAGCTTTACGCGCGCGGCGGCGCAGCTGGGCGTTTCGCAGTCGGCGCTGAGCCATGCCATGCGCAAGCTTGAAGCGCGGCTGGACGTTCGCCTGTTAACCCGCACAACCCGCAGCGTTGTTCCCACTCAGGCAGGAGAGCAGCTCTTTACGCGCTTAAGCCCGCATTTGCTGGAGATCGAGCAGGCGCTTACGGCGCTTCGCAGCGCGGGCGACAAACCGGCAGGCGCGATTCGCCTCGTCGCCGGCGAGCATGCGATGGACGCCGTGCTCTGGCCGGTACTCAGGGCGTTTATGGCGCAGTATCCAGACATTAACGTTGAAGTGACGATCGACAACGGCCTGACGGACATCGTGGATGGCCGTTTTGACGCGGGCGTGCGCCTGGGTGAGCAGGTGGCGAAAGATATGATTGCGGTACGCATCGCGCCGGATATGCGCATGGCGGTGGTCGGATCCCCGGATTATCTTGCACGCTTTGGCGTGCCTCAGACGCCGGAACAGCTTGCCAACCACCGCTGCATCAACATGCGCCTGCCCACGCGCGGGGGATTGTATCACTGGGAATTTGAACGCGACGGGCGCGAGCTTCGCGTGCGGGTTGAGGGGCAGCTTACGCTGAACAACCTGTCGCAGCGCATCGACGCTGCGGAGAATGGCCTCGGCCTGGCATACGTGCCGGAGGCATCGATTCTGGAGGCGCAGAGTGAAGGACGGCTGGTTAGCGTCCTAAAACCGTGGTGCCCCACTTTCCAGGGATATCACCTCTATTATCCGAGCCGTCGGCAGCACACTACTGCGTTCAGGTTACTTCTCGATGCCCTGCAGCAGCAGAAATTTATACCATCTGGTAATAATTAAGGGAATCTGATGATTAAATCATCAGCCTCGCCATTGTTTTGTCTAAAAAATCATCACGATTCAGCGTGTTGTGATCCCCGTCTGCTCTGACCACACGATTTCCTTCGACGTGCATCACTTTCGGCACGGTTATATTTTGCGTCGCTTATGAATTGCAGGTAGGATGCCTCGCCATGTTTCGCCTTATCCATACGCAGAATGACTGGGAAGGCGACATGTGTTTGCGCAGAAGCAATCGTTTGTATTGCGCTCTGCCAGGCAGGACTATCACGATAATGGTTCAGACAGGCAAACAGGTAACTCAATGAAAACAAGCAATAAAAGCGCAGCCGATCATCATGCTGCTAAACGTCGCTGGTTGAACTCCCACGAAGAGGGCTACCACAAGGCGATGGGCAACCGTCAGGTTCAAATGATCGCCATCGGCGGCGCTATCGGAACGGGTCTGTTTTTAGGTGCGGGTGCACGCCTGCAGATGGCGGGCCCGGCTCTCGCCCTGGTCTATCTGGTGTGCGGGATCTTCTCTTTCTTCATTCTTCGTGCGCTGGGCGAACTGGTACTGCATCGCCCTTCCAGCGGCAGCTTCGTCTCTTACGCCCGTGAATTCCTCGGTGAAAAGGCCGCTTACGTGGCGGGCTGGATGTACTTCGTTAACTGGGCGATGACCGGTATCGTCGATATCACCGCCGTGGCGCTGTACATGCACTACTGGGGCGCGTTCGGTGACGTGCCGCAGTGGGTCTTTGCGCTTGGCGCGCTGGCGATTGTCGGCACCATGAACATGATTGGCGTGAAGTGGTTCGCGGAGATGGAGTTCTGGTTTGCGCTGGTAAAAGTGCTGGCCATCGTGGTGTTCCTGGTCGTGGGTACCGTCTTCCTCGGCAGCGGCAAGCCGCTGGACGGCAATGCCACCGGCTTCCATCTGATAACCGATAACGGCGGATTCTTCCCGCACGGCCTGCTGCCTGCGCTGGTGCTGGTACAGGGCGTCGTATTCGCCTTTGCCTCTATCGAGCTGGTGGGTACCGCCGCGGGTGAATGTAAAGATCCGCAGACCATGGTGCCAAAAGCCATCAACAGCGTGATCTGGCGTATCGGTCTGTTCTACGTCGGTTCCGTGGTGCTGCTGGTTCTGCTGCTGCCGTGGAACGCCTATCAGGCGGGCCAGAGTCCGTTTGTGACCTTCTTCTCTAAGCTGGGCGTGCCTTACGTTGGCAGCATCATGAACATCGTGGTCCTGACGGCGGCGCTCTCCAGCCTCAACTCCGGCCTTTACTCTACCGGTCGTATTCTGCGCTCGATGTCGATGGGCGGCTCTGCGCCGAAGTTCATGTCGAAGATGAGCAAGCAGCACGTACCGTACGCCGGTATTCTGGCCACGCTGGTGGTGTACGTCTTCGGGGTGTTCCTCAACTACCTCGTGCCGTCACAGGTGTTTGAAATCGTTCTGAACGTTGCCGCGCTCGGCATCATCGCTTCCTGGGCCTTCATCGTGGTTTGCCAGATGCGCCTGCGCAAAGCCATTAAAGAAGGCAAAGCCGCTGACGTCAGCTTTAAGCTGCCCGGCGCGCCGGTGACCTCCTGGCTCACCCTGCTCTTCCTGTTCAGCGTGCTGGTGCTGATGGCGTTCGACTACCCGAACGGTACTTACACCATCGCGACCATTCCGCTGCTGGCCGTACTGCTGATTGCCGGCTGGTTTGGCGTGCGTAAGCGCGTTCACGAAATCCACAGCACCGCGCCGGTTCATCCTGAAGATGAAAAACACGACGCGTCTTTGGTAGAAGAGACCTCGCGTTAATCAAAAAGGCCGGGTGGCGGCTTTGCCTCACCCGGCCTGCATCTCTTCATTTTTGTAGGCCCGGCAAGCGCAGCGCCACCGGGCAATTCCCACCTTACAGCGCAATACGAATCACGTCGTCAGGCTGAGTGGCTTCCTGCTGGCGGGTAGATTTTTGTTTCACCGTCACGTACAGCGTTTTGCCGTCGGCAGACAGCGCCAGGCTGTTCGGGTAGACCGGCGTATCGAACGTTTTGGTCACCTTGTACGTTTTCCCGTCGATCACGCTCACCTTACCGGCTTCACGGTGCGTCACGTAGGCTTCATTGCGGGCCGGGTTAAACAGGACCGCCAGTGATTCCGGCGCGGCGATTTTTTCGATCACGCTGCCGTCTTTCAGGCTCACTACCAGCACTTCCGGCTGTTTTGAATCGGTCAGGAACGCGCGCTGACCGGCAGCGTCGAGGCTCAGGTTCAGGTAGAAGTGCTCTTTTCCGTCATCCTGCACCTTTTTACGGGCGATAATTTTATTGCTGGCCGTATCAATCGTTACCAGCTCACCGTCCGCATTCGTGGTGTAGAGGCGTTTGGCATGCGCATCCAGCGCCAGGCCGGTGCTGTAGGTACCGGTGTGGGTAATGGTCTCTTTCAGCTTCAGCGTGGCGCCATCCACTACCCAGATCACGCTCTCTTTACCGACACCGGTGATGTAAATCGTGTTGCTCGCGTCATCCGCCACCAGCTGGCGCGGCTGCAGCGGCTTGACGGTGTCGCTGCGTTGATGACCATCCAGCACCAGTCGCCCTTTGACGTCGCCCGTTTTGGCATCAATAGCGGTTACCGCGCCGTTGATGGTATTACCGAACCACAGCGTTTGGGTCGCGTTGTTAAGGGTGGCGCCAAAGGGTTTGAGATCGCTATGAATGGCCTGCGTCACGTCCAGCGTGACCGGATCAAGACGGTAAACAATGCCGCCCTTGTCGGTTTTACGGCTTTGCGACGTCGCCACCCACAGCGCATTCTCCTGCTGGCTGACCGCCATTTCATACGCCCCTTTGCCCACCGCTTTACGCAGCACCTCTTCGGCGGCATGCGCCTGGAACGTTCCGGCAAGCAGTAAGGTGGCAGACAGCAGAGACAGACTCAGGCGCGGCGAGCGCAGATGACGTAAAAACATAACAATTCCTTTTCTGAAAAGAGGGTCTGGGCTGACATCACTTCCGGCAGACAACGTCATGGCATTGTCTTTTGATAGTGAGAATAGTAATCATTAATCAGTAGAAAGTGGAGTTTTTCTTTCCCTTCTCGCCTTTCATTAACGCAATGTGCGGTTATAGTTTTCAAAACATTTACAAAACCTTTAACATGTATGGACATGTTCCATTTGGTTCGTTTACATCACAACCGGTTTTATTCATGAAAATCATTTCTGCCCGTAAGGCTTCTCTCCCGCTGCTGCTGGTTCCCGTTATTTTCGCGCCGCTGGCCGCAATGAGCGCGGAGGAACAGACCATGATCGTCAGCGCTACGCCGCAAACCGTATCGGAACTGGATACCCCGGCCGCGGTCAGCGTCGTCAATGGCGATGACATGCGCCAGGCCGCGCCCCGCATCAATCTATCAGAATCACTTGGCAGCGTACCCGGGCTGCAAATTCAGAACCGTCAGAACTATGCCCAGGACCTCCAGCTTTCGATGCGTGGGTTTGGCGCCCGCTCAACCTTTGGCGTGCGCGGGATCCGTATGTATGTCGACGGCATCCCAGCCACCATGCCGGACGGACAGGGCCAGACCTCTAACATCGATCTCTCCAGCGTCGAGAGCGTTGAAGTGCTGCGCGGCCCCTTCTCTGCCCTTTACGGCAACGCCTCTGGCGGCGTGATTAACATTAATACCCAGACCGGGCAGCAGCCGCCGACCATTGAAGCCAGCAGCTATTACGGCAGCTACGGTACCTGGCGCTACGGCATGAAGGCCACCGGGGCGATGGGTGACGGCACCCACGCGGGCGATGTGGATTACACCGTTTCCACTACCCGCTTCACCACCACGGGCTACCGCGACCACAGCGGCGCGCGGAAGAATCTGGCCAATGCGAAGCTGGGCGTGCGTATTGATGACGTCAGCAAGCTGACGCTGATTTTCAACAGCGTGGACATGAAGGCCAACGATCCGGGCGGGCTGAGCTATCAGGAATGGCAGAATAACCCGCGCCAGTCTCCGCGCGGCGATCAGTACAACACCCGTAAAACCATCAAGCAGACCCAGGCCGGTTTGCGCTACGATCGCCAGCTCAGCACCCAGGACGACCTCAGCGTAATGATGTACGCCGGCGAGCGTGAAATGACGCAGTACCAGTCGATTCCGTATCAGCCGCAGCTGAAAGCCTCCCACTCCGGCGGGGTGATTGATATGCAGCGTCATTACCAGGGCATTGATACCCGCTGGACGCACCGTGGCGAACTGCTGGTGCCGGTGACCTTTACCACCGGTCTGAACTACGAAAACCTGAGCGAGGATCGCCGAGGCTACGAAAACTTCGTGATGAACAACGGCGTGCCGGACTACGGCGTGAAGGGTGATAAGCGCCGGGACGAACGCAACCTGATGTGGAACGTCGATCCTTACTTGCAAACGAGCTGGCAGCTGACGCAGAAACTCTCTGTTGATGCCGGTGTTCGCTACAGCTCGGTCTGGTTTGATTCCAACGACCACTACGTTACGCCGGGCAACGGTGATGACAGCGGTGACGCCAGCTACCACAAATGGCTCCCGGCGGGCTCCGTGAAGTATGCGGTGACGGACGCATGGAACCTCTATGCGGCCGCAGGACGTGGCTTTGAAACACCAACCATCAACGAACTCTCCTATCGCGCCGATAGCCAGGGCGGTCTGAACATTGGCCTGAAGCCGTCCACGAACAACACGTACGAAGTGGGCAGCAAAACCCGCATCGGCAATGGCCTGCTGACGGCTGCGCTGTTCCGTACCGATACGGATGATGAGATCGTGGTGGATGCCAGCGCGGGCGGACGTACCAGCTATAAAAACGCCGGTAAAACCCGTCGTCAGGGGGCAGAGCTCGCCCTCGACCAGCAGTTTGCCGAAAACTGGAAGCTGAAGCTGGCCTGGACATACCTCGACGCTACCTACCGCACCAACGTCTGTGGCGATGCAGACTGTAACGGTAACCGTATGCCGGGTATCGCTCGCAACATGGGTTACGCCTCGTTTGGCTGGCAGCCGGAGGAAGGCTGGTACGCGGGTTCTGACGTGCGATACATGAGCGACATCATGGCCGACGACGAGAACACGGCGAAAGCGCCGTCGTATACGGTGGTCGGGCTGAATACCGGGTATAAATTTAACTATGGCAACTGGGGCATGGACGTCTTTGGCCGCGTCGATAACCTGTTTGACAAAGAATATGTTGGCTCGGTAATTGTCAACGAATCCAATGGCCGTTATTACGAACCTGCACCAGGTCGTAACTACGGGGTCGGGCTGTCGGTCTCTTATCGCTTCGAGTAAGCTAAGAGAAGCGTTTATTATATTAATGAAATAACCCTCCTGATGGCTTATTGCCCTCAGGAGTTATTCACCAGATAAATAATTAGCTGCGGTATATAGTCGCTCTGTTAAATAATCTCTCAGTTAAAATATTGTCGCTGTAAAAGCACATTCGCTTCATCAATCACCTTATCAATCGCCTTCTGGCAGGCAACGACATCTCGTCGCTCAAGGGCGGAAAGGAGTTCTTCATAGTGATATGTCGACGCTTTGATGTCGTTAAGCTCCTGATGCAGATAGTTCATACAGGGCCCGATGCGCACCCAGAGCTGTTCAATTAACGCATTGAGCGTCGGCATTTCCGCATACTGATAGAGCGTAAAACGGAAGACGCGATTCGCGTGAAGCGCCTGCTGAACGTTTCCGTTGCGCATAGCCTCATGAAATGCCTCTGACATGTTGCGCAATGTCTCCAGCTTGCTCTCCGACATATTCTGGCATGCGGCGGCGACCGCCATCGGCTCAAGCTGTTTTCTGATCGCGTTAATCTCGTTATAACGCTCCAGCGTCACCTCCGGAACCAGAAAGGCCTGCGCGGGCGTGGCGTGTAATGCCCCCGATGACACCAGCCGTAAAAGCGCCTCCCGAACCGGAGTAATACTGGTCCCTAATTTATCGGCGATCTCTTTGGTAATCAGTCGCGCCCCAGGTTTGAGGGAGCCCGTTATTAACGCGCCTTTCAAACTGTGTTCAACTTGCATGGTAAGGCTAACCCTTTGGGCTTTTTCTAAGTGATCCAAATCAAGCATGTTCAATTCCTGTAGCTAAAACTTAATGCTATTTTAAGCGTCAGTTAAATAAACGACGCTGTTCCGATATATCCTGTATCGTCATGCCTGGTGGTGGGAAGTACGTAAAAACAGCAAAAAAAAGCAAAGTTTGTTTTTTTTTCGGTTTCGCGCCCATTCGGGATCCGGACGCGAAAAACCATGTCCGTTAATTAAAGACAATATATCGTATCTTCACAAATAAATATGGCGGGAAACCCCCGCCATAATGCTTTTTATTTATTGTCAGCCGCGACGCGAATCACGACTTTGCCGAAGTTACGCCCTTCAAGCAGGCCAATCAGCGCATCGGGGGCATTCTCCAGCCCGTCCGTCACCTGTTCGCGATAGTGAATTTTGCCCTCCTGCACCCAGCGTCCCATCTCTTCCTGGAACTCCTTAATGCGGTGCCCGTAGTCCTGGCCGATGATAAAGCCCTGCATACGAATGCGCTTTTTCAGGATAGTCGCCATCAGGAGCGGCAGGCGGTCCGGCCCCTCGGGCAAGCCCGTCGCATTGTAGCCGCTCACCAGGCCGCACACCGGCACCCGCGCGGAGGTATTCAGCAAGGGCAGCACGGCGTCAAACACTTTCCCGCCGACGTTTTCATAATAGACATCAATGCCTTTCGGGCAGGCGCGTTTTAGCTGCTCGGCAAAATCGGCCGCGTGGTGATCCAGACACTGGTCAAACCCGAGGACCTCCACGGCATGGCGGCATTTCTCTGCGCCACCGGCTACGCCGACCACCCGGCAACCTTTGATTTTGCCGATCTGCCCTACTGTCGCGCCCACCGGGCCGGTCGCCGCGGCCACCACCAGCGTTTCACCCGCTTTCGGCTGCCCGATATCCAGCAATCCCATATAGGCGGTAAAGCCCGGCATACCCAGAATCCCCAGCGACCAGGAAGGATGCGAGGGATTATCGCCCAGCTTGACCAGGCCGCTGCCGTCGGAAAGTTCATACTCCTGCCAGCCGCTGTAGCCCAGTACCCATTCACCGGCTTTGAAGTCGGGATGGTTTGACTGCTCAACGCGGCTGACCGTACCGCCCACCATCACCGCACCAATCTCAACCGGCGGGGAATAGGACGGCGCATCGCTCATGCGCCCGCGCATGTAAGGGTCCAGCGACAGCCAGACGGTCCTCAGCAAGAGCTGCCCTTCACGAGGCGCCGGAACGGACTGCGTTTCCAGACGAAAATTTTCCGCGACCGGCGCGCCCTGAGGACGGGAGGCCAGTACCCAGCGGCGGTTTTGCGAAACAGAGTGACTCATCAGGTTCTCCTTCTGGTACAAATGTCATTACAGCCTGGCGCACGTTCGCCGTTATCGCATTAGCATTACGAGCCAGACTGGTTGAGCCGTACAACCAGATAGATACAGGTTTCATTCGTTTCGTTGATGAACCGACAGTCATTTGGCGGCCCCAGCTCAAGACAGTCTCCGGCATGCATTTCGTGACGCGTATCGCCCTCCTGAAACACCAGCTCACCGGACTGGAGCCAGATAAGCTGACGTGCCAGCGCGTAAGAAGAGGCAGGCATAGGGACATCGCTGCCCGCAGGCAGTTCAACCTGAACAAGGTCGATGGGCAGATCGGTACGAGGAGAAACATGGCGGCGGAGGTAGTGCGTCTGCGGGTCGCGCCAGACGGGCTGGTTGGCAAGGCGCAACAGCTTGCCTTCCTGCATTTCGGCCCGGGCAATCAGCGTGGACATGCTGATGCCAAACGCGCCGGACAGGCGGGCAAGCAAGGTGGCCGTAGGGCTACTGTCTCCGCGCTCTATCTTGTGGATCATGGCGCGGGAGACGCCTGCCCGGTCAGCAAGCTCGCTCAGGGACCATCCGCGAGACTCGCGCTCGAGGCGAATTCTTGCGCTAATCCGTTGATTCATCGTGTCTGTTATGGTGTTCATGACGTCATACTATAGTGTATGAACGGCATTTCAATGGGCTTTTGATAACAAAAAAATATAGTTTATGCCGTAGCGATCGGGTGAGACGCTTGTGTAATATCGTAGCGATAACGTAATACTATAGTGAACAACACAGAGGTTAATCATGATCGTTCGTCATGCCTGCAAAGAAGACTGCGCTGCGATAGGCGAAATCTACAACCACGCGGTGCTGCATACTGCCGCGATCTGGAACGATACAACCGTCGATACCGATAACCGCATCGCCTGGTTTGAGGCGCGCACGCTTGCGGGTTACCCGGTTCTGGTGAGTGAAGAAGACGGCGCGGTGACCGGTTACGCCTCTTTCGGCGACTGGCGCGCCTTCGACGGTTTTCGTCATACGGTGGAGCATTCGGTCTACGTGCATCCGGATCATCAGGGCAAAGGCATTGGCCGCCTGTTAATGAAGGCGCTGATCCACGAGGCCCGCACCATCGGTAAGCACGTGATGGTGGCCGGCATTGAGGCGCAGAATCATGCCTCTATTCATCTCCATCAAACCCTCGGCTTTGTGACGACCGGGCAAATGCCGCAGGTGGGGACCAAGTTTGGCCGCTGGCTGGACCTAACCTTTATGCAGCTGCAGCTGGACGAGCGCAGCGATCCGGACGCTATCCCATGAATCAGTCACTGACGCTGGCTTTTCTGGTGGCGGCGGGCATCGGCCTGGTGGTGCAAAACACCTTAATGGTGCGTATTACCCAGTCCTCCTCCACCATTCTTATCGCGATGCTGCTGAACTCACTGGTTGGCATCGTGCTGTTTGTCAGCATTCTGCTGCTCAAACAGGGCCTTGTCGGATTCAGCGAGCTGGCCGCGACGGCCCGCTGGTGGACGCTGATCCCGGGGCTGCTGGGGTCGTTTTTCGTGTTTGCCAGTATTAGCGGGTATCAGAACGTTGGCGCGGCGACGACCATCGCCGTGCTGGTCGCAAGCCAGCTGATTGGCGGGCTGGTGCTGGACGTGCTGAGAAGCCATGGCGTTCCGTTACGCGCCCTGATTGGCCCGGCGTGCGGCGCGGTGATGCTGGTCGTCGGGGCCTGGCTGGTGGCGAGACGCCAGTTTTAATTGCTACAGGATAGTGCCGCCTTTGGTCAGCTGTTCCTGACGGGCGTCCATCTCCTCTTTATGCTGCTTGCCGTGGTGCGAAATCGCGGTACGCAGGCGCTGCTGCTGGGTATAACGATCATCCCGGCTAAGCTCTGCATCATCGCTTAATTCGATCAGCAGTTCATTCATGTGGCTTATTACGCTCTCTTCGATGGCGGCATCGACGCGGGCGGTGACATCGTTTAAATGTGACATTGTCACTCCTTGTGAATTGCCCGGTGGCGCTTCGCTTACCGGGCCTACAGGTGCCAAATGTAGGCCCGGTAAGGCGTAGCCGCCACCCGGCTAAGAAGGCTTAGTTCAGCTTCGCTTTTGAGAAATCGCTGCCCATCAGGCTAACGCTGTACCCGGTGACGTTGCTGCGGGTCGCGTAGAACGTTTTGCCGTTAGCCAGCGCGATCCACGGCGCCTGCTGGTAGAAGATCTCCTGCGCCTGGCCGTAAAGCTTCGCGCGTTCGGCCGGGTTGCTGGTCAGCTTCGCTTTTTGCACCAGGGCATCATACCCCTTATCGCACCAGCGCGCGGCGTTTGATCCGGTTTTAATACTGTTGCAGCCCAGCAGCACATCGGCAAAGTTGTCCGGGTCGCCGTTATCGGACATCCAGCCAAACAGCGCGGCGTCATGTTCGCCTTTGCGCATTCCGGAAAGGTATTCGCCCCACTCGTAGGAGACAATTTTGGCCTTCACGCCGACTTTAGCCCAGTCGCTCTGAATCATCTCCGCGATACGGCGCGAGTTCGGGTTATACGGACGCTGAACCGGCATTGACCACAGCGTGACTTCCGCCCCTTTCTCCAGGCCCGCCTGCTTCAGCAGCGCTTTCGCTTTTTCAGGATCGTAGCCGTAATCCTTCAGGTCTTTATTGAAGCCCAGCATATTTGGCGGGATCGGCGATTTTGCCACCGTACCCGACCCCATAAAGACCGCATTGACGATAGCCTTCTTATCGGTCGCGTAGTTCAGGGCCTGACGCACCAGCACGTTATCAAACGGTTTTTTCTCGGTGTTAAACGCCAGATAGCCGACGTTCAGCGCGTCGACCGAGTGCAGCGTCAGGTCTTTGTTGTTCTTGATGGCATCGAACTGAACCGGAGACGGCGCAGGAATAATCTGGCACTCGTTGGTCTGTAGCTTCGCCAGACGGGTTTCCACGTTTGGCGTGATAGAGAAGATGAGATGTTTCGTCGGCACGTCACCTTCCCAGTAGTTCGGGTTGGCAACATAGCGGATCAGCGAATCCACCTTGTACTGCTGCAGCACGTAAGGCCCGGTACCAATCGGCCAGGTGTCTACGTTCTCAGGCGTGCCTTTTTTCAGCATCGCGTCGGCGTATTCGGCGGAGAGAATGGAGGCGAAATCCATCCCCCAGTCGGCCAGAAACGCGGCGTTGGGTTCGCTGAGGGTGAACTGGACGTGGTAATCATCAACCTTTTTAACGTCCTGGATCAGCTTATCGAGCCCGACGTCGTTAAAGTATTCGTAATTGCCCTGCGACACGTTGTGGTACGGGTGTTTAGGGTCTTTCTGACGCATCACAGAGAAAATAACGTCATCGGCGTTAAAATCGCGCGTCGGCTTGAAGTATTTGTTGCTGTTGAACTTCACCCCTTTGCGCAGGGTAAAGGTATAGGTCTTACCGTCCGGTGAGATCGTCCAGGACTCTGCCAGCGATGGAACCGGGGTGTTTTTCACCGGGTCGAAATTGATCAGGCGGTTGTACAGTACCTGGGAGCTGGCCACAAAAGAGGGGCCAGAACTGGCGATTTGCGGGTTGAAGGACTCGGGAGACGCTTCTGAACAGTAAATAAGCGTGTCGTTATTTGCCGCCCATGCGGCACCGGCTGGTAACAGCGCGCTCAGCGCAAGGGCGAGCAGTGTTTTCCCTGTAGACATGGTTATAACCCTGACAGTTTTATTATATAAGACAGTAATAACAGCACAGCCGTTATGACCTGGCAAATAACGAAACACTATCAGGTTATTCTAAAGCCGCGTTTTTTGCTGGTTTTACAGCCAGCGCCCGAAAAGGTGATTTGCCTTAAGGGCCATTATTCGTCAAGCACAACCGTCACTTTCTATGCCGCAAGAAATCGGCCCTTTTAGCGTCTCTTCTGCCGTTTGGTTGCTTCCCCGTTTCGTTAAAGTAACGGTGTGAAGAAGTATATGGGATCAAATCGTGGCAAAAACTCTTTTACGCAGCGGTAACCTGGATGACTTTCAGGCCGTTGGCGGCGGCGGACAAGCCGTTTTTGAATCAGCGTTACAAATCCGGGAAGCGCTCCGGTTGCGCAAACAGCAGACCATCGTCGACTGTCTGGCGATCCCTCAGATCAACGACAGCGGCGACCGCGTGGACTGGTATTCCCCGGTTGAAGGAAGCGTAACCAGCTGGAAAGCGGCCGATGAAGACGATCGTTACCGCGCCCTGCGCTATCTCGAAAACACGCTCGCCAGCGTCGAGTCGCTCAGCAAGAAATGCCTCCAGTCGCCCAAAACCGCGCAGCAGCTTTTTGGCTCTCTGCTGTCGAAGGCATTTCAGTTCCCGGGGGAAAACTTCCTCTTCCTGGTGGACGGAAAGCCGGTCATCTGCTTCTGGGGGTTTGTAAACCTGAACGAGAACGCGCGCGACGATGTTCTTGACTGCCTGCGTGAATCCCTGATCCCTGAACCTGCCCCCGTTGTAATTGAGGATCCGGAACCCGAGCCTGAACCCGAACCGATCGTCACCTTTGAACACGCAGACGAGCCGCTGATCGCCCCTTCCACGGTGGTGCGCATTACCCCGGACGATCTGTATGCGCCCGAGCCCGTCCCGGCTGTTGCGCAACCCGTTCAGGAACCGGCACCGCCGATCGTCGCGAAAAAGCGCCGCGTTCCCTTATGGACGCTGCCGGTTGCCGTCGCGATCGTCGCCGCCGTCGCCGCCCCGCTGCTGTGGCCAAAACAGGCCCCTTCCGCTGCGCCCGCGCAAGCCGCCGCGCCGGAACCCGTGGAGATTGCGCCTAAGCCGATCAAAGCGGTTGAGCCGCTGGCGATGACGTTACCGCTGCATCAGGCAGAGGTGCTGGCGAGCAAAGAAAAAGAACCTGCTCCTGCGCCGCAGCCCGCTCCGGTAGTGATTGTCGCCATCCCGAAAGACGCCATGGTGATGGAGGCGAATCAGGTAAAAGCGGGATCGACGCGCTTCCTGAACGGCACCTGGCGTGCGGTTCTCGACGTGAAAGACCCGGTCACCGGCAAACCGCCGTCAATGCGCTATCAAATCCAGAACAATAAAGGCTTTGCCCGCGTTGTCCACGGCGACAACGTTGTCTGCCGCGCGGACGTGTTCTCCGGCCTGCACAGCAATGGCGAGCTGATGATTAAAAGTCGCGGCACCGCCCGCTGCACCGACGGTTCCCGCTACCCGATGCCGGAAATTGCCTGTAAAGCAGGCACCAGCGATATCGCAGAATGTCGCGCCCGTTATGATGCCAACACCGTCGTCCCACTGACGTTCAAGAAAGCAGGTGCCTGATCCTATGCTGGTAAATCTTTGCGACTATAAACAAAGCGTCACGCTCATTGCCAACAGCGGCGTGCAGTTCCTCGATTTCGGTCTGACGCCGCAGGACTCTGCCAGCAACGGGCGCTTCGTACGTAAAACCGCGAACGGCCCGCTTTTGCGCCTCGATTTCGACCTGGTCAACGGTCGCTATACCCTGCCGGCCATGAACGGCGGGCAGCCTGAAGTGGTCAAGCCGGAAACCACTATCCCGCTGCATCAGTCTCTGGCGGTACTGGACGGCGTCTGGCTTCCGGTTCCGTTCCTGCGCTTCAACCCGCCGCGCACCTTTGTCGAGGGGCCGGATAACTGGGCCCGCGTTCAGGTGCGCAGGCTTGCTACTCCCGATACGGCAGGCAACACGCACCGCGTCACGCTCGCCCTTGACAGCCAGATTGCCGAACATGCCACGTCCGCGCTCTCGCCGGTAGAAAACGACATTCTGAACGGGACCCGTTTCGCGCTGGCCTGGCGAGACAGCGAAGTAGAAAGCTTCCTCGATCAGACCTGGATTGACGGCTGGCTGCGCGAGGCGTTTAGCCAGTATGCCGACGGCGTTGAAAACCGCTCAGAACGCGATCTCCAGCAGGCGATGCGCGGCTTTGAATATCAGGCCCACTGGCTCAACCTGATGACCATGCTCGGTGAACAGCTCACCGTGCCGGAAGTGAAATTTGTCACCCATACGCTCAGCACGCCAGCCATTCCGGTCGACCTGATCCTCGACGTGGGCAATACCCACACCTGCGGCGTCATTATTGAAGACCACGGGGATGCCAACGATGGGCTGCGCCAGACCGCCGAGCTGCAGGTACGCTCGCTCAGCGAGCCGCAGTTCCTGAACGAGCCGCTGTTCACTAGCCGCCTGGAGTTTTCGGAAGCGCGTTTTGGCAAACAGCACTTCTCGGTTGAAAGCGGTCGTGAAGATGCCTTTGTCTGGCCGTCGATTGTTCGCGTTGGCGATGAAGCCCGCAAGCTGGCGATGCAGCGTCTTGGAACCGAGGGCAACAGCGGTATCTCGAGCCCGCGTCGCTACCTGTGGGATGAAACGCCGGTGGTGCAGGACTGGCGCTTTAGCCAGATGAACGGCAAGACCCAGCGCGAGCCGCTTGCTACGGCGTTCCCGCTGATGAACCTGATGAACGATGACGGCGAGCCGCTGTTCACGCTGCCGCAGGACGAGCGCCTGCCGGTCTTCTCGCCGCAGTACAGCCGCAGCACCCTGATGACGCACATGCTGTGCGAGCTGCTGGCCCAGGCGCTGGGCCAGATCAACAGCGTCGCCACGCGCCTGCGTCTGGGCTTCCCTGCCTCGCCGCGCCAGCTGCGCACCCTGATCCTGACCCTGCCTTCGGCGATGCCAAAGCAGGAGCGCGAGATCTTCCGTCGCCGGATGTTTGAAGCCATCGCCATCGTCTGGAAAGCGATGGGCTGGCACCCGCAGGATGAGGATTTTGTCACCCGCAAACAGCAGGATAAAAGCGTGGTGCCGGTGCCTGAAATCCAGATGGAGTGGGATGAAGCCAGCTGCGGTCAGCTGGTCTGGCTGTACAACGAAGCCATCTCCCGCTTTGGCGGTCAGACGGAAGCCTTCTTTGCCTCCCTGGCCCGCCCGGACCGTGCCCCTGAGCCGGGTAGCCCGCCGGGCCGCGCGCTGCGCGTCGCGTCCATCGACATCGGCGGTGGCACAACGGATATGGCGATCACCCATTATCAGCTGGACGACGGCTCCGGCAATAACGTCAAAATTACCCCGCAGCTGCTGTTCCGCGAAGGTTTTAAGGTCGCGGGCGACGATACGCTGCTGGACGTGATTCAGCGCTACGTGTTGCCTGCCCTGCAAACGCAGCTGCAGAAATCCGGTATCGCTGACGCCTCGCTGCTGATGGCCTCGCTGTTCGGCGACTCCGGACGCATTGATACCCAGGCCGTACTCCGCCAGCAGACGGCGCTTCAGCTCTTTATGCCGATTGGCCATGCCATTCTTGCCGCGTGGGAATCCAGCGACGTTGACGATCCGCTGGCCGGTCTGCATGCCACCTTTGGCGATCTCCTGGCGCAAAAGCCGACCCGCAACGTGATGAATTACCTGCAGCAGGCGATCGATCATGCCCTGCCCGCGGGTTCCGACGCGTTTGATCTGTTCGCGGTGCCGCTGCACGTCAATTTCCGCGAAATGCAGGATGCGATGCTGGCCGGGCAGTTTACCCTGGCCTCCCCGCTCCACGCGGTGTGCGAGGCGATCTCCCATTACGGCTGCGACATTCTGCTGATCACCGGTCGTCCCGGCTGCCTGCCTGGCGTCCAGGCGCTCATTCGCCACCTGCAGCCGGTGCCGGTCAACCGCATCGTCTGGCTGGATAAATACCAGGTACACGAATGGTATCCGTTTAGCCAGCAGGGGCGCATCGGCAACCCGAAATCGACCGCCGCCGTGGGGGCCATGCTCTGCAGCCTGGCGCTCGACCTCCGTCTGCCGCGCTTCAACTTTAAGGCCGCGGACATTGGCGCGTATTCCACCGTGCGCTATCTCGGCGTGCTGGATAACACCGTCAACACCCTGCGCGAGGAAAACGTCTGGTATCAGGATATCGATCTCGATAAACCGGGCGCGAAGCTCGACGCGCGTCTGCACTTCCCGCTGCGCGGCAACGTCACCCTCGGCTTCCGCCAGCTGGCGAACGCGCGGTGGCCCGCCACGCCGCTCTACACGCTCAGCATTAACTCGGCTGAACTGGCGAAAGCGATTGCCGGTGACGGCGTGCTGAACGTGCGGCTCAAGCTCTGCGGCGGCAGCAAGCAGGAAGGTCCGGAGGCCTTCGAGCTGAGCGACGCCTGGCTGCAGGACGGCACTCCGGTTGCGCCTGACGCATTAACCTTCAAACTGAACACCCTGGCCGACCGCCGACACAGCGGCAGCCACTACTGGATCGACAGCGGGAGCGTATATCTGAAATGACAGCGACGACGACCACCACTCAGGCCTTAATCGGGTGGATTAATGAGACGCGCCTGAACGCCCCTGTGCTGGATAACGATGCCGACGCCCTGCTCGCACGCATCAACGCGCTGCAGGCGCGGGAGCAGGCCATTGAGCGCGCCACGACCCGCCAGAGCAGCATTGGGCTTTACGGACATTCGCAGAGCGCGAAAGCACACCTGCTGTTATCGCTGTGCGGCAGCGGTAATGGACGCCTGAACGTGACTCCCGGACAGCGGACCTTTGACTATTTTTCGCATATCAATCCGGGACATGCCCTGACCAACATGGCCGTCCGCTTCACCCGGGAAAACCCGGAAGTGGCTGATGATGCGTTCCCGCTGCGTCTGCGTCTGGTCTCCGAGGCCGAGCTGGTACAGCTGTTTATTGCCCGCACGACGCTGCATCCTCAAATGCGCGCGGTGGATAAGGCGGTCATTGAGGCACGTCTGGAGAAATGGCGCGGGCTGCGCCAGCCGCAGGGCGTGCCCGGCATCACGGCGCAGGAGGTGGGTGCCATTGCCCGCTTCTGGCAGAGCACCGTCCCGGCCGCTAAGCAGCAAATTGATGATGCCCTTTGGCACGCGTTTGCCCAGCTGGTGCCATCACTCGATCTCAGCACGCGGGCCAGCGTCTGGTCGCTGCTGTGGGGGGAGCAGCAGGAGCTGACCCAGCAGTGGTTGAAACTGGCCCACGTGCTGCACCAGACCAGCCATGCCAGCGAGCTTGCTGCCCCGCTTAGCCTGCTGGTGGACAGCTTTGGGCTGCCGGGTGAAGGGTTCCTGACGCACGACGGCACGTTAGATCTTCAGGACGCGCAGGAGACGCTGCTTCATCCGCTGAACGGCAGCGAGATGCTTAACGCCATCAGCCTCCCGGTCGATGTGCTGGCCTTCCTGACCCGCGAGCTGGTGCTGCCGGTTGAGAACGGCGCGCTGGACCGCGTCGACATTATTGATATTCCGGTGTTTGAAGATAACCGTGCCGACCCGCTGCGTCAGGCGAAATCCCAGTGGCTGCTTGAGCATTACCGTCAGCAGCTCCAGCCGGATGTGCTGGTGATTTGCAATGCGACGGCGCAGCACGAACAGACCGCCAAAAAAGCAAAAGTGCTGATGAACTGGGTGAAGGAGACGCAGCCTGCTGAAGAATCGGCCCTGCCGGGGCTGGTGTGGGCGATTACCCCTCACGACGCCCGCTTTACCACCCGACAGAATCTTGATGAGGCCGTACAGCACCTGCTCGGAAAGCCGGGGCTACGCTGGGGCACGCTGCAGGCGCTGGACAGCCACAGCATGCAGCGCGTCATCGAGTGGCTGTCTCAGGCCACGCTACCCGCGCAGCGACAGAAGCGTCTCAGCACGCTGAAAGCCCTGCTGCGCCAGGAGCTTACGTCGCTGATGCATAGCTATCTGGCGCCGCTGGTTCAGGAGCCCGGGACAAGACGCGCTCAAGCCGAAAACATGGTGCGCACGCTGCAAAGCAGCGCCGCCCGCCACGGCGAGCTGCTTGAGGGCCTTCTGCCGCCGCTGAAAGCCTTTGAAACGCTGCTCGCGGTTCAGCAGCCGCGCGAGGAGCAGGTGAACGGGCTGTTTACGGACACTATTGACCTGTTTGCCGAGAGTGCGCAGGAAAGCACCGGCCTGTTCCAGACAAAAGACAAAGCGCGTCTGGCGCACAGGGTCTGGATAAATCATCTGCGTCAGTGGAGCCGCAACGAGGCCACGGCCGCCCGTCTCGGGCTGGATCCTGCGGTGTTACAGCAAATCGCGGACGTGCTGGTGGTCACCAGCTACCGGCTTAATCTGCCTCAGCAGCTGCAGCGTATTGTCGAAGCGGACAAAAGCAGCGCTGCACAGCTGCATGCCGTGATAGGCAATTTCATTGGCTGGCTGGGTTATGACCAGACTCCCGTAACGGCACGTCCGGCAAGCCGCATTCGCAAGGGCCAGGCCATCTTCGTCACGCCGGTGGTCAGCAGCGGCGAGCCGCGTTTGACGCGCCTGGGGGAACAGCCTGTGCATGCGGCCACCGCGTACGTTTACGACTGGCTGGTTGCGCTCTATAGCCGTGCAATAGAGAACGTTGATTACCAGCATCCGCATGATATTCAGCCTGGCGCACGTCAGGCACTGCGGGATTTAATAAAGTAGCCGCCTTTCTTGCCGGGTGGCGCTGCGCTTACCCGGCCTACTTTTCACAGCAATCATAAACCGCACAATCATTACATTGTCATACACCCGGATAGCGTCTGCGCCAGCGCAGAGGGGTTTTCCCACGACATGGAATGCCCCGCCGCAGGGATAATTTTTACCTCAACGCCCTTCTGCTGGAGATTTTCCACATCGTCATCCGGCAGAGAGAGTTCGCCGAAAATCAGCGTAACCGGGCAAGCAAGTGACAGGAACTGCGCTTCCCATTCGGGCTCAACGCCCGCCACCAGGCTCGATGCACCGCGCCAGACGGCATACGGGGCATTGCTCTGCAGGCACCCCGCCCACGCCGTTTTTTCTGTACCGAGCATGGCGTCATAGCCCTGCATCACAAACTGTTGCTCGGTTTGCGCTGCAATGGACCGGCTGAACATTCCCCCGCCCGCATGAAAATTGGGCTCTGACACCATCAGCCCCTTCACGCGCGCTGCCAGCAGCCCCGCCGTTTCGATAGCAATGCTGCCGCCCATGCTGTGGCCGTATAACCAGAAGGCATCCAGCTCAAGGTGGTTAATCAGCTCCGCCACAACGCGCGCCTGGTCGGTGGTTTTATAGCTGTAGTGCTCAGGCTTGTCGCTGTAGCCGCTGCCGGGCAAATCAATGAGAATCGCTCTGCGCGCGCCAAACAGCGGGTCATGAACGACGCGGGGATATTCATAGGAAGAGGCGCAGCCCAGCCCGTGAATGAACACCACGGGATCGCCGGTGCCGGGCAGATCATGCCAGCGCACGGTACAACCGGCCTGCTGCGAGTAAAAACTATTCATAAGCACTCCTTTTACGATGCACTGTTTATTTATACAGTTATCGTGTCGGGAATGCCATATTCATCTTTTAAAAATGGAAGCGTGCTTCAGAAAAGCGAGACCAGCAGCGCAACGGGAAAGCTCATTGGCCAGGTTGACCCCACCAGAAAAGCGCTGAGCAGGCGGATACGTTTGCGGTCTTTAGAGAGGAACCAGGTAATTAATGCGCAGATGGCAGCCATGATTGCGTAAAAAACCAACATCTTTTGATACAACGTCATTCTGTACACCAGAGCCGAAAAAATAACCGCACGCAATATGCGTCATATGTTGATACAGATCAAGTTTTTTCGTTACAGAATAACCACTTAAAAATTATGGCTAATAACAATTGAGTATCTTGCGTAACACCCATCGTGGGCGTGGCGAACGCCTGGCCGCGCGTGCGGCCAGGCATGACGGGCTTAGTGTTTGATCATGACGTGCCGCACGACCGTATAGTCCTCAAGCCCGTAGACCGACATATCTTTGCCGTAGCCGGATAACTTCATGCCGCCGTGCGGCATTTCGCTCACCAGCATAAAATGGGTATTCACCCAGGTGCAGCCATACTGCAGGCGTGCGCTAAGGCGATGGGCGCGGCCCACGTCCTGAGTCCAGACCGATGACGCGAGTCCATATTGCGAATCGTTCGCCCAGGCCAGCACCTGCGCCTCGTCGTCAAACTCTGTGACGCTCACTACCGGGCCGAACACTTCGCGCTGAACGATGGCGTCGTCCTGTTTTGCCCCCGCCAGCAGGGTGGGCTGGAAGTAGTAGCCCGCCCCCTCTCCTTTGCTTCCGCCCGTGACCACGCGGATATGAGCGAGCGCTTTCGCCTCATCGACGGCCTGGCAGACGCGCGAAAGATGGGCCGCCGAGCTGAGCGGCCCCAGTTCGGTCGCGGCATCTTCCGGCGCGCCCATGTTGAGGCTGGCTACCGCTGCGCCCAGCTTTTCCACCAGCGCTGCATAAATTCCCTTCTGGGCATAAATGCGGCAGGCCGCCGTACAGTCCTGTCCGGCATTGTAGAAACCAAACGTCCGCACCCCTTCGACAACCGCATCCAGGTCCGCATCATCAAAAACGATCACCGGTGCTTTTCCGCCCAGCTCCATGTGGGTGCGTTTAATAGAGGACGCCGTATGGCCGATGATATGCTCCCCGGTCGCAATCGAACCGGTCAGCGAGACCATACGCACTTTTTCATGCCCGGTGAGCGGGTCGCCGACCGTTTTCCCGCGACCAAACAGGACGTTCAGGACGCCTGCCGGGAAGATATCTTTTGCCAGCTCTCCCAGCTTCAGCGCGGTCAGCGGCGTGATCTCTGAGGGCTTAATCACCACGCAGTTCCCTGCCGCCAGCGCGGGCGCCAGTTTCCAGGCGGCCATCATCAGCGGGTAGTTCCAGGGGGCAATAGAGGCAACCACCCCCACCGGATCGCGGCGGATCATCGACGTGTGGCCATCAAGGTACTCCCCGGCGGCCAGCCCGTTCAGGCAGCGGGCAGCCCCGGCAAAGAAACGGAAGACGTCGACCACCGCCGGAATTTCATCCCCCAGCGCGCAGTGCAGCGGCTTGCCGCAGTTGAGGGATTCAAGCCGGGCAAATTCCTCGCCGTTGGCTTCAATCGCATCCGCCAGCTTCAGCAGGCACTCGGCGCGCGTCTTCGGCGTGGTTTGGCCCCACGCCTCAAAAGCACGGTCGGCCGCCAGCACCGCCGCGTCGACCTGCGCCGCTGACGCCTCAGCAATCTCCAGCAGGCGCTCTCCGGTGGCCGGGTTATAAACCGGCTGTTTTTCTCCCTCTCCGGCTACCAGTTTTCCCTCTATCAGCAGTTGTGTTTGCATAGCATTTTCCTGTTGAATTCACCGTTATTTCCCGCTGCCGGCGATGCTCTCGCCGTCGCGGGTTAGCCACCAGGCTCCCAGAATGGGGATCGTTGTCACCAGCATCACCAGCAGTGCCACCACGTTGGTGACCGGCACGTCGCGCGGACGGCCGAGCTGGTTGAGCAGCCACAGCGGTAACGTGCGCTCATGTCCCGCCGTAAACGTTGTGACGATTATCTCGTCAAACGACAGGGCAAACGCCAGCATCCCCCCGGCCAGCAGCGCGGATCCCAGATTGGGCAACACCACGTAGCGGAAGGTCTGCCATCCGTCGGCCCCAAGATCCATCGACGCTTCCACCAGGCTCCAGGAGGTGCGTCGGAACCGGGCAATCACGTTGTTAAACACCACCACCACGCAAAAGGTGGCGTGACCGACGACGATGGTGAAAAACCCCGGCTCAAGGTCGATCGTTTTGAACGCCGTCAGCAGCGCCAGGCCGGTGATGATCCCCGGTAGCGCAATCGGTAACAGCAGCAGCAGCGAGATCGCATTCTTGCCAAAAAACTCGCTTCGCCATAGCGCCGCTGCAGCAAGCGTGCCAAGCACGAGGGCAATCGCGGTTGAAAGCGCGGCAATTTGAAGTGACAACGTCACGGATTCAATAATGTCGCCGCGCCCCGCCGCCACGCTAAACCACTTCAGCGTCAGCCCCTGCGGCGGGAAGCTGAAAGCCGCGTCTTCGGTGTTAAAGGCATAAATTGCGATTATCAGCAGCGGGAAGTGCAGAAAGATGACGCCTCCCCACGCTGCCACTTTCAGGAACAGCGGTGCGCGTTCAGAGTGCATCGAAGGCTCCCAGACGTTTCACGAACGCCAGATAAAGCGAAATCAGCACGATGGGCACTAGCGTGAAGGCGGCCGCCATGGGCATGTTGCCAATCGCACCCTGCTGGGAATAGACCATGTTCCCGATGAAGTAGCCCGGCGGCCCCACCAGCTGTGGAACGATGAAATCCCCCAGCGTCAGGGAAAAGGTGAATATTGAGCCCGCCGCAATCCCCGGGATCGCCAGCGGCAGAACCACATAGCGAAAGGTCTGACGCGGACGCGCGCCGAGGTCGGCCGAAGCCTGCAGCAGCGAGGCCGGCAGGCGTTCCAGCGCCGCCTGCACGGGCAGGATCATAAACGGCAGCCAGATATAGACGAAGACCAGAAACCGTCCCAGCCCGGAGGTGGACAAGGTGTTGCCGCCGATTGCCGGGAGCGTCAGGAGCGAGGTCAGGATCGGCTCCAGCCCCAAATGGCTGAGAAACCACTGCGCCACGCCGTCCTTCGCCAGCAGCAGCGTCCAGGCGTAGGCTTTAACAATGTAGCTCGCCCACATGGGCAGCATCACGGCGATATAGAAAAACGCTTTCCACTTGCCCCGGGTGTAGCGCGCCATGTACCAGGCCATCGGGAAGGCGAGGATGGCGCTGGCAATGGTTACCGCAATCGCCATCGTTAGCGTGCGCAAAATGATGTCGTAGTTTGCAGGATTGAAAAGCGCCTGAATGTTCGCAAGGGTCAGATCCGGCGTGACCGCCATGGTGAAATCGTCAAAGGTGTAGAATCCCTGCCACAGCAGGGTCAGCAGCGATCCTAAATAGACGATGCCAAACCACATCAGCGGCGCAAGCAGGAGCAGGAACAGGCCGAGCGACGGCTTACGCCAGAACAGCGCGGTCATGCGGCTCAGGCGACTGCGTGAGGCGGGAGGATGCGCAACGCTTGTAGCCATTTCACCTCTCCTCGTGCAGGCGGATCATCGCCTCGCGTGACCACGACGCCATAACGGCCTGCCCCGGCGCAATGCCGCTCAGCGGCGAGGATTCACTGAGGTTGGCCTGGCTCACCAGCAGTTTGGCACCATCGGCAAGCCTCAGCTCAAGGCGCGTGGCCGCCCCCTGATACTGAACGGCCTGCACGATGCCCTGAACCTGAACGTCACCGAGTTCATTAAGGCGAATATGCTCCGGGCGCAGGGAATAGCTGCCGTCCATGCCGCACAGTTTCTGCGCGAGGCCGGCATCAAAGACGTTGGACGTGCCGACAAAACCGGCGACAAACGGCGTGCGCGGACGCATGTAGAGATTGCGCGGGGTATCCACCTGCTCGATGCGGCCGTTATTGAATACCGCCACCCGGTCCGACATGGAAAGGGCTTCGCCCTGATCGTGGGTAACGAAAATAAAGGTGATGCCGAGCTCCTGCTGAAGCTTCTTCAGCTCGAACTGCATCTGTTCGCGCAGCTTAAGATCGAGCGCGCCCAGGGGTTCGTCCAGCAGCAGGACGCGCGGTTCATTGACCAGCGCGCGGGCAATGGCGACGCGCTGGCGCTGGCCGCCGGAAAGCTGCGACGGCTTGCGGGAAACGGCAAAGCTCAGGCCCACTTTTTCCAGGGCATCGCGGGCCTGCGCGTGGCGTTTTTTCTTGTCGACGCCTTTAACCATCAGCCCGTAGGCAACGTTGTCGAGGATAGACATATGCGGGAACAGCGCGTAGTCCTGAAAGACGGTGTTCACATCCCGCTCCCACGGCGGCAGTTCGCTCGCCTCCTTGCCGAAGATAGAAATCGTACCGCCAGAAAGCTGCTCAAAACCGGCTATCAGACGCAGGCAGGTGGTTTTGCCGGAGCCCGAAGGCCCCAGCATGGAGAAAAACTCTCCGTCACGAATCGCAATGGTGACCCCATCCACCGCCCTTACGTCGCCGTAAAGACGGGAAACATTGTTAAACTCGACCGCGTACGTCATGTTCTGCTCCCGGGCAATTAACGACCGCCCATGATGGCGATGTAATCCTGCGTCCAGCGGCTGTAAGGGACAAATTTGCCGCCTTCGGCGATGGGGGTTTTCCAGAACATGATTTTGTCGAACTCGTTATAACCGTTTGTTTCGCAGCCTTTATCACCTAACAGCGTGCTGGCCTTGCACCCTTCCGGCACCACGGGCAGGGAGCCAAACCATGCCGCCAGATCGCCCTGTACTTTCGGCGTCAGCGACCAGTTCATCCATTTGTAGGCGCACATCGGGTGTTTTGCCTGCGCGTGGAGCATGGTGGTGTCCGCCCAGCCGGTTACCCCCTCTTTCGGGAAGACGGTGGCGATGGGCTGGTTTTCCCCTTTCAGCGCATTTGCCTGATACGGCCAGGCGCTGGAGGCCACCACGCCTTCATTTTTGAAGTCGCTCATCTGGACGGTAGTGTCATGCCAGTAGCGGTGGATCAGCGCATGCTGGTCGCGAAGCACCTTGAGCACCGCGGCATACTGAGCTTCGGTGAGCTGGTACGGGTCTTTGATGCCCAGCTGCGGCTGCGTAGCTTTGACGAACAGCGCGGCGTCGGCAATATAAATCGGGCCGTCGTACGCCTGCACGCGTCCCTGGTTGGTTTTCCCGTCCGGCAGATCCTGTTTGGTAAAGACCACGCTCCAGCTGTCCGGCGGCGTCGGGAAGGTTTTGGTGTTGTACATCAGCAGGTTTGGCCCCCACTGATACGGCGTGCCGTAGACCTTCCCGCCGACGTTAAACCATTCCCCTTTTACGATGCGCGCGTCGAGAGTTTTCCAGTTCGGAATTAGGTCGGGGTTAATGGGCTGAACGCGTTTGCCCATGATCAGGCGCAGGGAGGCGTCACCTGAGGCGGTGACCAGGTCATATCCCCCTTTCGCCATCAGGCTGACCATTTCATCCGACGTGGCCGCCGTTTTGACGTTGACCGCACACCCGGTCTCTTTTTCAAACTGGGTTACCCAGTCATAGTTTTTATCCGTCTGTCCGCGTTCGATGTATCCCGGCCAGGCGATAATATCCAGCCGACCTTCCCCGTCGCCAATGGCCTTTGGTGGTTCTGCGGCGTGCGCTGTCATGATAGTCATGCCGAGCGCGCACAGGCTGCTGCGGGCAAATTTTTTGCTCATAAGAATTACTCCTGTCGCAATGAAATTTAGCGGCAGCCGTGCCCTAAAAATATCTCCCTTATTAAACGTAGACCGCGCAAATGCGCCCCACCGTACGGCTTCAGGAAATTTCATCAAGGTGTGACAGAGGGCGCATTCCCCGTTAACTGGATTATAGACAAGGAGTTAGCCGCGAGAGACGGTATGCGGATTTCCTATGACCGGGCACCGCAAAATATTCGCAGCGTCGTCATCAGGATAAGAATTGATTATTTAAATAACGGGGAAAGGTTTATTCCAGCATCGTGCTAATTAATTTACCTAACTGAATCACCGCCTGCTCCTCTCGCTCTCCCCAGGCCCATGAGGTATTAAACCGGAAGAACGGCGTCCACGCGTCAGAGGTGGAAAACATCTTCCCGGGGGCAATGCTGATGTGGTGCGTTAAGGCTTTTTCGCTCAACAGCCCCGCATCCAGCTGAGCCGGAAGCTCCAGCCATAAAAAATAGCCGCTGTCGTTATGGTGGATTTTGACCCCGGCAGGCATATGGCGAAGAAGTGACTGCCAGGCCTGCTGCTTTCGCTCGGAGAGCGTACGCCGCAGGCGGCGCAGATGGGCGTCGTAGCGCTTCGTCGCCAGGTAGTCCACCAGCGCAAGCTGTACGGGAGAGCTGGTGGAGAGCGTGCTCATCAGCTGCAGCTGCTGGATCCGTCGCGCGTGTTTTCCTGCCGCCACCCAGCCGATGCGAAAACCGGCCACCAGACATTTTGAAAAGGACGAGCAGTGCAGCGTCATGTCCTGACGATCCCAGGCTTTCGCCGGGAGCGGCTTTTCGCGGCCAAAATAGAGCTCGCTGTAGACGTCGTCTTCAATCAGGGGGACATTGTGCTGCGTTAACAGCGCGACGAGCCGCGCTTTTTTCTCCGCGCTCAGCGTGAAGCCAAGCGGGTTCTGGCTGTTGGTCATGATCCAGCAGGCTTTAACCGGGTACTCATTCAGCGCCTGTTCGAGGGCATTGAGATCGATCCCCTCGCGGACATCCGTCGCAATTGACAACGCTTTGAGCTTGAGACGCTCCAGCGCCTGCAGCGCGCCGTAGAAGCAGGGGTTTTCGACAATCACCCAGTCACCCGGCTCGGTGACCGCCTGCAGGCTGAGATTGAGCGCTTCGAGCGCGCCTGCGGTGATGACGATCTCTTCCGGGGAGATGTTCATCCCCTGCTGCGCGTAGCGACGGGCAATGGCGTGGCGGAGATCGACGTTCCCCGGCGGCAGATTCTCAATTACGCTCATCGCCGTCGCGGTTTTGCTGACGTTCGCCAGCGAGCGGTTGAGCTGCTGCAGCGGGAAAAGTCGCGGATCGGGAAACGCGGAAGCAAAAGGGACAACGGACGGGTCGCGGCTGGCCTGTAAGACGTCGAAGATGTAGGTGTTAATATCCACCGCTTCGTCACGCATCACCTGGGCAGGTGGCGCGGGCTGTTGTGCGGTCGGGCGCGAGGCAACGTAATAGCCCGACTGCGGTCTGGCGACAATGCGCCCCTGGCTTTCCAGCATCTGATACGCGTGGCCAACGGTCATAAAACTCATGCCGCTGCTTGCCACCTGCTCTCGCAGGGAAGGCAGCTTATCGCCCGGCAGCCATACGCCAAGCTCAATCTGCGAGATAATTTGTTGCGCCAGACGCTGGTATTTTTTCATCAGATTCTCCTTATGACCGACAGTGTATATCAGCAGGAGAAAAAGAGAAGATTTAGCTAACTGTTATAGTTTGGAAGGTGAATTACTTACGGTACTCGGTAACGTGGCTTTGCGCCTGACGCGCGGCGGCCAGGTGATCGAGCGTAATCATCGACGATTTGCAAAAGATGCATTTCGCGCCGAGTGGATTTTTCTCAGACACATCGAAGACTGAGGTACGGTACTGCGAACCATGACAGCATGGGCAGCGAAAACGGATATAAGAAGTCATAGGATTCTCCTGACACGTAAAACGTAAATTACTAATGGGCCGATTGGGCAATGATGGTTTTAAACAAAATGAATCGGAAAGTAGATAAAGACCCAAGAGAGGCTGCGGAGAGGCACAACGTGATGAGAACTGCTTTATAAAACTACGTCAGATATTTATTTGGACTCAAAACCAGAAGACCATTAACGCACGGCGCTGACGATAAAGCAAGCGGTTTTATGCGGAAAATTCATAAAAAGAATGTTTTTATTCCCTGATGCTCGTCCAGCTTTGTAAATATTGATGTTTAAAATCCTCGACCATACATACATAACCACATGAAATATAAATGTAATATATAACATTTTTTGCCTACTCATCTCACCAACCACAGAGTATTAACAACAGGCTAATGAACACTCTGCTACTTGTCTTGCTCAAGTAGTAATTGCGCCCTTACCTTACAGAAAGGAATTATCAATGAGTTGGAATAAAGACGCGGCTGTTTCTTACCTCCGCTCGCATGCGCTTGGACACTCTCATAACGAATGCGCGAAGTTTACACGTCGTGCCATAATCGCTGGCGGCATTACGCTTGAACGCACACATGATGCGAAGGATTATGGACCAAAACTTTTGCGTGCAGGTTTTAGGGAGGTTCCTCCCGGTTCGACGTTGCTTAGCGGAGATGTCGCTGTAATTCAGCCCTATCCTGGGGGAAATTCAAGCGGCCATATGACAATGTTCGACGGCACCCGGTGGATCTCAGATTTTACCCAGCTCAGTATGTACCCCGGGCCGGGTTACCGCCGCGCACAACCAACCTATAAGATTTACAGGATGAGTAGATGATGAGGGGGATTATAATTACTTTGCCGTTATTATTATCAGCTTGTACGTGCATACCTCAGCAGAATGCTGCCGAACGGGCGGAAGAATTTTATTCCACATATCTGACGTTTTTTGCGGAAAGTGATGGTGAATACCCTCAGCTTAGAGAGTACGTTGCGGCAGATACACTATCCCGACTTAACGAGATAGAGTCGATTCCTGAACAGGAAATCCTGGGGTCAGATTATTTCGCTTATATTCAGGATTATGATCCCTCCTGGGTGAAGCGGCTTGAGGTTGGTGTGGCGCATCAGTTCATTAATGGCGAAGTTCTTCCTGTCAGGATTGGTATTGAGAACGGCGGGTTTCTTAATCTTGAAGTCTATATGCGTCGTGAAGACGGAAAGTGGAAAATTTACCGCGTGAGTGACGTAACCGATCGCTACGAGCACCCTATATTTAATGCTGGAGCACTTACTCGAGCAAAGTCATTAGCGGAAAGCGGACTTTAAGCACATCTATAAATAATACACTGGCAAACTGTTATAGCAAAATAGGCCGGGTCTGTTTCTGCAACCCACACCTGACGCGGCTTAGAATAGCATCGACATAATTACATCGCGGAGTTTTGCATGTTTGGTTTGGATGCTTTTCACCTTGCACGGATACAGTTTGCCTTTACCGTATCCTTTCACATTATTTTCCCGGCCATCACCATCGGCCTGGCAAGCTATCTTGCCGTGCTCGAAGGGCTGTGGCTGAAAACAAAAAATCCGGTCTGGCGCTCCCTGTACCATTTCTGGTCGAAGATTTTTGCCGTCAACTTTGGCATGGGCGTGGTCTCCGGGCTGGTAATGGCCTACCAGTTTGGCACCAACTGGAGCGGCTTTTCGCAGTTTGCGGGCAGCATTACCGGCCCGCTGCTGACCTATGAAGTGCTTACCGCCTTCTTCCTCGAAGCCGGGTTCCTTGGCGTGATGCTTTTCGGCTGGAACAAAGTCGGGCCGGGCCTGCACTTCTTCTCAACCTGCATGGTGGCGCTGGGCACCATTATCTCCACCTTCTGGATACTCTCTTCGAACAGCTGGATGCAGACTCCGCAGGGCTATGAGATCGTCAACGGTCAGGTCGTCCCGGTGGACTGGTTTGCCGTGGTGTTTAACCCCTCCTTCCCTTACCGCTTGCTGCATATGTCGATAGCCGCCTTCCTCAGCAGCGCCCTGTTTGTGGGCGCATCCGCGGCATGGCATCTGCTGCGCGGGAATAATACCCCCGCCATCCGGGCGATGTTTTCGATGGCGCTGTGGATGACGCTGATTGTCGCCCCCATTCAGGCCATGGTCGGTGATATGCACGGGTTGAACACCTTAAAGCACCAGCCCGCCAAGATTGCCGCCATTGAAGGCCACTGGGAAAATCCGCCGGGTGAACCTACCCCGCTGCTGCTGTTTGGCTGGCCGGATATGGAACAGGAGCGCACCCGCTTTGGGCTGGAGATCCCCGCGCTCGGCAGTCTTATCCTGACCCATAGTCTGGATAAACAGGTCCCTGCGCTGAAAGAGTTTCCAAAGGAAGACCGGCCCAACGCCACCATCGTCTTCTGGTCGTTCCGCATTATGGCGGGCCTGGGCATGCTGATGCTGCTGCTTGGGGTGGCGGCACTCTGGCTACGCTATAAAAAATGCCTGTATTCGTCGCGCCCTTTCCTGAGGTTTGCGCTGCTGATGGGGCCATCCGGGCTGATTGCGATTCTGGCCGGGTGGATCACCACCGAAGTGGGCCGCCAGCCGTGGGTGGTGTATGGACTTCAGCGAACAAAAGATGCGGTTTCCGCCCACGGTGACCTGC
This sequence comes from Enterobacter sp. PP-008-ECC_S150, assembly GCF_045257065.1. NCBI lineage: Bacteria > Pseudomonadati > Pseudomonadota > Gammaproteobacteria > Enterobacterales > Enterobacteriaceae > Enterobacter > Enterobacter sp. PP-008-ECC_S150. The sequence continues at coordinate 13,386 of NZ_JBJHHG010000026.1, read as the reverse complement.
ACATGAGCGTCAGCCTGCTGGCCTTCTTCGTCGTCTATACCTCGGTATTCGGCGTGGGTTACAGCTATATGGTGCGCCTGATTCGGAAAGGCCCGCAGCCGCATGAGTCTTTCGCCACCGAGTCCGACGGACGTCCGGCCCGCCCGCTTTCTGCCGTTACAACTGAACATAAGGAGCAGCCATAATGGGTATCGATCTCTCCATTATCTGGTTCGTCATTATCGTCTTTGCCACGCTGATGTATATCGTGATGGACGGTTTTGATCTGGGGATCGGCATTCTGTTCCCGGCCATGCAGAACGCCGACGATCGCGACGTGATGGTCAACAGCGTCGCGCCGGTTTGGGACGGTAATGAAACCTGGCTGGTGCTGGGCGGTGCCGCCCTGTTCGGGGCATTCCCGCTGGCCTATGCGGTGATCGTTGATGCCCTGACCATTCCGCTGACGTTAATGCTGATCGGACTTATTTTCCGCGGCGTGGCGTTTGAGTTTCGCTTTAAGGCCACCCCGGCGCACCGTCCCTTCTGGGATAAAGCGTTTATAGGCGGTTCGATTCTGGCGACGTTTACACAGGGCGTGACGGTAGGTGCCGTCATCAACGGCTTTGCCGTTACCGGACGGTCCTACAGCGGCGGCCCCTTTGACTGGTTCACCGCGTTTAACCTGTTTTGCGGCGCGGGTCTGGTGGTGGCCTATGCGCTGTTAGGCTCGACCTGGCTGGTGATGAAAAGCGAAAACGCGCTGCAACAGCGGATGCGAGAAATGTCGAAAACGCTTTTAATCGTGCTGCTGGCGTTTGTTGCGGCGATCAGCCTCTGGACGCCGCTGGCGCAACCGGCCATCGCTGCGCGCTGGTTTACGCTGCCAAACCTGTTTTATCTGCTGCCCGTCCCGGCGCTGGTGGTGATGTTTAGCCTGTACCAGTGGCGCTGCCTGAATAATCCCGACAGCCATAGCCGACCGTTTATCCTGACGCTGGGGCTGATCTTCCTCGGCTTTAGCGGGCTTGGGATCAGCATCTGGCCGCATATTATTCCGCCGTCGATCACCCTGTGGCAGGCCGCCGCACCGACGCAAAGCCAGGGCTTTATGCTGGTGGGCGCACTGTTGATCATTCCCGTTATTCTGGTCTACACCTTCTGGAGCTACTACGTATTTCGCGGCAAAGTTAAGCATGGGGAGGGTTATCACTGATGCAACAATCGGTCTGGAAAAGATTGCTGTGGCTGGCCATTATCTGGGGCGGCAGCGTGCTGGCGCTGGCTGCGGTCAGCATGCTCTTCCGCATGCTGATGACGGCGGCAGGATTTAAATCGCACTAACGTCATTCCGGGCAACCGCTGCGTTGCCCGGTACTTCCCCCCTCGCACTTTCAGATAAACCCCATTAACGCCCGGCAGAGTATCGTTACACTGGAAAAAGATTCACAGTATTTATAGTTTGAGAAGAAAAATGAAAAAGCTCATCGCGTTAAGCGTTATTAGTCTTGTCCTTACCGGGTGCGTTAATCCGGGTAAAGCCTCCGTACAGCCGGAGCAACTTAAAAGCCACCGCTTTGTGCTGGAAAATGTGAACGGTAAGGCCGTGAAGAACGGAACAGCGCAACCTGAAATCAGTTTTAGCGCGCTGCCTGATATCAGCCTGGTGAACAACATCAGCGTTTCTGGCCAGATGTGTAACCGCTTTAACGGACAGGGGAAATTGTCCGAGGGCGAGCTTAAGGTCAAAACGCTGGCCATGACGCGCAAGCTCTGCACGGAACCGCAGCTGAACGAGCTGGATAAGGCCATCGGCGACATGCTGCGCAAAGGGGCGCAGGTCGACCTGACTGAAGACCAGTTGACGCTGGCGACAGCCGATAAAACGCTGATGTTTAAGCGTGCAGAATAATCAATAGTTACCGCAGCTTCCCACGGCAAGCGACTGTTCACTGCAGCGTTTGCCGTTTGGCAAGGCGCACATCCCAATAGCAGAACCATCTAGCTGGCGGGCGACGGACAGCGAGCCGCCAATCATCGCGCAGTTGGCCTGACCTGAACTGGACATCGCCGCCTTCATTCCCGGCGCGACGTGAGCGGCCGTAGCCTGCTGGACTGGTTCACTGCTACATGCCGACAGCAATAATGCGGCACACCCTACCAAAAATGCTGAGCGCATGCTCTCTCCCCCATGATTAATGCGAAACCTATGCATAATAGGCATCACATCCCGTGTCGTCGAGAGCGGAAGTGCGTATTTATGCGCTTCAGAAACAATTTCTCGCAATTTTTTCGCCAAAAGTTTGATCTACTCATTGATGGCGAGAATACCGAGGACACAAAAGCGAAAATCGTAAAATCCCCCGTTTGCTAGAATACACAGATAATATTCAGGGTTTGTCGCCGTAAAACAGACCCCTATTTTTTTGCGCAATGTAAGGGTGTTGTCCTATGCAAACTATTGACGGTAATGGTGCAGTTGCCTCAGTCGCCTTCCGCACCAGTGAAGTTATCGCCATCTACCCAATTACGCCAAGTTCAACCATGGCTGAGCAGGCGGACGCCTGGGCGGGTAACGGGTTAAAAAACGTCTGGGGCGATGTCCCAAGAGTCGTTGAAATGCAGTCCGAGGCCGGTGCGATCGCCACGGTACACGGTGCGCTGCAGACCGGTGCGCTTTCCACGTCGTTTACCTCCTCTCAGGGATTGTTGTTAATGATCCCGACGCTGTACAAGCTCGCCGGTCAGCTGACCCCCTTCGTTCTGCACGTCGCTGCGCGTACCGTTGCCACCCATGCGCTCTCAATTTTTGGCGATCACTCTGACGTGATGGCCGTGCGCCAGACCGGCTGCGCGATGCTGTGCGCCAGCAGCGTCCAGGAAGCCCAGGACTTTGCCTTAATTTCGCATATCGCCACGCTCAAAAGCCGCGTGCCGTTTATTCACTTCTTTGATGGTTTCCGCACCTCTCACGAAATCAATAAAATTGTCCCGCTGGCTGACGAGACTATCCTGAACCTGCTCCCGCAGGCGGACATCGACGCGCATCGCGCCCGCGCCCTTAACCCGGAACATCCGGTTATTCGCGGAACGTCGGCGAACCCGGATACGTATTTCCAGTCTCGCGAGGCCACGAACCCGTGGTACAACGCGGTGTACGACCATGTTGAACAGGCGATGAACGACTTTGCCGCCGCAACGGGCCGTGAATACAAACCGTTTGAATACTACGGCCACCCGCAGGCGGATCGGGTCATTGTGCTGATGGGGTCAGCCATTGGGACCTGTGAAGAGGTGGTTGACGAGCTGCTGACGCGCGGCGAAAAGGTGGGCGTGCTCAAAGTGCGTCTTTATCGCCCGTTTTCGGCTAAACATCTGCTTTCCGTTCTGCCTGAAAGCGCGCGCGCGGTGGCGGTGCTCGATCGTACCAAAGAGCCCGGCGCGCAGGCGGAACCGCTTTATCTGGACGTCATGACCGCCCTGGCAGAAGCCTTTAACAATGGCGAACGCGAAACGCTGCCGCGCACCGTCGGGGGGCGCTACGGTTTGTCCTCCAAAGAGTTTGGCCCGGACTGTGTGCTGGCGGTATTTAACGAGCTCAGCGAAGCGAAGCCCAAGCCGCGCTTCACCGTCGGCATTTATGATGATGTGACCAACCTGTCCCTGGCCTTGCCGGAAAACACCCTGCCCTCGACCGCCAAACTTGAGGCGCTGTTCTACGGCCTGGGCAGCGACGGCAGCGTCTCCGCGACCAAAAACAACATCAAAATCATCGGTAACTCTACGCCGTGGTACGCCCAGGGGTACTTCGTTTATGACTCCAAGAAAGCCGGCGGCCTGACCGTTTCCCACCTGCGCGTGAGCGAACAGCCCATCCGCTCGGCGTATCTTATTTCTCAGGCTGATTTTGTTGGCTGTCACCAGCTGCAGTTCATCGATAAATATCAGATGGCCGAGCGCCTGAAGCCCGGCGGTATTTTCCTCCTGAATACGCCGTACGGCGCGGATGAGGTCTGGTCACGGCTGCCGCAGGAAGTGCAGGCGGTGCTGAACCAGAAAAAAGCCCGGTTCTATGTCGTCAACGCCGCCAAAATTGCCCGCGAATGCGGCCTTGCTGCGCGTATTAATACCGTGATGCAGATGGCCTTCTTCCATCTGACGAATATCCTGCCGGGCGACAGCGCGCTCGCGGAACTGCAGGGCGCAATAGCCAAAAGCTACAGCAGCAAGGGGCAGGAACTGGTCGAGCGGAACTGGCAGGCTCTGGCGCTGGCGCGCGAATCGCTGTTTGAGGTGCCGCTGCAGCCGGTGAATGCCGCCAGCCCGAACCGCCCTCCGGTCGTGTCCGATGCGGCGCCTGATTTCGTGAAAACGGTAACGGCGGCGATGCTGGCCGGCCTGGGTGACGCCCTGCCCGTCTCGGCGCTGCCGCCGGATGGAACGTGGCCGATGGGCACCACCCGTTGGGAAAAACGCAACATTGCCGAAGAGATTCCTGTCTGGAAAGAGGAGCTGTGCACCCAGTGTAACCACTGCGTCGCGGCCTGCCCGCACTCGGCCATTCGCGCCAAAGTGGTGTCGCCGGAGGAGATGGAATCCGCGCCGTCCAGCCTGCACTCTCTGGACGTGAAGTCCCGCGATATGCGCGGGCAGAAATACGTTCTGCAGGTCGCACCGGAAGATTGCACCGGCTGTAACCTCTGCGTTGAGGTCTGCCCGGCGAAAGACAGGCAGAACCCGGACATTAAAGCCATCAATATGATGTCGCGCCTGGAGCACGTTGAAGAGGAGAAGGTCAATTATGACTTCTTCCTGAATCTGCCGGAAATCGACCGCAGCAAACTGGAACGTATTGATATCCGCACGTCACAGCTGATCACGCCGCTGTTTGAGTACTCTGGCGCCTGCTCCGGCTGCGGTGAAACGCCGTATATCAAGCTGCTTACCCAGCTGTACGGTGACCGGATGTTGATTGCCAACGCAACCGGCTGTTCATCTATCTACGGCGGTAACCTGCCCTCCACGCCGTACACCACTGACGCCAACGGTCGCGGTCCCGCGTGGGCAAACTCGCTGTTCGAGGACAACGCCGAGTTTGGCCTGGGCTTCCGCCTGACCGTTGACCAGCACCGCACACGCGTGATGCGCCTGCTCGAACAGTTTGCCGGGCAGCTCCCTGCCGAACTCAATGCCGCGCTTCACGCAGACGCGACGCCGGAAGTGCGTCGTGAGCAGGTTGCTGAACTGCGCCACACGCTTCAGGGCGTAGCGGGAGCCGAACAGCTGCTGACCGACGCTGACGCCCTGGTCGAAAAATCGATCTGGCTGATTGGCGGTGACGGCTGGGCTTACGATATCGGCTTCGGCGGGCTGGATCACGTGTTGAGCCTGACCGAAAACGTCAACATTCTGGTTCTGGATACGCAGTGTTATTCCAATACCGGCGGCCAGGCGTCAAAAGCCACACCGCTAGGCGCCGTGACAAAATTCGGGGAACACGGTAAACGCAAGGCACGCAAAGATCTCGGCGTGAGCATGATGATGTACGGCCACGTGTACGTCGCGCAAATCTCGCTGGGTGCCCAGCTTAACCAGACGGTAAAAGCAATTCAGGAAGCGGAAACGTACCCGGGTCCATCGCTGATTATTGCCTACAGCCCTTGCGAGGAGCATGGCTACGACCTGGCGCTCAGCCACGATCAAATGCGTCAGCTGACCGCGACCGGCTTCTGGCCGCTGTACCGGTTCGACCCGCGTCGCGCAGACGAGGGTAAATTACCGCTGGCGCTGGATTCGCGGCCGCCGTCAGATGCCCTGGCCGAGACGTTAATGCAGGAACAGCGCTTCCGTCGCCTTAACGCGCAGCAGCCGGAGGTGGCCGAACAGCTGTGGAAAGATGCCGCTGCGGACCTGCAAAAACGCTATGACTTCCTGGCACAAATGGCGGGTAAAGCCGAAAAACCGACCAGCGACTAGTTCATCTGCCCGACTTGTCCGGGCATTTTTTTGCCATAAAAAAAGCCCGGCGCATTCACACCGGGCAAATCCAAATAATCAATGAAAATCTATTTAGTTTCCTTAATAGCATTCACGTTAATTATGGATGAATCATCTTAAAGGCATATAACGCCATCAAGACTATCGCAATTAACGCCTGATTAATAATTTCAATTTAATATGCTTACCCCTAAATCATTCATAAAACCAATGACCATTACTGCTGATTTATTCAGTTTAGATTTTACTTAATTCGTAACAATAATATTTTATTGCTCTTACACGGGAGTGATTTAGCATGTGACAACTTTCTCTTTCTGAAAGTTCAACAGGTAATTAAATAAAAACAACTGCAAAGGAATATCACAATGCAAAGAAAAGTACTGGCCCTGATGATTCCGGCTCTGTTAATGGCTGGCGCAACGCATGCAGCAGAGATTTATAATAAAGACGGCAATAAATTAGATCTGTACGGAAAAGTAGATGGTCTGCACTATTTCTCCGACGATAAAGGCGCTGACGGGGATCAAACCTACATGCGTCTGGGCTTCAAAGGCGAAACCCAGATCAACGACATGATGACCGGCTACGCGCAGTGGGAATACAACATTCAGGCCAATAATACCGAAGGTTCGGATAACCAGTCCTGGACGCGTCTGGCCTTCGCGGGCGTGAAAGTGGGCGACTACGGCTCCTTCGATTACGGACGTAACTACGGCGTGCTGTACGACGTGGAGGGCTGGACCGATATGCTGCCTGAGTTCGGTGGAGATTCCTATACCAAAGCCGACAACTTCATGACCAGTCGCGCCAACGGCGTGGCAACCTACCGTAACACCGACTTCTATGGTCTGGTGCAGGGTCTGAACTTTGCGCTGCAGTATCAGGGCAAGAATGAAGACGCCAGCAACAATCAGGAAGGCACTAACAACGGCCGCGACACGCGTCACGAGAACGGCGATGGTTTCGGCATCTCTACCACCTATGACTTCGGCATGGGGATCAGTGCGGGTGCCGCCTACACCTCTTCTGACCGCACCAACGAGCAGGTGATGAATACGACTGCGGGCGGTGACAAAGCGGATGCCTGGACTGCGGGCCTGAAATATGACGCCAACAATATCTATCTGGCGGCAATGTATTCTGAAACCCGCAATATGACCCCGTACGGCAATCACACCGACGCCGTGGCGAACAAAACCCAGAACGTTGAGGTGACCGCACAGTATCAGTTCGACTTCGGCCTGCGTCCGACCCTTTCCTACCTGCAGTCTAAAGGTAAGGACCTGGGTGACGGCCAGAGCGACCAGGATCTGGTTAAGTACGCTGACGTAGGCGCGACCTACTACTTCAATAAAAACATGTCCACCTACGTTGATTACAAAATCAACCTGCTGGATGAAAATGACAGCTTCTACAAAAACAACGGCATCGGTACGGATGATGTCGTCGCACTGGGACTGGTTTACCAGTTCTGATCGTAAGAGCCCGCATGATGATGCGGGCTCCACCATTTTTTGAGGTTCGTCACAAAAAATGGGTTCTGGAGTCGTATGGTTGAGGGTAAGTTGAGAGAAAGCTGTTTAAAATGAGTTGAAAGTCTTTACATCACTAAGGATAACAGCGTTGTTTGGTCGTGTATCCGTTGCCGTACTTACTCTTCTCGCGCTAATCTGGATGGCGTTAATTTTTGATTTTGCTGATATTGTCGGGCATCTCGGCGCTGTGTTGAACCACCTGGATGGCGGTTAACCTTACTCCCGGAAAATAAAAAGCCACCAGCAGTGCCGGTGGCGGATTAACACTTAGACGCACTGTTTTTTCACAGGTTGAAGCCCCCCGTGAGCTCAACGGTGAATGCCACCGCGGCGCAATGGCACTTCACATCTCGTCTTTTATCCATGCGCTATACCCCTTTTCTCACCAGCTCAGCCGCTTTTACGAAAACCTCGTCTTCTACTCCATCGCCTTTTTGCCTGCCGAGCCTGACCAGTTCATCGACAATACTATTGCGATGGATCGGTTTTTGCGCTGAAACCAGCCCAATAACGGCTGCTCCAATCGCCAGCCCCACCAGTCCTGTTTGTTCGTCTTTGTTTTTCATATTCATGCTCCCTTGTACAACACAAAAAGCGTAGCATGAATACGCTAAAACGGAATGACGAACAGATTCAAACAGGTACGACCTCTAAAATCGACAGATACGAACGGGTGTCTATTATTTTGTTCAGCTTCAGGTTGGCGTGTTTAAACAAGGCCTGATACTCAGGCTCCGTTCTTGCCCGCCCGCCGTCAAAACTCGTTAACAGAAAAAGGTCAATTTCAAATCGGCCCTGCTCGTTATTTTCCTTTTTGATAAGCGGTTCAAAAATTAATAACCGGGCGTTTTCTTTCATCGCGTTTCTGCAGCATTGAAGTATCTGAACCGCCTTCTCATCAGGCCAGTCCATCAAAATATATTTGAGGAGATAAATATCCGCTGCTGGACAGGCTGCAAAAAAGCTGCCCTCTACGGTCTTCCATCGACTATCGTCATTTAATCGTGACAGCCGATTGCGCGCAAGCACGTCTTTTTGATCAAACAGGATACCGGTTAAGGTCGGATTTCGACGTAAAACGGCCAGCAATAAATTACCCAGCCCACCGGCGATGTCCGCAACGACAGCGTGTTCAGGGAACGAATAGCTATCTGCGATGACTTCATTCTCTACGGATGACATAGAGGCCATACCGGCATGAAAAATGTTGACTTCATTCACCGTATCGTCATGCTGCCAGTAGTCGTAAAAAGGCTTACCAAACAATTCATTAAAAACAGGTTTGCCCTGGACTATTTCATCCATTTTTGCCGCTGGCTGCCAGAATGTTTGGTCTGTTAACATAAGCACCGCCGCACGCAGCGAAAATTCGTGATCGGAACGCAGGAATTGGGCAGAATGGCTAAGACCGTATTCCGCTTCGGAGACTTCGTTAAAGATCCCACGCGATGATAATAAGCGCATGATGCGGTGAAGAGCGTTGTCATCGACATTAAGCTCCTTCGCCAGCTGCTTAACGGATTTACTTCCTTCAACCAGGCGATCTGCAACGCCTAATATCGCGACAGCCCGGAGTGCTGCATGCCAGACAAAACCCATGCTTTGCTCTAATAAACACATTCCTTCTTTACGGCTTAGTAAATCCAGACTATTACGTTGTGACATTTACTGCTCCTTATCCATAAAGGTGTGTTAAACAGCTAAAAGGTCGCTAGAAAGCGTATGTCTGGCAGTGAGCTTTATCCATAAATTAAGAAAGGTTTATTTATGCGGTGTCGTACCGATTAGCATACAGTTTATTTAAATACGTAAATAAGCAGGGCCACTTACACAACAAATGGATTAATAACAAGAAAAAATTATTATTTTATCAATGATTACAAAATAGCAAAAAAAAATACCTATCGTAAGACAGGTATTTACTATTTAGAATCTTGGTGACAACCCATATTTCGGCACTTTGATATTTGCCGCCCAAATTTTAATATCGTTTTGCAGAAGAATCGTAAAATCAGATTTCAGGTGCGTCACCATACCATTCACGCTGTCCGCATCCACCACTGAAAAGTGTTCAATTTTGTTCTGTCCTATCTGAACGCAGTCATATCGGGCAGGCAGGATTTTACCATTCACGTTTAGCGACGGGTTATTCTCACCACAGCGGCCCTCAGTAATATATGACACCAGCAGATTAGCGGATTTTCTTCCGGGCTGGGATACGCTTACCATGACGGGAAAACCTTCTGAGGTCTGCGTCATGTCATAAAGAACCGCATTTTTGATATACCAGGTATTATATTCCCGCTCCTGAAAAGCAGCCCAGGAGGGTACAGAAAAGACAACCAGCACTGCCAGCGTAATAGGTTTTATTTTCATGGGATGTTGTCGTCCGTGTTGTTGCACGTATTATTCAGATTGTGCAAAAAACAGCAACACCTTAAGAATTGCCCTACTACTATTGGCAGTTATGGCTGATATAGGTGCCTTTCGTTAACCGGATGGCAATACGCTCATAAAGAAGAAACCGGCGTGAAGTGGTAAACCGCCGCCATTGCGGCGATGCTGACGACAATGCTTAAAAAAAAGTAAGTTTTAAAGGGCTGCTTTTGGGTTTTATGGCGAAAGAGCTGTTGGCCCGCGATGGCACCAGGCCAGCCGCCCAACGCGCCAAACAGCAGCAGCGTGGCTTCCGGGACCCTACGCATCCCTTTGCGCGCCGCCATTTTATCTGCGCCATACATGACTATCGTCAGCACATTGATCAGCAAAACCCACGTCACCAAAGGGTTCGGGGTAAAAAGGCTGCCGATTGCAGCCGCGATCGGGAATAAATAACAAAAGCGATTAAGGGTCATAGTATTCGCCACGAGAGTGTTTAGCGGTTTTCGACGTCGCATTATACGCAACTTGCCAATCTATCACGCAGCGAATACTGACAACTGAACATTTAAATTCAGTTCAGCAGCCCGGCACCGACGTTCACCGACAGACCCAGGATCGCCAGATTGAAAACAAATGAAATCACTGACTGAAGCAACGCGATTTGCCGCATGTCGGTGGTCCCGGTCGCCACATCGGCGGTCTGTGACGCGACGGCGATGGTGAAGGAAAAATAGATGAAATCCCAGTAGCCCGGCTCATCCGGTTTTTCCGGAAAGATCATCGGGGTGACGTCTTTACTTCGATGCAGGTAATGGTGGTGAGCGTAATGCATGGCAAATGAGGTGGGCAGTAAGGCCCAGGAAACCACCAGCGTGGCGCCCGTCAGCAGCAGATGCAGCACGCGCGGTGTTCCGGTGAGGTGCTTTAGAGAGGTCAGCTCAATCAGAATAGCCAGGATGCTGGCCAGGCAGCCGAGAATCACCATGCCCAGCACCAGCCCCGCGCTCTCATCCTGAATTCTGGCAATATGCGGAATATCCTGTACATCCGTCCGTAACATTCGAAACCACATAAAGAACAGATACAGCCACGCCAGCACGTTCCAGCCAATCAGCAACCGCTGCAGATACCCCAGTTCGGGAGGAAGCACTAAAAAACAGATGAACCCGGCCAAAATCGCTATTAGTAAACGAAAGCGCCCGTGAAAGTAAGTTCTGAAAGAAAAGAGCATGATATGCGTTTATTAGCGAAGGGAGGATAGCTTAACTATAGATCCACTTTTAGCGTCGCTGTAAAACGTGCTGGCATTTGCCACCGGAATCCGTACCATACGCGGCAGACGAATTTTGCCCCTATTGGCTCCGAAGGTAGTACAAATGCAACAGAATCAAGAAATTAATTAAAAAGAGCAATACAACCTGAATAAGCTACGCTGATTTCTCCAACTTATTGATATCATTTATTTTCTGCAATTTTTCAATTAGTTATAGCATAATAACTTCTCCCTAAAGCTACCCAGACCTACATTTTTAGTGCCCTTTTTTTGCCCCTATTTCGCATTTTTGCCCCTAAATTTGCCCCTAACTTCAGCCAGTGCGCCCCCCTTCTTCTCCATGCCCTATACTTTAAGTCTGACATCTGTTTCGAGGTTTCTATGTGTGGACGTTTTGCACAAGCTCAAACGCGTGAAGAATATCTGGCTTATCTGACCGATGAACGTGATCGAGACATTGCATACGATCCAGAACCGATTGGTCGTTACAACGTGGCGCCAGGAACCAAAGTACTGCTATTGAGTGAACGCGACGAACAGCTGCACCTCGATCCGGTGTTCTGGGGCTATGGACCCGGGTGGTGGGATAAACGTCCACTAATTAACGCGCGCGTCGAGACGGCGGCTACCAGCCGAATGTTTAAACCTCTCTGGCAGCATGGCCGGGCAATCTGTTTTGCGGATGGATGGTTTGAATGGAAGAAGGAAGGCGACAAGAAACAGCCCTACTTCATTCACCGTGCCGACGGCCAGCCAATATTTATGGCAGCGATCGGCAGCACTCCATTTGAGCGCGGCGATGAAGCGGAAGGTTTCCTGATAGTTACGTCTGCAGCTGATAAAGGCCTAGTTGATATTCACGACCGTCGGCCACTTGTTCTGTCACCAGAAGCGGCGCGCGAATGGATGCGACAGGTTATAGGCGGGAAAGAAGCTGAGGAGATAGCCGCCGACGGCGCTGTGCCGGCAGAGAACTTTGTTTGGCATGCGGTGTCACGTAATATAGGGAATGTTAAATCGCAAGGAAAAGAATTGATTGACATAATTAGTTAATACAGATTTCAACCTCTTGCCTTAATGCAAAACGATCAATAAGTCAACAATTATTCCGCACGAGTTTGACCTCTACCATTCGTTAACATATGTTGATTTCCACTTAGCAATAATGAATGTATAGTTTTATTGTTATGTTATTGCTTTTTCTGTTAGATTAATCCCTACAGATACTCACTATAGCTTGGAACAATGAAATTCTTAGATGATATATTTACATCAATAGCTGGCAATGCAAAGACAAAAATAAATGATCCATTTATTGGGACATTCTTCTGCGCTTGGTTGATATGCAACTGGAGACAGCTATCTTTACTTTTCTGGGGAAATGGTAAAGCCTCAGAACGAATAAATTTATTTTATAACTACATTTCCGAGACACCTTTACTCGGATGGAATCAACTATTTACAATTCCATTCTGCATTGCGGCATTCTACTTATTTATTTTTCCTTGGTTCTCATTTTTTATTAACTTCCTTCAGCATTGGGCTAACGAAAGCCTTCATAAACAAGCAGTTGACATTGAATTAATAAAAATTAATCATCAAAAAAACCTGAACAAAGAAAAATTAAAGTCAAACCCTAACAAACAATTTCTAGAACAATTAGTCCAGCAAGATATCAATAAAAGAAATGTCGTATTGGAGCATTTAAATGAAAGAACCTCAAGATTACAACAAAAAACTTTAGAAGCTAAATCAATGGCCAAGGAGCAGGAGGCGTTAGCACAAGAAGCATTAAATAAAGAGTATATATCTAAAATAGATCTAGACAAAAAAATTAAACAAGCCGAGTTGGAAAAGATAAAATTTGAAAGCGACTCTGCTAAAGCAAGAGCCACTCTTGCAACCAACAGGTTTCCATCTGCATATCATCTCATGCAGGCAGTTGAAAGCAGCCTAAGTCAAGATGGAATTCATCTTTCCCTTAATGCTTTAAGCTCAATCATATCGTCTCTATTTGGATATGAAAGTTTCGAATCACTAGTAAATGACAAGGATTTCAATAATGAGACTTTAGGAAAAGTAAAATATGTTTATTATGATGATGAATTGGCAAAACGATTAGGGAAGGTGCGAATAAGCAGGTCATTTCTTCCCAAGCTGACTCGCTGATTAAAATTTCGCGGATCTGGGCCGATTTTTTTCCCGCAAACACATCGA
>NZ_JBJHHG010000025.1:0-60149 GCF_045257065.1 Enterobacter sp. PP-008-ECC_S150 | reverse complement strand
TGGCGGCTTTAGCGCGGTGGTCCCACCTGACCCCATGCCGAACTCAGAAGTGAAACGCCGTAGCGCCGATGGTAGTGTGGGGTCTCCCCATGTGAGAGTAGGGAACTGCCAGGCATCAAATAAGAAGAACCCCGTACCGAAAGGTGCGGGGTTTTTTGCTTTGTGCTTTCTCTCTCTGACCTTTCTCTGAATCCCTTATCCTGCTAATGGAATGTGTGATCGCTGTCTCAATGTTGTTTATAACAAAATTATAACATTTCATTTACGAGGTAATTGAGTCTTCAGGCTCAATACGCCGCTGTTAATGGCAGGAGCATAATTACAATGACAGAAAGCATGATATCAAACGGGACGCTGGCAAACAGTGATACCCGAAGAAGGGTATGGGCAATCGTCAGCGCCTCTTCAGGGAATCTGGTTGAATGGTTCGACTTTTACGTCTACTCATTCTGTTCACTCTACTTCGCACATATCTTCTTCCCCTCCGGCAACACCACAACGCAGCTGCTTCAAACGGCAGGGGTATTTGCCGCTGGCTTCTTGATGCGACCCATAGGGGGCTGGCTGTTTGGCCGCATTGCGGATCGTCGCGGGCGTAAGGCCTCGATGCTGATCTCGGTGTGTATGATGTGCTTTGGCTCTCTGGTGATCGCCTGCTTACCGGGATATGAATCGATTGGTACCTGGGCACCGGCGCTACTTTTACTGGCGCGCTTATTCCAGGGGTTATCGGTGGGCGGTGAATACGGTACCAGTGCGACCTACATGAGTGAGATTGCGCTGGAAGGGCGTAAAGGTTTTTACGCCTCATTCCAGTACGTTACGCTGATTGGTGGTCAACTGCTGGCCATTCTTGTGGTGGTGATCCTGCAGCAGATCCTGACGGACGAACAACTCCATGCCTGGGGATGGAGAATTCCTTTCGCGATGGGGGCTGTACTGGCCGTTGTCGCACTTTGGCTACGCCGTCAGTTAGATGAGACCTCTCAGAAGGAAGTCAGAACGCTGAAGGAGGCGGGAACATTCAAAGGGTTGTGGCGTAACCGCAAGGCTTTCCTCATTGTGCTCGGCTTCACTGCGGGCGGCTCTCTGAGTTTCTACACGTTCACCACCTATATGCAAAAGTATCTGGTGAATACCACCGGCATGCACGCAAACGTCGCCAGCGTGGTCATGACCGTGGCGCTGTTTGTCTTTATGCTCATACAGCCCATTATCGGTGCGCTCTCGGATAAAATAGGTCGACGTACGTCGATGCTGATATTTGGCGGGCTGTCTGCGCTGTGCACCGTCCCCATTTTGACTGCGCTTCAGCATGTCTCTTCACCATATGCTGCCTTTGCGCTGGTGATGCTGGCGATGGTGATTGTCAGTTTCTATACTTCTATCAGTGGGATACTGAAAGCCGAGATGTTCCCGGCGCAGGTTCGCGCGTTAGGGGTAGGGCTCTCTTATGCGGTGGCTAATGCGTTGTTTGGCGGATCGGCGGAGTACGTTGCGTTGTCGCTTAAATCATGGGGAAGTGAAACGACATTCTTCTGGTACGTAACGATAATGGGCGCACTGGCGTTTGTGGTCTCCCTGATGCTGCATCGCAAAGGGAAAGGCATTAGACTTTAATAGCGCGCCATCTGCCATACGGCATAGCCGGTCGTTGCGCCGGCGACATCCCAGGCGAAATCTTTCCAGCTCCAGCCGCTCCCTGCGGGGCGGCTATCCCACAGCTCTTTTGATGCCCCAAGACTTACGGAGAACATCAGCCCTATCGCCGCGCTGCGGTCCCGGCTGTAGCCCTGATGCTGCGCATATTCATTACCGGCTGCGGACAACATCGCGGAAGCGAGGAAATGCTGGGCTTTGTCCTGTCCTGACCAGCTATCGTTAGCCATATGACTACAGCCGCTGAGGAAGAGGACGCTCAGTAACAGAGGAATACGCATCATCGGGCCCCATAAAAAAGCCCTGCTGGTAACAGGGCCTGGACATTACAGAATACGGCTGATCAGTCGGTCGATACGGATACGACGTAAGCGGCGGATAAGCTTGCGCACTTTCACCGGATAATCGGCAATGCTCTGCAGTTCGCGATAATGATTCACTACGGTCGTATGGGTGCGAATCAGCTCCAGCTCGCGCTCACGTTGTGCGGCTAACTCATGCTGCGGGTCATGGATCAGAATAGCGTTTTCCAGATCCAGTCGCCACGCGCGTGGGTTAAGGTTGTTACCGGTCAGCAGCATCCACTCATCGTCGACCCACATTCCTTTCAGATGGTAGCTGTTGTCTTCATCTTTCCAGAGGCGCACAACCAGCTGGTCCGTGTTAACGTAATACTGTAAACGGCTCAGGAAACGGCGCAGGTTAATCTCATAAAGGTAAGGCAGCGCACCGATGATTTTGAACGGCTGATCTTCAGGAATGAAGAAGTCGTTTGCCGTTTTATCACCCACGATGATTTCCACTTTTTTACCCTCGCGCAGCAGCTGAATGATATTGCGCACCAGCACGGCAGGAAGGTTGAAGTACGGCGTGCAGATGGTGAGCTTCTGCTCCGCACACGGCATCAGATGGAAGATCGTTTTGTTCAGCAGGCTGGATTTGCCGAGCCCGACCAGCGGAGTAACGGATAACTCTTCGTTGTTCGCATCGCCCTGGAAATGATAGACCGCATCACGCAGCTCCTGGCGGAAGGCGCGAACATCATTTTTGATTTCCGGGCTTTTAGGACGCTCGGGATCGTCAAGGCGATTAACGCCACGGCCATGAACCAGATTTTTATCAACCCAGTTGAACATGATATCGGCCATCTGCGGATTACGGATCAGATGGTAACGGTCGTAGCGATATTTATCGAGCTGATGAAGGTAAACATCATTGAGACTTGCCCCGCTGTATAGCACGCTGTCATCAATGATAAACCCCTTGAAGTGAAGAACGCCGAGCGCCTCACGGGTGTTCACCGGTACGCCATAAACAGGCACGTCAACGCCAGGGTTTTCCTGCGCCGTGCGGCAATACCAGTCAGCATTAGTGTTTGACGCGGCAGCGCCAATGCGGCCACGCTGAGCGCGATGCCAGTCTACCAGCACGCGAACATCAAGTTCCGGGCGCTGACGTTTGGCTTCATAGAGCGCGTTCAGGATCGCCCGCCCGCCTTCATCCTGTTCAAGATACAGAGCCACAATGCAAATGCGTCGCGTGGCGCTGGCAATCTTTTCCAGAAGCGTCTCCCGAAAATGAGCGGGAGCGTAAAAGAACTCTACATCATCAACTGACTGAGAAATCTTCGGTAGTTGAGCAAGGTGTTGTTGATGTTTATTACGCTTAAATTTTGACAACATCACAGTGCGTTTCTTCTCTGTTCATTGAAGGGTTGTCTGTACCATGCAAACAACATAAGCGGACAATGATACCACCAGTCCCGTCCAAAGTGGGTAACATTTCCAGTAGCTTACTCGCGTTTGTCCGCTGATGTCAGACTGAGAGACAAGGCCACAATACCTTCGTCCAGCTGAATATCAACGTCAAACCCAAGTTTTCGCGCCAGGGTCACCATACCGCGATTGTTAGGCATAGTAATGCCATTAAGGCGTAATAATCCGTGATCCCGCGTATAACTGATGAGTTTTTCCAGCAGTCGTCTTCCCAGACCCAGGCCTTTAAGATCGGACCGTACCAGCACGGCAAACTCCGCATCGACGTTATCCGGGTCAGAAATCGCACGCGTGACGCCGAGGATCTCATCCCCCTCGTCGTTGCGACGAACGGCAACAAACGCCATTTCTCGATCGTAGTCGATCTGGGTCATATTGGCTAAATCATCGTGGGTAAATTCGTTGATTTCGCTAAAATAGCGATAATAAAGATCTTCTTTCGTGACCTGAGAGATAAACGCCCGCAGCTGGGGCTCATCTTCCGGCAGAATAGGGCGGAACAGGGCGCGCTCCCCATTTTTCATCTCGACCCACTCCTCCAGCTGGAGAGGATAGGGGCGGATCGCCAGGCGGCTCTCCCTGTCGCCTTCGAATGGCGCGATATCCAGGGTCACGTCCAGCGCCGTAAACTCATTGCCGGAGGCAAGCAGGGGATGAATGTCCAGCCGCTGGATCTCGGCACAATCCACGATAAGGTTAGACACCTGCACCAGGAACTGGCTTAACCCGGCAATATCAAGCGGACGCAGCGCGCTACGGCCACGGATTTTTTTGCTTTTTATCGCCTGGATGATCAGATACCGTGCCAGGTTCATGTTCAGCGGCGGTAGCGCGACCACCGCCTGCTCCTCAGGACGCCACTCAACGCCACCTTCTCCCAGCATGATGAGCGGGCCGAAGACCGGATCGTGTTCAACGACCACCCTTAATTCCTGCGCCCCAGCGCGGTTTGCCATGCTTTGCACCAGCAATCCTTGGATCCTTGCCTGCGGCCAGGCCATTTTGACCCGGTCGAAAATGGCATCTGCTGCCTGTTGGACCTCTGCCGCCGTCCGCAGGTAGAGCATCACTCCCTGAACGTCAGACTTATGCGGGATATCCGGAGATCGTAGCTTCAGGGCCACCGGATAGCCAATCTGCTCGGCAATATGCACGGCCTCAGCGCTGTCGCTGGCGATCCAGGTTGGCAGGGTCTGCATCCCGTAGCTGCCCAGAATCGGCTGGACTTCATGCGTATCCAGCGACGTTGCGCCCTCTTCAATAGCCTGCTGCAACAGCCGGTGAACGTCGACGGTGTTTGCCGTCAGGTTGCCGGGCAAAGCGGGCGTCTCGCGGAGCTGCTTCTGGTTGCGGCGATATTCCACCATATGCATAAACGCGGTGATGGTACCTTCCGGCGTGCGGTAGGTTGGCAGTCCGGCCTCGCTGAACAGGCGTCGCGCCTCCTGCGAAGAAAACTCGCCGCACCAGTTGGTCAACAGGGTGACATATTTGCCTCGCGGATGATTGCGCACGGCCTCAATGAGCGCACGCGCGCTTTCGCTGCCCGGCGCGACCGCGCTGGGGGAGTGGATGATCATCAGCGCGTCGAAATCCTGGCTATCCAGCAAAATGGAAATCGCCTTGATATAGCGATCGCTGCTGGCATCGTCGCGCAAATCAAGCGGATTGCCGGGCGACACGCTGCCCGGAAGCGCGTCTTTCAGGCGCTGCAGCGTCTCTTCACTCAGCGTTGCCAGCTTGCCGAAGCGTCGCCACAGCTCATCAAGGGCGAGCGCGGCTGGGGCAGCACCGTTACTGACAATCATTAACTTCTCGCCTCGCAACGGACGCATGTGGCTGAGCGTTTCAACGGCGGAAAAAAGCTCGTGCGTGTCCTGTACCCGCAGCAAACCGGCGCGCTGAATGGCGGCATCCCAGGCGGGATCCATACCGGAATGCGAATGCAGCAGACGCTGCGCCGCAGGGCTGCGCCCGCTTTTGATCACCAGGATCGGCTTATTGCGCGATGCGCTTCGCGAAGCCGAGACAAATCGTCGGGCGTCGCTGAGGTGCTCAAGATAAAGCAGGATGGCGCTGGTTTTGCCGTCACGCGCCAGAAAATCCAGCAGCTCGTCAACGTCGATATCCAGGCTGTCGCCGAGGGCAATGAAGTAGGAGAATCCCATTTCACGCTGCTGCGCCCAGTCGAGAATGGTGTTCGATACCGCAGCCGACTGCGAGATAAACGCGAGTTTGCCTTTGCGGATCGGCACCGGGGAGAAGCTGGCGTTCAGCCCCTGCCAGGGGGCGAGCAGCCCCAGACTGTTTGGCCCAAGGATGCGCATTTGATAGCGGCTGGCGCAGGCCAGAAGCTCGGCTTTCTGTTCAGGCGGAGACGAGAGAATAATGCAGGTTTTACACCCGTTCTTGCCGAGTGATTCCAGCAGTTCCAGGTTACGCTTTGCGTTTGTACAGAGGACAGCAAGGTCCGGTACGAAGGGCAGGCTCGCTACATCAGGCCATGCCAGCACCCCCTGAACCGCCTTATACGCCGGCGTGACGGGCATGACGGGGCCATTAAAACCGCCGGCCAGCAGGTTGCGCATCATCAGATAGCCAGCGCGATCCGGTTTCATTGATGCGCCGATAACGGCAATGGATTTAGGACGAAGTAGCGCTTCTAACCCTCGCTGGCTCATGCAGGCCTCCTGTGAATGCAAGCGACCTGATGATTTTAAACGCTTTCTGGCTCGAGTGCTGTGACGCTGCCCTTATGAACGGTTTTTCCCGCCAGATAGCGCTCCCGGAAGCATGAGAAATGGTTGCCCAGCGCGCCAGCCGCAGCGGTATCTCCCGCTAAATCCAGAAGGGCAATGGCCACTTCGGCGGTGCAGTATTGCCCGTCAGCATGCGCTTCACGCAGGCGGTAGGCGGAAACGCGGGAAAGATCGACAGAAATCACCGGCAGCGCGTCGAGATACGGGCTTTTGCGAAACATTTTTCGCGCTTCGGTCCAGGTGCCGTCCAGCATAATAAATAGCGGCGGCTTACCGGATGGCGGGGCCGAAAGCACCTGGCGATCGTCACCTGCATATGACGCGGGGAAAACGACCATCGGCTGATAGTCCGGGTTGGTCACCAGGTCGAGCAGGGCCTGAGGCGGCTCCGTACGGGACCATTGGAACGCCGCGGTATCCGGCAGAATATCGGCGATAAGACGCCCCGTATTGCTGGGCTTCATCGGCTCGGTATCGAACATGACCAGACAAAAACGACTCTCCGCCGTACTCGGGGCCAGCGTCTCGCACAGGCAAACCTTCAGCGGCAGCAGGCAGCGTTGACAGCGGCGAATACGGTTACCCCGGGCGAGGAACGGTCGGGTGGCGCGCGCAAGGCGTTCGGCGCGTAATTGAAGAACGGCGTTATCAGTCATGGGCGAAATGCAGGAAAAACCCTATTTTCGCAGAGGCGGGAGCGGGGCACAAGATGTGCCCCGTGAATGTTACAGCGACTCGTTTAACCAGCTCTCAAAAGGCGCTTTAGGCACCGCGCCGTTGAGCATATCGATCACCTCACCATTTTTGAAAATCATAATGGTTGGAATGCTGCGAATGCGAAAACGGGCGCTCAGTTCGGGCTCGGCTTCCGTGTTGACCTTAACGAAACGTATCTTTCCGCTGCGCTCTTCGGCCACGTCTTCGAAGATCGGCGCGAAGCTGCGGCATGGGCCGCACCATGGCGCCCAGAAGTCGACCACGACGGGCAGATCGTCCTTGAGGAGTTTGTCCAGCGTAGCACCCGTCGCGTTAATGACATCGCCATCAAACAATTCATGGCCGCAACGTCCGCATTTCGCACCATCTTCCATCCGATCGTCCGGAATGCGGTTAAGAGCCTGACAGTTGGCACATACGGTATTCATAACTAACCTCTGATAGAGCCGCGGGACGGCGGCAAAACGCCAATAATGTTTCTAATATGTTACATATTATCAATGAGCCTGTTTGAAACAACAATGCGTTTTATTCAATGAGAACAATAGTCGCAGGCTTTTGTACGAAATTATGGCTATGCGCTGGCACATCGGGTAATCTGCGCGCTTCGCGCAGCGCTGGTGGAGAAAAGCATGAACGACGAAATGAAAAACAAAAGCGGCAAGGTCAAAGTGATGTATGTCCGCAGTGATGATGACTCTGATAAACGCACCCAAAATCCGCGTACCGGAAAAGGTGGCGGGCGTCCGGCGTCTTCTCGTGCAGACGGTGGCCGTCGCCCCGCCCGCGATGACAGAAATACCCGCGGTGATGACCGCAAACGTGACGATCGCAAACGCGATGACCGTCCTCGCTCCGACCGCACACGCAGTGACCGTCCACGTGACGATCGCCCCCGTGATGACTTCTCACGTGATAACGCTTCCCCGTGGCGCACCGTTTCTCGCGCCCCTGGCGATGAGACGCCGGAAAAAGCCGATCACGGCGGTATCAGCGGTAAAAGCTTTATCGATCCGGAAGTGCTGCGCCGCCAGCGTGCGGAAGAGACCCGCGTATACGGTGAAAACGCCTGCCAGGCGCTGTTCCAGAGCCGTCCTGAGTGTATCGTCCGCGCCTGGTTTATCCAGAGCGTGACCCCGCGCTTCAAAGAAGCGCTGCGCTGGATGGCCGCGAACCGCAAAGCCTATCACGTTGTGGATGATGCCGAGCTGACCAAAGCCTCCGGCACTGAACACCACGGCGGCGTCTGCTTCCTGATCAAAAAACGTAACGGCACGACCGTACAGCAGTGGGTCAGCCAGGCGGATGCCGATGACTGCGTGCTGGCGCTGGAAGATGTGGGCAACCCGCACAACCTGGGCGCGATGATGCGCAGCTGCGCACACTTTGGCGTGAAAGGCGTGCTGTTGCAGGATGCCGCGCTGCTGGAATCCGGTGCCGCGATCCGTACTGCGGAAGGCGGAGCCGAGCACGTACAGCCGATCACCGGCGACAGCGTGCTGGACGCCCTTGAGCAGTTCCGTAAAGCGGGCTATTCCATCGTGACTACCTCGAGCCATGCCGGTACCCCGCTGTTTAAGGCGACGCTGCCACGCAAGATGGTGCTGGTACTGGGCCAGGAACGCGACGGTCTGTCTGATGCGGCGCTCTCGAGTGCGGATCTGAGCGTCTCAATCGATGGGACGGGCAATGTGGAAAGTCTGAACGTATCCGTTGCAACCGGCGTACTGCTGGCCGAATGGTGGCGTCAGAATAAGGCCTAAGCCTCTTATGTGCCGGGCCTGACCCGGCACATTCAAATCCTACTCGCTCTCTGCCGGTAGCACAGGCATCCAGTCAATCGGCGTTTCGCCCCGTTTTTCCAGCCATTCATTCGCCAGAACAAAATGATTACTGCCAAAGAAACCGCGGTGTGCAGACAGCGGTGACGGGTGCGGCGCTTTCAGCACGTGATGACGCTGGCGGTCGATAATCGCCCCTTTCTTCTGCGCGTGCGATCCCCAGAGTAAAAACACCACCCCTTCCCGATGGGCGTTGATCAGGCTGATGACTTTATCGGTGAACGTCTCCCAGCCCAGGCTGGCGTGCGAGTGCGCCTGGCCTGCCCGTACGGTAAGCACCGTGTTCAGTAACAGCACGCCCTGGCGCGCCCAGCTTTCCAGGTAGCCGTGATTTGGCCGGGTAAACCCGGGCACGGTTCCCTCAAGCTCTTTATACATGTTAAGCAAAGAAGGGGGGATTGCCACGCCGGGACGAACGGAAAACGCCAGCCCATGCGCCTGCCCCGGGCCGTGGTAGGGATCCTGACCCAGAATGACCACTTTCACATCGCTCAGTTCGGTGTAGCGAAAGGCGTTGAACACGTCTTTCTGCGGCGGGTAAATCGTCTGTCCGGACTGACGCTCAGCCGCAACGGTGCTGAGCGTATTGATAAAATAGGGCTGCTGCTTTTCTTCTGCCAGCACGTCATGCCAGGTTAAAGGTGTCGTCATCTCGCTCTCCTGCGAATCTCAATCTGTGCCTAGCTTACCTGTTTAACCCCGGTGAGCAAAATTACGCGCTGAAATGCGCGCTAAGTGACTAAATTTATTTTGAATAGATACGAGGTAAGTTGAATTGGTCAGGTGGTGAAATTGATCTAAAACAATAAATTAAAACCACACTCTTTATGTGGTTGGTGTTTTTGTTGATTTAAATCAATAAATCACCGGAGTGTGAATGATATATATACACACAAGAAACAATGGTTTTACCAATTGGCCGCGAGAGGCCGACATCAGTTAAGGTAGCCTAGGGAGGCAACACATGATTACAGGTATCCAGATTACTAAAGCTGCAAATGACGATCTGCTCAACTCTTTCTGGCTGCTGGACAGCGAGAAGAACGAAGCGCGCTGCGTCGTTGCGAAAGCGGGTTTTGCCGAAGATGAAATCGTGCCGGTGAGCAAGCTGGGCGAAATCGAGTACCGTGAAATTCCAATGGAAGTGAAACCGGAAGTGCGCGTGGAAGGGGGTCAGCACCTGAACGTAAACGTACTGCGCCGCGAAACGCTGATGGACGCGGTTGAGCATCCAGAAAAATACCCGCAGCTGACCATTCGCGTGTCCGGCTATGCGGTTCGCTTCAACTCTCTGACCCCAGAACAGCAGCGCGACGTTATCGCGCGTACCTTTACTGAAAGCCTGTAAGGCTTCAGCTACGGGGGGTAATAAAAAAGCCGGGGAAATCCCCGGCTTTTTCTTACTCTTCGGTTTTTGTCTCTGGTGCGGCAGAGCTTGGCTTACGGCGCTTACCAATATTCTTGGTATCGCGGTGGCGCTGCTTCACGCGCGGCTTCTCTTTTTCTTTCTCTTTTCTCTCAGCACGTTTCGCGAGCGCTTTCTTGGACGGTTTGCCCGTCATTTTTTCACTCGGCGCACGCGTGGTTGGACGCAGGCCATCAATAACGCGCGCTTTCAGCGGCTCATCAACGTAGCGGCCAATTTTCTGCAGCAGCAGGTAGTCATGCGCTTCAACCAGTGAAATCGCAATCCCTTTGCGGCCCGCGCGGCCGGTGCGGCCAATACGGTGCAGGTAGGTATCGCCGCTGCGCGGCATATCGAAGTTAATGACGTGGCTGACGTCAGGGATGTCGATCCCACGTGCGGCTACGTCTGTCGCAACCAGCACGTTAACGCGACCGTCGGTCAGACGCTTAATGCCTTCGGTACGCTTGATCTGCGCCATCTCGCCTTCAAGATAGCAGTTGTTGATCCCGGCGTTACGCAGCATCTCAGCCAGCTCGTGCACGCGCTCGCGCTTACGTACAAACACGATGGTGCGCAGGGCATCTTCCTGCTTAAGCAGGTGCTTCAGCAATTCAACCTTGTGCTCAAGGTTATCCGCGCGGTAGTACCACTGGTGGATCTTCTTACGCTCGCGGGTGGACGGCGTAGCCGATACTTCCACCGGATCTTCCAGCAGACGCTCTGCGAAGTCTTTAATCGCTTCCCCTTCGAGGGTGGCCGAGAACAGCATCGTCTGGTTACGCCAGCGCGTTTCACCCGCAATATGCTCGATATCCTGTGCGAAGCCCATGTCCAGCATGCGGTCGGCTTCGTCGAGGATCAGCGTTTCAACCGCACGGCAGTCAAAGTTCTCTTCTTTAATGTACTGCAGCAGGCGGCCCGTCGTTGCCACGACGATATCCTGGTTTTCGCTGAACACTTCGGCGTGGTTCATGTACGCAACGCCGCCGGTGATGGTGGCGATATCCAGATGGGTATTTGCCGCGAGTTCACGCGCGTGATCGGCAACCTGCATGGCCAGCTCGCGCGTAGGCGTCAGGATTAAAATACGCGGCGGGCCAGATTTTTTACGCGGAAAGTCGAGCAGATGCTGCAACACAGGCAGCAAATAGGCTGCTGTCTTCCCCGTGCCGGTTGGCGCAGAACCGAGCACATCGCGGCCCTCAAGCGCAGGCGGGATGGCCGCTGCCTGAATGGCGGTCGGGCGTGTAAAGCCTTTGCTCTCAAGTGCATTGAGCAGGCTTTCATCGAGTTCAAGTTCGGAAAAAGTCGTTACAGTCATGTTCTACCTCTGTGTGGGGCGCTGATTATAGACGTTACGGCTGTAATCTTCATCTGTTTGTATGGATATCGCTTTTCGGCCACTTCGCTTTCCCCTATGCTACTCCAGTTTCACTTAGAAGGTTGCTCTGACATGTCTCAACTCAAAGCGCAGCTGCGCCGCGATGGTTTTACGTTTAAACAATTTTTTGTCGCTCACGATCGCTGTGCCATGAAGGTCGGTACCGACGGTATTTTACTGGGCGCGTGGGCACCTGTCGCAGGCGTTAAGCGTATTCTTGATATCGGTACCGGCAGCGGGCTGGTGGCGTTGATGCTGGCGCAGCGTACGGAAGAACATGTCACCATTGATGCCGTCGAGCTGGATGTACAGGCCGCAGAGCAGGCGAGCGACAATATGGCCGAATCTCCCTGGGCGGCCCGAATGAGAGTGGAATGCGCAGATGTGCTCGCATGGGCACCGGAGCAAACGTCACGTTACGATCTGATCGTCAGCAACCCGCCTTACTACGCGCCCGGCGTTGAGTGCGGTACCCCTGAGCGTGAACAGGCGCGTTATACCGGCTCTCTCGATCATAAGGCGCTGCTCACCAGTGCGGCAGAACTCATCTCCGAGGACGGCTTTTTCTGCGTGGTCCTGCCAGAGAGCACCGGCAACACGTTCATCGGTATCGCGCAGGAGATCGGCTGGACGCTGCGTCTGCGTACCGATATTTCCGATACGGAAGGCCGACTGCCGCACCGCGTGCTGCTGGCGCTCTCGCCAAAAGAGGGTGAATGCTTTAATGACCGAATGGTGATCCGTGGGCCAGACCAGCGTTATTCCGAAGATTACACTGCCCTGACCCAGGCGTTTTATCTGTTTATGTAAAGCTGCGGAGCGAGGATTGACGGGCCGGATTCAGGAAGCTGATTCGGGTAGTCGAGGGTATAGTGCAATCCGCGGCTCTCCTTACGCATCATCGCGCAGCGAACGATCAGCTCGGCAACCTGTACCAGATTGCGCAGCTCCAGCAGATTATTGGATACGCGGAAATTGGCATAATACTCATCAATCTCCTGCTGCAGCATGGTAATGCGGCGCAACGCGCGTTCCAGACGTTTCGTGGTGCGCACGATCCCCACGTAGTCCCACATAAACAGCCGCAGCTCATGCCAGTTGTGCTGGATCACGACCAGCTCGTCCGGATTCTCAACGCGGCTTTCATCCCAGGCGGGTAGGCGCTCCGTCTCGCGAGCGTAGGGCATGCGCTTGATGATGTCTTCAGCGGCAGACCAGCCGTAGACCAGACACTCAAGCAGTGAGTTCGAGGCCATACGGTTCGCGCCGTGCAGCCCGGTATAGCTGACCTCACCGATAGCATACAGGCCATCCACATCAGTATGTCCATGATCGTCAACCATGACGCCACCGCAGGTATAGTGGGCGGCTGGCACAATGGGCACCGGATCGCGCGTTAAATCAATGCCAAGCGTGAGCAGCTTTTCGTAAATCATCGGGAAATGCTGGCGAATGAACTCGGCTGGCTTATGGCTGATATCGAGATACATACAGTCCACCCCAAGACGCTTCATTTCATGGTCGATGGCGCGGGCCACGATGTCGCGCGGCGCCAGTTCACCCCGGGCGTCAAAGTCGGGCATAAAGCGGGTGCCGTCAGGGCGTTTCAGATAGGCGCCTTCACCGCGCAGGGCTTCCGTGAGCAGGAAGTTGCGCGCCTGAGGGTGGAACAGGGCGGTTGGGTGAAACTGATTGAACTCAAGGTTCGCCACCCGACAGCCGGCGCGCCAGGCCATCGCGATGCCGTCGCCGGAGGCAATGTCCGGATTCGTGGTGTACTGATACACTTTTGAGGCTCCGCCCGTCGCCAGCACCACCGCCTTCGCCCGGCAGGTTTCCACCTTCTCTTTATTGCGGTTCCAGACCCACGCCCCCACTACGCGACGCGTGCCCGGCAGGCCAATTTTGTCGGAGATAATCAGGTCAACGGCATTGCTTCGTTCAAGCACCCGAATATTTGGATGACTCAGCGCCTTGCCAACCAGCGTGGTCTCCACTGCTTTACCGGTGGCATCTGCGGCGTGCAGGATGCGGCGGTGGCTATGACCGCCTTCGCGCGTCAGGTGGTAGCTCTCTTCACCGTTGGGGTGAACCTGCGTATCGAATAGGACGCCCTGGTCGATGAGCCACTGAACGCAGTGACGGGCATTGCTGGCGACAAACTCTGCGGCGTGCGGATCCACGATCCCGGCCCCGGCAATCAGCGTATCTTCTACGTGGGATGCAATGCTGTCCGTCTCGTCAAACACGGCGGCAATCCCACCCTGGGCATAAAATGTAGAGCCTTCACTTATCGGTCCTTTACTCAGAACGATAACGTTTTGATGCTCCGCGAGGCGCAGCGCCAGAGAGAGACCGGCAGCCCCGCTGCCGATGATCAGGACATCACAATGCAGTTCAGGTGTTGTGTTCATGATGGTTGTTTAATTTACTAAACAGTGTTGGGTCAGAATAGCACCTGAGTGCGATTTATCGCACGTTTATTTTTAAAGGCTGTTGCAATGACTAAACTCGCAGGGGGAGGTAAACGGAGGCTAAATAAGTGAAATTATTTTGCGAAGCAGATCGTTAGCGTCAGATTTTGTGGTGAAATAATGCCTGTGTTGCGTTACTCTTCTGGCGGGAAAAAGATGTTTCTTGTCAGAAAGTGGTGCGTATCGTGAACAGACTTATAATGAGAGAAAATGAACAGTCTGCGGCGCGATGAACAAAAACAAAGGCGTTACGGAACTTATTGACGATCGGACACTCTAATTCGGTGCTTGCTCAAAGTGCGGTATTTTTAGAGTGGCGTTTCGATAACGCGTGGAATTTAGGTTTGGGGAGACATTACCTCGGATGAGCGAGCAGTTAACGGACCAGGTCCTGGTTGAACGGGTCCAGAAGGGAGATCAGAAAGCCTTTAACCTACTGGTGGTGCGCTACCAGCATAAGGTGGCGAGCCTGGTTTCCCGCTATGTACCGTCAGGCGATGTGCCTGATGTGGTGCAAGAGTCTTTCATTAAGGCCTATCGCGCGCTGGATTCTTTCCGGGGAGATAGTGCTTTTTATACCTGGCTGTACCGTATTGCTGTCAATACGGCAAAGAATTATCTGGTCGCTCAGGGCCGTCGTCCGCCTTCAAGTGATGTGGACGCAATCGACGCCGAAAACTACGAAAGTGGCGGCGCATTGAAAGAAATTTCGAACCCTGAGAACTTAATGTTGTCAGAAGAACTGAGACAAATCGTTTTTCGCACGATCGAGTCGCTCCCGGAAGATTTACGCATGGCAATTACGTTACGGGAGCTGGATGGTCTGAGCTATGAAGAGATAGCCGCTATCATGGATTGTCCGGTCGGCACGGTACGTTCACGAATTTTCCGTGCGCGAGAAGCTATTGATAATAAAGTTCAACCGCTTATCAGGCGTTGACGATAGCGGGATACTGGAAAAGGTATTAGGCATGCAGAAAGAAAAACTTTCCGCTTTAATGGATGGTGAAACGGTGGATAGTGAGCTGCTCAACGAGCTGTCTCATTCACCCGAAATGCAAGAGACCTGGGAGAGTTACCATCTCATCCGTGACACCCTTCGCGGTGATACCGGCGAGGTTCTCCATTTCGATATCTCAGCCCGCGTCATGGCGGCAATTGAGAATGAGCCTGTTCATCAGACCACTCCGCTGATTCCTGAAGCTCAACCCGCGCCTCACCAGTGGCAGAAAATGCCGTTCTGGCAAAAGGTGCGCCCGTGGGCCAGCCAGCTTACCCAAATGGGTGTGGCTGCATGCGTATCGCTTGCAGTTATCGTTGGCGTCCAGCACTATAATACTCAGTCTGAAACTAATCAGCAGCCAGAAGCGCCAGTGTTTAACACACTGCCGATGATGGGCAAAGCCAGCCCGGTAAGCCTGGGTGTTCCGGCTGAGGCTTCCGCCAGCGGCGGTCAGCAACAGCAGGTTCAGGAGCAGCGCCGTCGCATTAATGCGATGTTGCAGGATTACGAGCTGCAGCGTCGTCTGCACTCTGAACAGCTTCAGTTTGAGCAGGCGCAGACACAGCAAGCCGCTGTGCAGGTGCCCGGAAACCAAACTTTAGGAACGCAATCGCAGTAATGAAGCAACTTTGGTTCGCCATGTCTCTGATGGCGGGTAGCCTGTTCTTCTCTGCCAACGCCTCGGCTGATGTTTCATCCGGGGCGTTGTTGCAGCAAATGAATCTGGCCAGCCAGTCACTCAACTACGAGTTGGCATTTATCAGCATCAATAAGCAGGGCGTCGAGTCGTTACGCTATCGTCATGCCCGTCTTGATAACCAGCCGCTCGCCCAGCTTTTACAGATGGATGGCCCGCGTCGGGAAGTTGTCCAGCGTGGTAACGAAATCAGCTATTTCGAGCCCGGCCTGGAGCCCTTCACGCTGAATGGCGACTATATCGTTGATTCTCTGCCGTCGCTCATTTATACCGACTTCAAACGGCTTGCTCCTTACTACGATTTTATCTCGGTAGGGCGTACGCGCATCGCGGACAGGCTGTGCGAGGTGATTCGCGTTGTCGCCCGCGATGGTACGCGCTACAGCTATATCGTCTGGATTGACGCCGAAACCAAACTCCCCATGCGTGTTGACCTCCTTGACCGCGACGGTGAAACGCTGGAGCAGTTCCGCGTGATCTCCTTCAGCGTGAACAATCAGGTTGGCAACAGCATGCAGAATCTGGCGAAGGCCAGCCTGCCGCCGCTGCTTTCTGTTCCTGCCGGAGATTCCGTTAATTTCAACTGGGTACCTGCCTGGATCCCACAGGGTTTTAGCGAGGTGTCCAGCAGCCGTCGTCAGCTGCCAACCATTGAAACGCCGGTGGAATCGCGCCTCTATTCCGACGGCTTGTTCAGCTTCTCCGTAAACATCAATCGCGCAACGGCAAACAGCGCTGAGCAAATGCTGCGTACCGGGCGCCGTACGGTGAGTACCACGGTACGTGATAACGCCGAGATTACCATTGTGGGTGAACTCCCTCCGCAAACGGCGAAGCGCATTTCCGACAGTATTAAATTCAGGGCTGCACAATGATCAAAGAGTGGGCGACGGTCGTCTCGTGGCAGAACGGCATTGCGCTGGTGAGCTGCGATGTCAAAGCCTCATGTAATAGCTGCGCATCCCGCGCCGGCTGCGGTAGCCGGGTGCTGAATAAGCTCGGGCCGCAAACCTCGCACACGATTTCTGTGCCAAGCGAACAGCCGCTGATGGCGGGGCAGAAGGTAGAGCTGGGTATTGCGGAAGGCAGCCTGCTCAGCTCCGCCATGCTGGTGTATCTCTCTCCGCTGGTCGGGCTGTTTATCATGGGTGGCCTGTTTCAGATGCTGTTCGGTACCGATGTGGCCGCCATGTGCGGGGCCGCTTTGGGCGGCGTAGGAGGGTTCTGGCTGGCCAAAGGCCTCTCTCCGACGCTTGCCGCGCGCGAGGAGTGGCAGCCGGTCATTCTTAGCGTAGGGCTGGCACCCGATCAGCTTCGTGTTGAAACGCTCTCTTCTGAGGCCCGGTGATCCATCGGGCTTTATCATTTTTTACACCCTAAAACAGAAAACGTCCTTTCTTCACGCTATACCTGTCTCTAAGTGCATTTCCAGGTAGCGAGGATGTAGTGTAGAATGCTGCGTTTTCGCACTGAAAAACGTCAGGCTAAGAACAGCGGCCTCCAGGAATTCGTAAGGCATAATTATTTAACTATATGAAGAACATACGTAACTTTTCGATCATTGCTCACATCGATAATTGATACCCCGCCAGCCTCCGCAAACCTCCGACAAAAACACCTCTAGATCCCCATCAAATCAGCTTTCCCAAAAACAATACTGTTTGCATGTACAGTCAACCTACGACATCATAAGTCATGGTTTTTGTGTCCACCAGCGCGTCCATATCCTATGATGGACACATCACCTCCCGTTCTGATGGACACACGCAGGGACAAAACATGGCTATTTCAGATAGTTATCTAAAGTCGTGCCTTGGGCGCGAACGAAACAAAGTTGAAGAAAAGGCAGACCGGGATGGTCTGTGGGTACGCATCTCCAAAAAGGGGGCTGTTACTTTTTTCTACCGATTCCGCTTCCTGGGCAAACAGGACAAGATGACGATCGGCAGCTATCCAGAGTTCGGGTTAAAAGCCGCGCGCGATGAAGTCGCTAAGTGGGCCGCCATTCTTGCCCGTGGCGAAAACCCACGGATCAGGCAAAGCCTCGACAAAGCCAAGATTAACAGCCAGTACACCTTCGAAGAGCTGTTTCGCGAATGGCATTCAATGGTGTGCGTTCAGAAAGAAACGGCAGGGCAGATTTTACGTACATTCGAATTGCACGTTTTCCCCAAGCTCGGGAAATACCCTGCGCATCAGCTCACGCTGCACAACTGGCTCACTGTCCTTGACCGATTGGCCCAGGGGTACAGCGAGATCACCCGGCGCGTAATCAGCAATGGCCGACAGTGTTATTCCTGGGCGGTAAAACGGCAACTGCTCGAGGTTAACCCTCTCTCAGAGATGTCTGGCCGTGATTTCGGCATCCAGAAACAAATGGGTGAGCGAACACTGGACCGCAAAGAGCTGGCGATAGTCTGGCGAGCCATTGAGGATTCCCGCCTCATTGAGCGAAACAAGATCCTCTATAAATTGTCACTGATATGGGCGTGCAGGGTCGGCGAACTCCGGCAGGCTGAAGTCGCACATTTTGATTTTGAAGAAGGGATCTGGACTGTTCCATGGGAAAACCACAAGACAGGGCGGAAGACAAAGAAACCAATAATTCGACCTATCATCCCGGAAATGCTCCCGCTGATAAAACGGGCCATTGAGCTGGCGCCAGGACGCTTTGTTTTTTCAAAATATGAAGACAAGCCGATGAGTGAAGGCTTTCATATGAGCATCAGCAGTAACCTGGTTAAGTTCATGCTCAAGGCTTATAACGAGCAGGTCCCACATTTTACTATTCATGATCTGCGCAGGACTGCGCGAACGAATTTCTCAGAGCTAACCGAGCCGCATATCGCTGAGATAATGCTCGGGCACAAACTGCCTGGCGTGTGGTCGGTGTACGACAAGCACACCTATGTTGAGGAAATGAGAGTGGCATATGGTAAGTGGTGGGCCCGACTTATGAGCATCGTCGAGCCCGACATTCTGGAGTTCACGCCGCGTCAGGTCGGGTGAGACGGCCTTTATCATCACGGGTTAGATTCAGGTGAGACATCGGCTTACGGGTTGATCGTGACATCTCTTTAATCTGCCAGGCGGTGACTTTGGTTCTTAGCCATTTATTGGGGCCGCCCATGTAAGCGCAATCGGGCTCAGGAAATGGGTTCTCGTTTGGGGCTCTTTTCCTGTAGCGTTCGAGCGTACGTGAGGAAATACACAGCTGCCCGCAGATGTCTTTGGTGCTCATCAGCTCAAATTTATTCGTTGCTTTGCTCATCTTCGTTCTCCAAAGGCCCCAACTGGGGCCGTTTGATAATTCTTTATCAGGACGCCTGGCCGGGAAGGGCACGCAAGCGGCGCATGCCTGTCATTGCCGTGGCCACATAGCTCGCCTTGCGGTTCACCACCTCCACCCAGACCTTCACGCCTTCAACCTTCACCGTATACGTCTCTTTCATTTTGCTGCGCCCATATTCGCCGTATCTTTGCTGGTGGGCAGCCAGCGCGATGTCGCATGCCTGACGCGCTAACGGTGATTGCTGGTTACCTCGATTAATCAGTCGCATGGAGATCTCCTTCGATACGTTTAAACTCGATCACCCAGACCCATGGGTTAGCGTTCCAATTTTCTTGTCCATAGATTGATTGCCACAGGTAGGCAAAGGCATCCGTCGCGTCAGGTGCTGGGTTCGAACAATTGCACGGCTCCGGCTCTCCGCAATTAAGGCAACCACCGTCAATAATCCCTTCCGCTCGCGCATCTTCCTCACTGATATCGTTCAGCCGTTCAACGCGCACCCCGGTGATCTCCAGCGTGATGCGGGACGCCCAGCGCGGCATGTGGATTGATGGCCGCCAGCCACAATGCAGATTGTCGTCAGCGTCAAAATATTCCGGTGCTGGCTTACCATCAGCTTTGTAGACACAAAATTCTGGCTTATGGAATTTTGAAGAATCTTCCTGGTAGGCTTCCATTTGCTCTAAATCAAATAGCGGACCTTGGAAGGTCTCCCGTACCCATATGCGGTCGCCGACTGCGCCGAACGGGCAAGGTGTCGGCTGACATCGCCATTCGGTGGAAGAGCGGCTTTCAGATTCAATAACCCAGCCCTTTGGATATTCGCAAACTCTCAAGCCTGAGAAGTTCAGATTCAAACCTTCACTGAGTCCACGCCAGTTAACAATCCGCCGCGTCTGCGTCTTCTGGCCGCCGAGGATGGCGCGTACCATCTCACCGTTAAAAATCATTCCGCGCTCAGTCATTCCAGGCCTCCAGCTCGTTCTGAATTTCTTCGTCGATCTCGTCGTTGGTGGCGTCTTCATTGAGGTAGCTCAGTGCTTCTTTCCGATACTGCTCACGACGGCTGCTGTCGTACCAGACCGAAAACTCTGGAGACCAGCCACCGTCATCGCCGTTTTCAGCAAAAAAATCATGCATTGCGTTGTTATAGGCCAGGTTCTCTACCATGCAGTCAGCAGTTGTCAGAGCGCATTCACGGATGTAGCCGCGGAGATCGCGCTTGTGCCACCACGGGCTCACCTTCGAATCACAAAGGCCTTTGAACTCAACTTCCCAGCGGCGGATACAGCGTGCATTTAATGATTTGCTCATATCGTTACCGGGAGGGCGAACCCTCCCGCCTCCCTTAGGCCATGTATTCCGGTTTCATATCCGCCAGGGTGATGCTGAACTGATCGTGCAGCTCGTCGCCCAGGTGACGCTTTGAAGATGCCAGCACGCGCTCGGCTTCCGCGAATCGTTCAGCGGCATTCGGCTCGTCGGGCTGGGGCAGGGAGTTGATCGCCGCTTCCACCTTGTTCCGCGCATCCACCAGGTAATAACGCTTCACGGCTTTGTTTTTCAGCTCGGTAAAGAGTGCGGATCCAAGCGTCGCTTTCGCTGTTTCGATGTCGGCACGCAGCGCTTTGGCGCTATCCACATCTTGAGCGGCATCAATGCGGTCGCGGAAATCCTTGGCCGGTGTTTCGATGTTTTGAGCTGGTTCCTGTGCCGTTTCAGTCGTAGTGACATGGTCACCTGAAATGTCAGCAAGGCTTACGTGCTGCGCCGGCGCTGGGTTTACCTCGCGTTCTTCACGGCGATCATCGAGCTCGTCCGGGGTGTAAACGCCCAGAATCACATCCGGGCAGAACAGCCTCGCCCAACGTTTGACAGCCAGGTACGCCAACTGCTGGCGAGGATCGTCAGCCCATAGGGTAGAATTTCGGGTGCGGGCCTGAGCCAACAGTAAATCCAGTTCTCTCGGCTGATCTTCACCTTTTAGCGTTGCGCTGATAATGATGCCGATACCGGCCTCGTCAGCCAGGGTCCAGCCCGGGACTCGGTACTCGCCTTTTTCGCCTTTACGGATGTGGAATTTTCCAACAACTTTTTCCCATGGCCCGTACCATTCATATTCAAAGCGGCTGGCCAGCACACCGCTGCGCGAAATGACGGCATTAACCAGCTGCGCTTCATAACCGAGCACACCGTTAATCAGGTGCGTCTTCTGCGCCACAGCAAAGGGATTCATCTGCCACTGCGCCGCTTGCATAGCTACAGCCATGCAGTCGGCCTGATTACCCTGAAGGTGTTTAGGAACAGTCGCGGCACCTTGCGCCATAATCTGCGCGAACGTGCTGATGGCGTTCAGATACTGTGAATCGAACAAAGCCACGTTTGAGTTAACAACAGTGTTTTGGTCAGTAACCGTAACATTAGTATTTTGCATAAATCCCCCTTAAGCCTGAGCGCGCAGCGCTTCAAGGCGGCGCAGGTCGAAGTCGTTCAGTTCGTCGGTGTAATCGTCGATGATTGGCGCTGGCCATTCCCCTGTGTCGAAGCCGGTTGCTATAACGCGCATCGCTTTGCGGTACTCGAGCATGCCCAGCTCCAGCAGTTCAGCGGATGCCTCGATGATGGCGATCCAGTGGTAGTTCTCGTCTTTGTTGACGAAAATCCAGAAGAACTGGTCCAGCGCCGCGGTTTCGCAGTACATAGCCGCGCTCAGGTGATAATCACGTTCAATAATTTCCCGGTGCAGCTTGGCGCGCAGGCTTTCCTGCTTAACGTTCCACATGCTGATGGTTTTCAGGTCAGCACCGATACGCACGCCATCCAGGTCGATCTCAAGGTCAGGGCGCACACGAACTTCCAGGCCCGTCTCCTCATCAAAGCCGAAGTAACTCACCTCGACGGCGCGGCTCGGGTGGGTCAGCAGCATGCCGGCGGTCGGGTGTGCCAGAAGCGCTTTTTGAATATTCAGCGCAGTGCTCAGCTGCTGGCGGGTGACCAGCACTTTCCCTTCCGGGTTATCGCGCCAGGCATCGAGCAGCTCGTCGGCAAACACGGCATCTGGTTTGACTGCCTTCACGGCCTGGATCATGTCTGCTTTAGTACCGGACACTTTCAGTGGTGCCGGTTTCTGTGCTTCCTGAGCCACAAGGTCAGGGTTGATGATTGCCAACTGCTCCAGCAACGCGTCACGGCTACCGCTGGTTTTAACCGGCGGCGGCAGGGTGGCGTTGTACTCTTTGATGCAAGCCTTCATTGCCATCGCCGTCTGCTTCTGGTCACCATCAATACGCTGGAAGTCAGCTGGCAGCGCCATATAGTTCTGCGCCGTTTCTTCCAGGTTAGCGCCAAGCGGAACCTGCGGCGGCAGGGTGGCGTTGTACTCTTCCAGTAACACCTTGATGTCGTCGGCAGACAGCAGCGCCGGCAGGCTGGCATTGTGCTCATCGATAAAGGCGCGCAGGGTCGCGGCCGTTGTGAATGCGCCTTCCGGGATTACCGGTTCAACGCTGAATTCTGCGTCCAGTTGCTCAGGCTGCAACGCCAGCGCATGCACCAGGTTGCCCATGTCCAGCACCGCGGAGCGCTCTTTGACGATGGTTTTCTCAACGTGGCGCGCACTGAAGTACATCAGCGACACACGGGCATCTTTCACCTGGGTGGAGCTGATGCCGTTGGCGGCGTGGTAAACCTCGTTCGGCAGCCCTTCATAGCGGCCTGGCTCGAAATAAGCAGGATACTCAACAGCTGGTTGTCCCTGCTGCAGTTCTGGCTCGCTTTGTTCCTGTCCTGGCTCATTCTGGTGTGCAGGAACGCTATTCTGGCTGGCTGAATCTGTTTTATGGTCAACGCTCGCCTGTTCCTGATTCGCCAGGCTTGGCGCGGCAGCGGCAAGTATTTCTGCCGGTGCTACGGTAACTGCTTGCGTATCAGCTGCATCAGCGCCTTCGCCTGGTTGTACCGGATCAGTATTTTCGACTTTCTCTGGCTGAGTCGTTTCCATCTGCACATCGCTGGTGGTCTCCGCTGCGTTTTCCGTTTTTTGAACTTCATTTGAGGAGGTATTGATGACCGGATCGGTAGTTCCACCCATTAGGGCATCGATGGAGAAGATTCCACCTCCGAGATTTTCAACTTTTGGCTTATTGGCTGCTTCTTCAGCGCGTTTACGTGCACCTTCTTCACGTACGCGCTTCAAATTTTCTTCGTGGGTGCAGCAGGTTTTGCGTGTATCAGGCTCCATGCCTACTGCTGATGCTTCGTTCTTTGCAACGGGTAATGGCAGTAACTCAACAGCGGAATTGAACTCAGCCGTCATCGTCTGGTTAACGAATTCCAGATGAGCAACCGGATTCAGGTGTATGTTTTCCGGTGCGATGCGCACCAGGTTGAAGATGGCCGCGCGGTTCACCGCCAGAATGCCGGGCTGGTTGCGCAGGATTTTGCTCCACGATTTCCATGGTTCTTCTTTATGCGCGACAATTTCCTTGGCGCGGCGGTGGATGCTGCCCGGGATTTCTCGGTGGTTGAAGTCCATCGGCAGCAGGGCGCAGGCGATCTCAAGATCGAGAGAGTCAAGCGTATGGTGTGCGCCTTCGCCACGGTCAGTAACATAGCCACCATCAGCGTTAGTGCCGGAATCAGTACGTTGCACGCTGCTGATGCGGTTTCCGGCAGCCCATTCGCGCGCCAGGATGCCACGGTCAATGTAATCAGTTTCCGCCCAGATTCTGGTGAAACGGAGAACCAAAGCGAGTTCGTGACGTTTCTCCTGGCTGAATACCTTGCGAATGGCGTCGGTGTAGCGCCAAAGGTCCTTGGTATCGTAGCCCTTAATCTCTTCGCAGTTTTCTGCCGCCAGCAGCAGGTTCTGGGCATAGCTGTTGTCAGTGTCCATCTCCAGCGCGCTGATAGCGTCGTACTCTTCGCGGATGAGGTGATGGCGAATCTGGTCCGCTGTCAGTTGAGACAGCAGTTGTTTGCGGAACGGCATTCTGCACACTGGATAACGGGTGTTTTCGTCGTCGTACTCGCCAATCTGGATACCGTTATCAACGGTGAGATCCTGAACTGCTGCAACACCGGCATTGCTGGTGCTTTCTGATTTGAGGAGAGAAAGCTTTCCGCCTCTCCACTCTTCAACTAACTGATTGCGGTCGCCGGCATCGGCTCGAGTCCAGTCAGCCATGAATGCAGCGATAAGTTCAGCTTCGTGCGCTTCATCTGGAGCGAAGACCTGCTTAATCGCCTGAACCAGTTTCCACTCAGCGTTCAGGCTCAATTCGGCAACTTCAGGGATGTCGTTCTTAGCCAGCAGCAGGTTCTGGAGATAGGTGTTGCCTTCATCCAGTGACATTTCGCTGGCAGCCAGCTGCTGCTCTTTGCTGATATGCGTCTGATATTTGTCGCTGGTCAGGTGGAAGGCAAAACGGACCGCTGGAGTCCGGTTTTCAAGCGGGACACTCTCGTCGGTAGTTTCGTCTTTAACGGTCGTTTCCGGTGCGGCCGTGTTGCCCACGACTTCAGGCGACACAGCGCCAGCTTTTGGCAGCCAGGTACGGCCGTCTTCCTGCAGTTCGTAGCGCTCGCACCATGTGTAATCCACTGCGCCTTCTTCTGGCAGGTCGTTGTATACCGGGAAATCGGTGCGGATCGGTTTTGCGTAGTCTTTACCGCGGCCAGTTTCTTCAATTCCGGCTTCTTCCAGAGCCACATCGAGTTGGAGATTGGCGCGCGCTGCACTTTTCGCAGTGAACCAAATCACTGCATCTTTCTTACCA
This sequence comes from Enterobacter sp. PP-008-ECC_S150, assembly GCF_045257065.1. Classification (NCBI taxonomy): domain Bacteria; kingdom Pseudomonadati; phylum Pseudomonadota; class Gammaproteobacteria; order Enterobacterales; family Enterobacteriaceae; genus Enterobacter; species Enterobacter sp. PP-008-ECC_S150. Next base: position 35,366 of record NZ_JBJHHG010000025.1, on the reverse strand, counting down.
GACTTCTGACTGGCTTTAAGCAGATGGAAAAATTCCATGTCAGATCCTCATTTTTGGATGTAAGATCCCCGGGCCAGAGATAGCGCCCATTGGGTGTGTTTTTGGTTTGGTATAAATTCCGGTGTAACTTTGGTCGGTGGCACCGGACGTAAATCCCGCCTTGCGCGGGGTTTTCGTTATGCTTCGTGAGCCATCTGGTCGAACGAAGCGCAACGTACAGAACAATAATCGCGTTGTTCGCGTTTCAGCTGCGAGCCGTGGATGAAGAGCAGTTCGTTTTTAACTTCCTTCCCTTGCTCGATCGACTTGCGGCAGTACGCGCATTTCTTCAACATCATCGTCTCCTCAGAATTTCGCCGTGGTGTCTGCTGGAACCTCATCGGCGCGTACAATTTTTTCTACCGGGTAACAGTTTCCTGTCACGTGCTGTTCAACCGCTGCCTGTTCGCACTGCTGCTGGCTTTCATAGACATCAACCACTACGTCCTGGAAATCGCCATTGGTCATGCCAATGGTCAGCACTAATGCAAAAAGAGTATTCATCAGTGCGTACCTGCCGGGACCAGATGCGGTTCGATGCTGCGTGAGGCATATGGCCGGCGTATGTGACGCAGATTTCCCTGCGGTTCATGCCAGTAAGTGCCGTCGCTGTAGTTAAAAGAGACCAGCCATGCTGCTCCGGTTCGTTGGTTGCGCATTGGAACAGCGCGACCGCTGTTTGGTACTGATGGGTTGCCTTTCATCTCAATCCCCTTGTTTGCCCTTGTCGCCAGGCTGGCGGAACATTTCTTAACCTGACAACGGTGCGCGTGTTGTCGATGGAATGAAGGTTACAAGTAAAACTAGATTGTGTAAAGCGTGATTTATAGTTTTTCTTTAAATTAAGGGTGGGGGCTTTGATGTAAAGAGTCGCCGTTATGTAAAGGGCTTATTTGAAGGTTTGGTGAGCTGGAAGTTAGGAGGAGTGTTTTTGGGAAAGTTCGATAGCATGAACCATAAGGTTAAGCTTATCTTTATCGTTGAGTTTACTAAAAACAGATAGAAGCGCTTGTTCCTGTTGATCCAATATTTTGTATTGAATGCCTGTTGAGTCACTTTGTGGTTGGGTGCTGCTGTTTTCGTCAGTGAAAAACCAATGCGGAGGCTTACCTGTTACGACAGAGAGTCTGTTCAAGCGATCTCCAGTAGCTAAGTTCTGCCCATTTACCCACTTACTTATTGCCGTGTGAGAGAGCTTTAGTCGGCGTGCTAACTCTGACTTGTTCCATTTATGCTCCCTCATCACCTGCTGAACTTTTATGGAAAAAACTTCTAACAACTGTTTTGACATGACGTGCACGTCCTTACTTATTTTTGTATATCTTTGATGATGTTGGCGACATCACCTTTCAGCAAATCCAGTTCTGAGAGTATTGTTTTGGCATGAACTATCAAGCGGTTTTTCTCTGCCTCTGGCATCTGGTTAAAGAGTGAAAGGAGCGCCTTTTCCTTGTCATCTAACTGGTGAAGCTGAGAGAGTTCAGTTAACTCTTGCTCTGATGGCTCATTTCCTTGCGGAAGGAAAAACCAATGAGTAGGTTTTCCTGTTACAGCAGCAAGGCGTTTAAGTCGCTCTCCTCGCGCTGTTGTTACCCCTTTTGACCATTGCTGCGTTGCCTGAGGGGATACCATAACCCGTCGGGCCAGCTCCGATAGGTTCCAGCCTGTTTCCTGCAGAATCACCTGCATCCTGTAAGCGAAATTTTTATTTTCTTCTTTCATGCCATCCATTCTACAAACCAACCTTGTAATCAGCACTTCAAGTCTTTAACAAGAAAAACTAGTAATGCTTTAAGTTTGAAGATATAGTTTTCCTTGAAGACAACAAGGGGAGCTTATGAATCTACATTTGAAACGTCAGATCTGTCTGATTAAGAACCAAACAGAAATAGCTGAGGCACTTGCAACTAAGCCGCAGACGGTAAGTTTATGGCTAAAAAGTCAGGTTCCTTCACATCGCGTCATACCGTTATGCAAGTTCCTTGATTGGAAAATCACTCCGCATGAAGTACGCAGTGACATTTATCCAAATCCTACAGACGGGCTGCCAAAACAGGAGTCCTGACCATGCATGCCATTTCATATCAACAAAATACCGGAATAACTCCGGTGGCGATGATAAATCGCAATCAGCCAAGTGCGGCAGATAAGCACGAACAGATCCGCCATGCCGTCCGCGCCTGGGCCGCATCACTGGATAACCAGGATGTTGTTGCAGGAATCATCGTTGAGGAATGGGAGAGCCAGGGCGGCGCCGGGCTGGATTTTCCCGAAGACCTTAGCCGTAAGCGTCAGAAACTCTTCCGTTGGCTCGATGGAGATACGGAGTATGCCCGCAAAAACATCAGGCTGCTCTCGCCCGCGATCCTCGCCGTTCTACCACTTGAATTCCGTGGTCGCTTGGTACTTCAGGACTGCTTTATGACGCGGTATGCAGCGATGGAGAAGGAAATCAGCGAAGCGAAACGCGCGGTAATTCTGAAGGCGCCACAGCACCAGCTGGTGAAAGAGGTGAGAGAGGGCATTGAACACCTGCTGGCGCTTCTACCAGGGGAGGCTGTTGTTCAGGTTTTGAGTGGTCTCGCGGTCATGGGCCCAGGCGTCATGTGAGGTGCGCAGTGAATCATGTCGAATTTATTGAAAAGCACGTTCGCGAAGAACTTATCCGGCAGGGCTTCACCGCAGCTGTCGCGCAGGGGGGGCATTACAGGCCGTCGATATGTACAGGCGAATGTCTCAGGCAAGTCGTAAGGGGAGGATTTTCGATGATGTTTTGCGTCACGCGAAGTTATGGGCAGAGAAACAGACAGTTCCGGCAGATCGGTTTGAGTCGAAACGCGTTAAGCGCGAAAAGCTGCAGGGTCTGTTCTGAAAAGGTGAAAGCCGCGGTGCGCGAACACCAACGGCTTTCGGGTGCAAAAACGCGTCGTAATTGCGAGGTCATTATGACAAACGCATGTACTAAACACCAGGCAAAAGGGGCATAGCATGTCGAATGTCGCTTATGCCGATTTTTCGGCACGTAGTGCCATCAGGAGCAACCGGATGGAGAACCAGAAGACCGGATTCATCCCGTTGTACCGGAGCGTACTGAAGAAGCCCTGGGCGAAAGATGTGTTCCTGCGCACGCTGTGGGAAAACCTTCTTTTGGGGGCTGCGCGCCAGCCCTACACGGCGAACTTTAAAGGCCGTCAGTGGCCATTACAAACCGGACAACTGGTAACCACCTCGGCCGATTTGGGGCTGAAATTATGCGACAGGGACGGGAAGCCATGTAGTCGTCACGCCGTGGATAGAATGCTGGATATTTTCGAGCGTGAAGGAATGATTTCTCGCTCTGGAGAGAAGCGAAAAGGCACTGTGATAACTATCACAAATTATGAGCAATACGCTCAAAAAGTGAGCGAATTACCCGCGCAATTCCCCGCGCAATTCCCCGCGCATTACCCCGCGCATGACGAAGCCAGCAGTGGTGCGGCTTGCGGAGGGTATGCCGCGCATTTACCCGCGAATAAGGCCGCGCATTTCACCGAGAATCATGAACAACAATGTAATAACAACAATATAAATAATAAGATCTCTTCGTCTCGGAATTCTGAAGAATCCCGAAACGAGACAACTCAAAAATTCCTCTCTCGTCACCCTGAAGCTGCTGACGGCATCTACACGCCTGCAGGTAAGTCATGGGGAACTGCTGACGATCTCAAAGCCGCTCGCTGGATTCATTCCCTGCGCCTGACGGTGAATTCCAGCCTTAGCGAGCCGAAGTGGGTCGAATGGGCTAACACAATCCGTCTGATGCGCGTGCAGGACAACCGTACTCACTTCGAGATTTGCGACCTGTTCAAGTGGGCCAACAAGGATGATTTCTGGAAAGACAACATCCTGAGCCCTTCCAGCCTGCGCAGGAAGTGGGACGACCTGACAACCAAGCGCCTGCGCAGCGGTGGAAAGGCAACGAAGTCCACAGCGAAGGGCAAGATCGATTTCAACAACACAGACTGGATAAACGGGGTGTTCGATGAAAAGTCTTTCTGAGCAGTTGATGAACTGCGATCGCGAAAATTTCCGCCGCATCGCAAACGGTATGCCCGAAGCGCCAGCGGAACGCCCGCAGGTTGAGCAGACGGCCGAAATTTTTAACGCCCTATTCAGCGCATTGCGCGCCGCGTTCCCGGCCAGCGTACACAGCTTTAACGACCAGGCCGAATTCAACGAGCTGCGTCGTCAGTGGGTGCTGGCATTCCATGAAAATGGGATCACTACCATGGAGCAGGTGAGCGCCGGTCTGCGAGTGGCACGCCGCCAGGAGAAACCATTTCTACCTTCTCCGGGTCAGTTCGTTGCCTGGTGCAAAGAGGAAATCTGCCTGCTGGGCATTACGGTTGACGAAGTGATGGCCGAATACTGGAAATGGCGCCGTCTGGTGTTCCGATATCCGACCAGCGAGCAATACCCATGGCCAGCGCCTGTTCTCTATCACATTTGCATTGAGCTTCGCCGCCAGAGTACCGATCGCCAGATGACAGAAAAGGAGCTGCACCAGGCGGCCGCAAAATGTCTCGCAGACTGGGAAAAACGTGTCTCCGAAGGTAAGCCCATTCCACCAGTTCGCCGCGCGATCGCCGCTCCCGCTAAAGCAAGCGGACCTACGCCAGCAGAAATGCTGAAGGCTCAATACGAACAACGCAAAAGCGCTGGGTTTATTTAATAGGAGTTCCCATGGAAACCGTAATTCAAGTACTGGAAAAAATGGGCCGGGCGACTTACCGCGAAGTGGCTGCCCGTCTGGATGTCGAGCCTGTCGAGGCTCTGAACATGCTGCGCGAACAGCGCGAGCAAGGTCTTTGTGATTTCTCCGACGGTGGCTGGTTCATTGGCTCGGCTAAAGATGCTAAGCGTGTTGCTTTCGTTCCCCAGCCTAAGCCTGCACTACATGGCGAAGCGCCTGAACCAGTTGACCCGGCTGTTATTCGTAGTCTCCTGGCAAAGAATGGCGCCATGGATACCCCTTCACTGGCAACAGCTGTGAACCGTAACGCTCGCGGCATGACCTCCGTAATGCGCGCGCTGGAACGCGTGGGCCTTGTGGTGAAGAACGGGCAGGGCAAAGGCGTAACGTGGTCGCTGCCAGCGACCTCGCCCGAACCGGAGCCAGAACCTGCTGCTGAATATGTAACTGCAGTCAGTGCTGAGCCTGAATTGGCCGCTACCGCGCAGCCGAAGGATATCGCGCAGATTATCAGGGAGATCCCCTCGTTCACCGAAGGGCGAGCAACTGCCCAGACCATTCCGACCGCTCGGGTGATCTCCCGCGAAATCCGCCGCACCAGAAACAAGCTGGCGAGCCTGGAGAAACTGCGCGATGCGGTGCGCGTTGTTGGTCGGCATAAAAATCTCGTGCAGCAGCTGGTAAACGCGGAGGTGGAGAATGGCAAGGCCTAAGACCCATGAGGAACGCAGCCTGTTCATCGCTTGGATCATCGAGATGGTGAAAAAGTATGGCCACGCAACGACCAAAGACATCGTTGAAATGTTTGGCCTGCATCGCACCACCGCTGAGAAATACATCCGAGTTGCGGTGGAGCGGGGGAACCTCATCCGCCACGGCCGGTGCGGCATTTTCCGCGACCAGCGAGCTGTCATCGACTTTGACAGGGAGCGTTTTACGCACAGGGGAGCATCAGAATGAGTGAGGCATGGGAGTTGATCAAAGTTACGTTGGTAGTTATCGGAATTTCTACAGCAGCGCTGGGGGTAATGGCTTTTGTGATGTGGCAAAACCCCTTCCGTTTCATCAAACCGATGTTGGCGGTACGGATTTTGGTGGCATTGATTGCTTATGCCTGGGTGCTTTACTTCATTCCTGGAGCAGCCAAATGACACCTAAACCTTACCGCGCTGATGGCGGTGATATCAGCACTGGTCGACTCAGAGAGATTGCTGACAATCCTTACGGCGACGAAGAGAAATGCTGGCTGGCTAAGCGCGTTCTGGCGCTGCTTGGTGAATTGGAAGCCAAAGACCAGCGGAATGCTGAGCTGGAGGCGCGGGAGGTGAAGCTGCCCCAGCGCTTTGACGTGCAGTCATATTCCTGCTCAGAAGAACCTGACGGCGAATGGTATGCACGCGATGATGTATTGGCTGCTCTTGCTAATGCCGGTGTCCGCTTCTACGAGGAGGGCTGATATGGACCCGTTATTGCAATACGCCTGCAGGCGAGTAGCTGAACTGGAAAGCCTGCTGCTTGTGGAGGTATCAGAAACTGTCTGGCCTGCCGAAGTCGGAATGGTCTACAGCCAGATTGAAAACGCCGGGGATCTCCCGGCGCACCACCAGCGCCGCCTGCAGCATCACATCAATCGGATGTGGCTGGAACGAATGCCGGTACCGTCAATTGTCGCTGCTGCCCGTTCGCTGGCCGCCGCCATGGAGGAATACGCGTGAGAGAGATTATCGTTGATAACTTTGCCGGAGGCGGCGGGGCGAGTACGGGCATTGAGTTGGCTACCGGCCGGAGCGTGGACATCGCGATCAATCACGACCCGAACGCCGTGGCGATGCACACTACCAACCATCCGGACACGTTGCACTATTGCGAATCCGTGTACGAGGTAAAGCCGAAGATTGCTACTGCAGGTCGCCCGGTAGGGCTCGCCTGGTTCTCGCCGGACTGCCGTCATTTCTCAAAAGCCAAGGGCGCTAAGCCAGTTGAGAAAGCGATTCGCGGACTGGCGTGGATCGTTATTCGCTGGGCGCTGGAAGTAGGCCCGCGCGTAATGATGCTGGAGAACGTTGAAGAATTTAAAACGTGGGGGCCGTTGCTGGTCGGAGAGATGCGACCGGATCCTGAGCGCGCCGGTGAAACATTCGAGGCGTTTATCGGCATGCTTAGCACCGGAGTGCCCGCTGATCATCCTGCGCTTTTGGAATGCTGCGAGTTCCTGCAGCTGTCACCGGAGAGTGAGCAGGTGCAGCAGCTAGTGGCCGGGCTCGGTTATGACGTGGACTATCGCGAACTGCGTGCATGCGACTATGGCGCTCCGACCATCAGGAAACGCTTTTTCATGGTGATGCGCCGGGATGGGAAGCCGGTCGCCTGGCCGCAAGCAACCCACGCGGATCCGAAGTCGCCTGCTGTCCAAATGGGCAGGCTGGCGCCATGGCGCACCGCTGCAGAGTGCATCGACTGGTCGATTGGTGCGCCGTCAATCTTTGAGCGCAAAAAGCCGCTGGCGGAGAATACGCTGAAGCGTATTGCCCGCGGCATACAGCGTTTTGTCCTGGATAACCCGGCGCCGTTTATCGTGAAGTGCAACCACACCACGACGAAAGGTAAATACGACTGCTTCCGCGGCCAGGCGCTGGAGGAACCGCTGCAGACCATTACCAAAACCCATGGATATGCGATAGCCGTGCCGCACTTGACCAAGTTCCGCACCGGCGCCACCGGGCAACCAGTAACTGAGCCGGTACCAACGGTCACCGCTGGCACATCCCGGCGCCCGGGCGGCAATGGGCATGCTCTCGGAGTAGTTGAGGCAGCGCTTACACCGTTCCTGGCTGGCAACGGCGGCAGTGAATACCAGGCGAAGCCGCGACCGCTGGACAAGCCAGCACATACCATCATGAAGCAGTCCCGTGCGTGCGTGGTTGCCCCTGTTATCGCCAGGCAGTTCGGCGCCAGCGTAGGACATCGGGCAGACGAACCCAGCGCGACAATCACTGCTGGTGGCGGCGGAAAATCGCAGCTGGTGATGCCCACGCTTATTCAGATGGGCTATGGCGAACGCCCTGGGCAGGAGCCTCGTGTCCCAGGTCTGCATAAGCCACTGGGCACGGTCGTCGCCGGTGGCGGCAAGTTCGGGCTGGTGGCCGCGAATCTGGTGAAGCACTATGGCGGGAATTACCAGGGGGCCGGGGTGGGTATGGACGAGCCGATGCATTCAGTGACAACTGTTGATCACCATGCAGTTGTCGCTGCGCACTTGATGGTCAATAACACTGGCCATCCGGGCGGAGAGATGGGGAAGCCAACGCATACCATCACCACGGGAAATCACCATGCCGCGGTTACCTCTCACCTCGTGAAGTTGCGAGGCACCTGTCGGGACGGACAGCGCACCGACCAGCCAATGCCGACCATTACCGCTGGTGGCACGCATGTCGGAGAGGTTAAAACCATGCTGGCCGTAGACGGGTACGACGAGCAGCGCGCGCAGCAGGTGCTGGAGTTCCTACGCGAATACTGCGGACCGGAAAGCACTGGCCTGGTGACCATCGAAGGGGTGGTGTATCGCATAGTAGATATTGGCATGCGCATGCTGCAGCCACATGAGCTATACCGGGCGCAGGGCTTCCCTGAGTGGTACATCATCGACAGAGACTACCGCGGCGTGAAGTATGCGAAGGATAAGCAGGTAGCCCGCTGCGGTAATGCCGTTCCGCCGCCGTTCGCCGAGGCGCTGGTGAGAGCAAATCTCCCTGAACTCTGCCAATCGAAAGAAATTGCAGCATAGAAAAGGCTTATTATTCAACCCGCTACGGCGGGTTTTATTTTTACTTCCTGACATGGGATTAACATTTTGTGCTCTTAAGGCGTTGACCATTTTTTCATGTAGGTATACTGTATAAAAATACAGTGCAAGCAAAGGAGGCCACAATGAAAGTTGAATTAACCATTGATCGTACTAAAAAACTTCCTAATGGCGCAGTACCGGCGCTGGAAAAAGAACTTTTAAAACGACTCCAGAATCATTTTGAAGATTGCAGCCTTGTTATTCGTCGTGCAGGTTCGGATGGGCTAAGTGTTTACGGCGGTGAAAAGGAAGCAAAGAAGACGGTCGAGGGGATTCTTCAGGAAACCTGGGAAAGTGCAGACGACTGGTTCTATTAAGATTGCACACAGGGGTAGCGCGCATTTTCAGAATACCGCAATTTGCGAATCCCTTTGATGCTGCTGCCGACAATTTCTAATCGCGTCTGTATGTCGCTCAGGGGGATTTCGTGGAGGGTGTAGCTCAGTCAGATCTACGAGTGACCATAACCGATGGGAAAGGAAAAGAGCTGCTGACGTTCAGTATGAGGGCGGAGGAGCGGTATATAATTTCCACCAACGACAGTTCCATAACTCACAGAAAACTAAGCAGGGACGATCGATACTGGTCGAAGGAAACCATAATGGAAGTTGTAAGGGAAATGACTTCAAAAAATTGACTTGTCACTACGTACGCAATCATAATTCTTGAGCTGGCCTGAACAACCAGCAACCTGACATCGATGCGCCACGGAGTGAAAACCATGGCGCAGTTACAACTCATCAAACAGTCCTCAGGGATCCTGATCCCGGCTACGCCGGAGAGCAGCGATTTTCTGCAATCAAAAATCAAGCTCGGCGCCGTGCTGGTGGCCGACTTCAAACAGGTACGCAATCCAGCGTTTCATCGCCGTTTCTTCGCTTTGCTGAATCTGGGCTTCGAATACTGGGAGCCGACCGGCGGCGCGATTTCCTCCAATGAGCGCAAGCTGGTTACCGGCTACGCTAAATTTCTGGCCTCCTATGGCGGCAACGAAGGAGCACTACTAGATGCCGCTGAGCACTATCTTGAGCAGGTAGCGAGTCGCCGCGTCACGAACGGGATCAGCCTCTGTAAATCCTTCGATGCATACCGCGCCTGGGTGACGATTCAGGCCGGGCATTACGACGCCATAAAGCTACCGGATGGCACTCTTCAGAAACATCCTCGCAGCATCTCGTTCGCGAACATGGACGAAACCGAGTTCCAGCAGCTGTACAAAGCCGCGCTCGATGTCCTCTGGCGCTGGATATTGTCAAAAGCGTTCAGGGACCAGCGCGAGGCAGAGAACGCCGCTGCGCAGCTCATGAGCTTCGCGGGGTGATGGGGATGAAGCATACCTGGTTCCATCATACCGATTGCTCAACCCAGCAGGCCGATGAACTCATGGCGAAATATCAGCGCCGCGGCGTAAAGGTAGAGCGCAGCCTGAACCCCGATTATCTCACCTGGACCGTCAGTGCCCGGCTGCCTGAAGGCAATAAACCACCGCGTATAAATCGCCAGTGGCAAAACCGGATATGGGGGTGAGCATGGCTATTTATCGCAGCAAAAAGTGGCTCGCCGCCGTCGGGCAGATCGAGCGTTGTGTTCTTTGTGGGCATGGGGAACGCAGGTGGCACATCGGAACGAAGGGAAAGGCATGGGATTAAAAACCGATGACTGTGCGACAGCTGCGCTCTGCGTTTGCTGTCATGACGGCATTGATAACGGGAATAAGCTGAACAGGGAAGAGCGCCGGCAGCTTATGGACCGCGCGATTGTTCTGACAGTGATTGAAGTTGCCCGCCGCGGGCTGGTGGTGCCCGCATGAAAATTTACGAAATTACGCCGATTGGCAAGCCCAGAATGACTCAGCGTGACCGATGGCATAAACGACCAGAAACTGCAGCGTACTGGGCATACAAAGAGCATGTCAGGTTGCTGGGCATCCGTTTGCCTGAGTCCGGATATCACGTCACTTTCGTTATCCCCATGCCAAAGAGCTGGAGTAAGGCAAAGCGGGCCCAATATGTCGGCCAGCCACATCAACAAAAGCCGGACAAAGACAACCTGGAGAAAGCTTTGCTGGATGCAGTGTTTGACGAGGATAGCCATGTCTGGGACGGACGGGTTACCAAAATCTGGGGAGAAACCGGGCAAATCATTATCGAGGAGGCCAGATGAAGCCAGAAACGCTTGATAAACTCCGCGCGCGCTGGCAGCGCCTTCGCATTTACCGCTACCGGGGATCGGTGCTGGTGGATTACCGCATTCTTCGTAATTTTGTTCGTATCTATCATTCAGCAGGAGCAGCCCAATGAACCTCGAATCAATCGCTAAATACTTCGCGCCTAAATCACCGATGTTCAGTGACTCCTCGAGGGCGACAGCCACCGACTGCCTGACCGGAACTGACGTGATGGCCGCACTTGGGCTGGTTAACGCGAAGTGCGGATTTGGCTTTGATCTCTACCTGGCAAAGATTGGCATAAGTAGCCCAGACCGGGCGATGGAGGCGCTCTATGATTCAGCTGTTGAGATATCCCAACGCTTCAAATCAGTTAAAGAACTCGATGAAAAAGTTCGCCGACGCGTGCTCGAAATTATGTGTGCTTTTGCATACCAGGATTATGCGCGCAGCGCGGCCAGTGTGCGCAGATGTGACTGCTGCGATGGTAGCGGCTTTACCGAAGTCGAAGTTTTCACCAATAAAATTCAGTACCCGGACGGAAAGCCACCAAAATGGGCAAAAGTTACCAAGGGCGTTTTCCCCTCGTACTGGGAGGAGTGGAAATCAGTTCGGGAGAACGCGAGGGTTCTATGCAAAGCGTGCAAAGGTAAAGGCGTTATCAGTAATGCCTGTCGCTGCCACGGTAAAGGGAAGGTGCTGGATAAGGAGAAAACTGACGAACAGGGCGTGCCGGTTATGAAAGTTTGTGACCGGTGCACGGGGAGAGGTTATGCACGACTTAAATTCTCCAATGTTTTGGAAGGCGTTCGTACCGTATGGGATGTAAAAAAAACCACTGCTTACGATCATGTGCAACCGCTGTTTGAATTGCTGGTGGAGGAATGCCACAGGCAAGAAGGTTATGCAGACAAAGCTTTAAAGTCAGTTACAAAGTAGGATGAATTTCTACAAATCGGAATCATTATAGAAAAAAGATATTGAGGTTCGCGGAATTTTCGTCTAGAATCAACTCTAACGCTGGGAATCCGTTCAATCGTTTCGGCCAGCATGAAAATTCAGCCCTGCGGTTTACGCCGTGGGGCTTTTGCATTTCTGGAGGGAAGAAAATGCACAACTAAAACGGACAGACCGCAACCGAAAGGCCATGCAGCAGTCATGATGCTGCCCTGAGTCGCCATTGAGCGAGCCTGCATAGCATCGGGTTAAGGTTCTAATTAAAAGTAGCTTCGGTAAAGCAGCGCGAACGCCAAACGCGCACCGGTTATGAGCGGCGATTAAGCGACAGCACCTCAAAGGCATGAGCGTGGCCACTCCGGGAAGTGGCAAAGAATTTTTAGAGCCTCGCATATGCGGGGCTTTCTTATTTCCCCTCAAATTTACTGAGAGGATTCACAGCATTGAGGGGGACCTATGTCCGATCCGATTTCCGGCACTGGCTTAGCCGGTGGTGCTCTGACGGGTGCCAGTATCTATGGCCTGCTTACAGGTACCGATTATGGCGTGGTTTTTGGCGCATTTGCAGGAGCTGTATTCTATATCGCGACAGCTGCTGATCTGAGTGCGACCCGTCGACTGGCATATTTTGTCGTGTCGTACATTGCCGGGATCTTATGTTCCGGGCTGGTAGGCTCAAAGCTGTCTGCCTGGACCGGATATAGTGATAAACCTCTTGACGCCATCGGTGCCGTAATCATTTCCGCATTAGCCGTCAAAATCCTGACGTTCCTGAACAACCAGGATGTCGGCTCGCTGGTGGCGCTGATAACGCGCCGGGGAGGTTCAGGTGGTACTAAATGACCCAACTGCAACATTAAACGCCCTGCTCTGCGCCGGAGTGGTGGTTACCCTGATGTTTTACCGTCGAGGTGATTCCCGGCATCGTCCGTGGGTTTCGCGTTTAGCCTGGCTGATTACCGTCACGTACAGCGCTGTGCCACTGGCTTACCTGTGTGGGATTTATCCTCATTCGTCATGGGCCACTATTGGGGCCAACATCATTTTCCTTTCCGTGCTGGTGGCCGTAAGAGGCAACGTTGCGCGCCTGGTTGATGCACTGAGGCACTAATGAACCAATCACAATTTCAAAAGGCGGTAAGTATCAGCCGAGCGATGGGCTTCGTGGCACTGACGTACTTCTGGGAACACATAACGGGGATGAAGAATGCAAACTAGTGATAAAGGCTTTGCCCTAATCAAGCAGTTCGAAGGCTGCAAGCTCACCGCGTACCAGGACAGCGTCGGAGTGTGGACAATTGGCTATGGGTGGACTCAGCCTGTCGACGGCAAACCGATCCGCGCCGGGATGACGATTAAGCAGGAAACGGCAGAACGCCTGCTGAAGACAGGACTAGTCAGCTACGAAAGTGACGTGTCCCGCCTGGTTAAAGTCGATCTGACTCAGGGGCAATTCGATGCTCTGGTGTCTTTCACTTACAATCTCGGTGCCCGGTCTTTGTCAACATCTACGCTCCTGCGAAAACTCAACGCCAGTGATTACGCTGGCGCAGCTGATGAGTTCCTGCGCTGGAATAAAGCTGGTGGTAAAGTCCTGAATGGCCTGGCCCGTCGGCGCGAGGCGGAGCGCGCTCTGTTCCTGTCATGATTAGCGCGCTGGTTAAGCGTTACTGGATGCAATTGCTGGTAGTGGTCCTAATTGGTGTGTTGACGTTCTTCGTCAACCGATACCGAGACAATGCTATCACCTACAAAGACCAGCGCGATAAAGCCACCAAAGCTCTCAACCTGGCTAACTCCACGATCAAAGATATGCAGGTGCGCCAGCGAGATTTGGCTGCGCTGGATGCCAAATACACCGGAGAACTGGCTGATGCCAAAGCTACTATCGATCAGCTTGAGCGCGATGTTGCTTCTGGCAAGCGTCGGCTGCAGCTCAACGCAAACTGTCCCGCGAACGGAACGACCAGCACCGGCGGCCTGGGCGATGCTACCGGCCCCCGACTTACTGACTCCGCTGAACGGGATTATTTCAACCTCAGAGAGCGAATCGTCACAGTGACGAAGCAGGTCGGCTATCTGCAGGACTACATCCGCACGCAGTGCCTGAAATAGTCAATACATCAATGCCTTAAGGATGTGCTAAAGAAAACCGCTTTTCTTCAGTTTTTTAGCCAATAAGTAATTAGTGATTGCTGCAAGAGAAATCCCAACAATCCACGGCACAGCTGAATCAAGCATTAGTGAGTTGTTCACGTTAATGCTGGCGGTGATGCAGGCAAAGGTATTTGTTAAAACAAACCACGCAAAAAGAATCTGCTTCATTTGGTTATCTCCATGTGTTTCATCCCAGCAATATCCATCTACAAGCCAGCAAAAGCAAGTTGGCGCATAACAAAGCGTGGCAGGCGAACTGCCAGAAACCAAAATTAGCGAGGTCCAAGTGATCGCAACCATCGGAACAATTCTTGTTTGGACTCTAATCGTTGTTGCAGCAGCCGCTGGGCTGTTTTTCGCATTCATCGGCTTTATGTTTTTTATCAGCTGGCCAAAGTGACGCTGACTGTTAACCACTACAAAGCTCATCAGCTGGTGGGCTTGATAATGGTTATCTGAAACAGGAATGGAAAGAATGGCAAAACCGGACTGGGGCGAGCTTCAGCAACGGTTCCTGTCCGAACATGCCGCAACCGGCGTATCACCAAAGGAATGGTGTGAAGCGCAGGGACTGAACTACGCTACCGCACGTCGATATATCAAAAAACCTTCTGCGCAAACTGCGCAAAAACCTGCGCAGAAAAAAATGCGCACTGCGCAGAAAGATAAAAGCGCAAATGAGCTGGTGGATGATGATGGGCTTACCGCTCAGCAGCGCTTATTTGTCGCGGAACACCTGAAGGACAACAACGCCACCGCTGCAGCTGCACGTGCTGGTTATAGTGACCCAAACTACGGTCGCCAGCTCATAACGAATCCTAACGTTGCCCATGCCATTGCGCGGCAGCAGAAAGCCTCTATTGCGCGCACGCTTGGCAGTGCCGATGAAGTGCTCGCGCAGATGTGGCAACTCGCCACTTTCGATGCAAATCAGCTTTCACAGTATCGCCGCGGCGCATGTCGTTACTGCTGGGGCTTCGGTCACCAGTACCAGTGGCGCGATATGGTGGAGTTCGAAGAGAAGCGGCTGGAAGCTACAGAACGCGATAAACGCGAGCCCGTCGATGTTGGTGGTTACGGCTATGACCACACCCGTGAGCCTAACCCTGCTTGCCCGCGCTGCAATGGCGATGGCATTGGCCAGCCTTACTTCGCTGATACCAGGAAACTCCCCCCTGACGCTGCTTTGGCGTATTCCGGCGTCAAGCTAGGGAAGAATGGTGTCGAGATAACGGCAATCAGCCGCGAACGTATGTACGAAGCCGTAATGAAGCGCCTGGGCTTGGCCGATAGCGAATTCGCGCAGCGCCTCCAGCAAATCGAAATCGACCGCCGGCAGTTGGAGATTGAGAAACTCCGCAAAGAGCTGGCCGGTGATGGTGATGATGACGAACCAACACCAGTGCAGATCAACATCAACGTAGTGGATGCGAGGGAAGAAGATGGGGATCAGCCCGACACTTAACATTCCTCAGGCGCGCTTCCTCGCGATGGAGCACAAGTTTAAAGCCTACGTTGCCGGGTTCGGTTCCGGTAAAACGTGGGTGGGTTGTGGCGGCATCTGCAAAGGGATGTGGGAACACCCGAAAATCAACCAGGGTTATTTCGCGCCGACGTACCCGCAGATTCGTGACATCTTCTACCCGACGATCGAAGAGGTGGCCTTTGACTGGGGGCTGAGCGTAAAAATCAATGAGGGGAACAAAGAGGTTCACTTCTACGAGGGGCGGCGGTTCCGCGGGACCACAATATGCCGCTCGATGGAGAAGCCCGGCTCGATAGTTGGTTTCAAAATCGGTAACGCGATGGTGGATGAGCTGGATGTCATGGCGGCTGCCAAAGCGCAGCAAGCATGGCGAAAAATCATCGCCCGTATGCGTTACAAGGTTGATGGGCTGCGTAACGGTATTGACGTCACGACAACGCCGGAGGGGTTCAAATTCGTTTACCAGCAATTCGTGAAGGCGGTGCGTGAAAAACCAGAGCTTGCGGCGCTGTACGGACTGATTCAGGCCAGCACGTTCGACAACGCGAAGAACCTGCCCGCGGATTACATTCCTTCGCTGATGAATTCCTACCCGCCGGAGTTGATTAAGGCGTATCTGAGGGGGCGCTTCACCAACCTGACCAGCGGCACCATCTATCACCAGTTCGATCGACGTCTGAATAACTGTATTGATGAAGAACAGGCAGGCGAACCGCTCTATATCGGCATGGACTTTAACGTAGGCAAAATGGCGGCCATCGTCCACGTCCTTCGCAATGGCGAGCCGCGCGCGGTACGTGAGCTGATAAAAGTTTATGACACACCGGCCATGATAAAGCGTATCCAGGAAGAGTTCTGGCGCTACGAGGGCGGGCGCTATGTTGCCTCCAGGCAGATTTACATCTATCCGGATGCCTCCGGCGATTCACGAAAGTCCAATAACGCCAGCGCCACCGATATTGCGCAGCTCAAGCAGGCCGGATTCAGCGTGGTGGTGAACGCAGCCAACCCGCCGGTAAAGGATCGCATTAACTCCATGAATGCCATGTTCTGCAACGGCAACGGTGAGCGCCGCTACAAAGTTAACATTGCTCGCTGCCCGGTGTATACAGACAGCCTTGAACAGCAGGTATGGGCGGCAAACGGCGAGCCGGATAAATCAGCCGACAACGATCACCCAAACGACGCTGGTGGTTATTTCATCGTGAAGCAATTCCCGATCATCAAACCCACCGGAAAAGTCACTCAACTACGGATGTAACTCCATGCCTGACATCTCAACACCCAATCTGGACTATGGGAACATGGTCGAGGCGTGGGATATCAATGATGCCCTGATGGGCGGCACGCTCTATATGCGACAACTGGGCGAGGCATATCTCCCGCGCTGGCCGAAAGAAGACAAAGAGGACTATAAAAAACGCCTCTCCGTGGCCACGCTTTTGCCCGCCTACGAAGAGACCATTAAGCAAAACATAGGGCGCGTATTTGCCGAGCCGATTAAGCTGGCCGAGAACGTTCCTGATCAACTGCGCGAGTTTGCGAAGAACATCGACCTGGAAGGCACCCGCCTCGATGTCTGGGCTCAGTCATTCTTCGGCCTTGCGATGCAGTATGGCCTCTCCCATGCGCTGGTGGACTATCCCAGGGTGGACCCAGAAAGGGTGAAAACCAAAGCGGATGAGAAAGCTACCGGAGCGCGCCCGTACGTCACAATGCTAAATCCCCGCCAGGTAATCGGATGGAAGTCGAAGATGGCGGACGGTAAGCTGGTGCTCACCGCGCTGCGCATCAAAGAGGTGGTTGTCGAGGACGGTGACGACTTCGGGCAAACAAAGGTGGAACAGATACGTTATCTGACGCCGGGAAAGGTGGAAATCTACCGCAAGTCCAGAGGTACCGAGGGCGCGGCGAACTGGGAAATATTCGATCAATGGGAGACCTCTCGTAAAGATATCACCCTGGTGACGCTCTACACCAAGCGCACCGGGTTTATGTGTGGTTCACCGCCTCTACTCAATATGGCCCTGCTGAATATCAAGCACTGGCAGAGCCAAAGTGAGCAGGACAACATCCTGCACGTCGCCCGGGTGCCGATACTGACGGTGTTCGGGCTTGAGCAGGGAGAAGAGCTGGTAATTGGGTCTTCGTCTGCCACGTCATTCTCCGATCGGCAAAAGCAGGGCCTGGAATACGTCGAGCACACTGGCTCCTCTATCGGTGCCGGCAAAGAGTCGCTGGCAGAGCTGGTGGAGCAGATGCGCCAGGCTGGCGCGAAGCTGCTGCGCACGGAGAACACCTCTACCAAATCGGTGGATCAGACCTCCGAAGAGAAAATGCAGGAGCAGTCGCCGCTCTACACTATGGCCACCAGCCTCGAAGACGCGATCGACAACATCCTGCAGATCATGGCTGAGTACATCGGCGAGAAGGAGGGCGGCAACGTAGATGTGCGCACCGAGCTGGATGTTGAGTCGAAAGAATTCAACCCGCCTGCTGCGCTGGCTATTCAGTCCCTGCGCCAGGGCGGTGACCTTCGCCGTATCGATGCGATTAAAGCCCTGCAAAAACTCAACCTGATTGATGCCGATGCGGATCCTGATACGGTGCTGAGCGAGTTGCTGGCCGAGTCTGCGTCACTGAGTGAACCACCGCCGGGGGTGTGAAATGGCCCGTTCCGTGAATGACAGGCTACTGGACGAGACAATCGCGCACGGCTTGTACGTGACGCGTTACGGTACCGGCGTCGCCCGGCGCATGGTCGCGCTGCTGAACAAATTGGATGCTGAACTGGCCGCCAGGCTGCTGGTGCTGCTGGATGGCAAGCGCGCTGAAACCTACAGTGCGCGTCGTCTGGCCTCTCTACTGGCCGGTGTTCGTGAACTGAACCATCAAGCCTACGACCCGGTTAATGCTTCCCTGGCGCGTGAGCTGGCACGTTACACGGATTATGAGACCGGGTATCAGATGGACCTGTTCAGCAACCTTATACCCGGGCAGGTGCTGAAACACGTCCCGCTGCAAAGCATTCCCCCAGAGCAGGTCTACGCCTCTGCGGTGGCACAACCTTTTCAGGGGCGATTGCTGAAAGAGTGGGGCCAAAAGCTTGAATCCGATCGGCTGGATAAAATCACCAGTGCCGTGCGTACCGGATTTCTTCAGGGTGAAACTGTCGAGCAGATCGTGAAGCGCGTCGCCGGCACGCCGCAACTTAACCGCCAGGACGGGGTTATCAATGCCTCACGTCGTGACCTTGCTGTTGTTGCCCGCACTGCGGTGAATCATATGGCAGCAACGGCGCGCCAGGAGTTCGCACAGGCCAACAGCGATATCGTAAAGGCCAAGCAGTGGTCTTCGACTCTGGACACCCACACCAGCCAGTGGTGCATCATCCGCGACCGCAAACTCTACTCGCTCGATGGAAAGCCGCTGGGCCATGCAATTCCGTATCTGCGCGGACCCGGCAAAATCCACTTTTGTTGCCGCTCCTGCGAAATCCTGATCACTAAATCGTGGGAGGAAATGCAAATAGCCTCAGGCGAGCTGAGCAACGCCACGCGCGCTTCAATGGACGGACAGGTGCCAGCGCATACCAGCTATGCCGAATGGCTTGCGAGGCAGCCTTACGCGCGGCAGGAGCAGGTGCTGGGCGTTACTCGCGCGCAGATGCTGCGTGACGGCAAAATCACCGTGCCGGAGATGTTCAACGATGCCGGGGAGTTCCTGACCCTGGACGAGCTACGCCGCGTGGATACGTCGGCGTTCCAGTAACACAAACCCCATCAACATCAGGCTGCCTACGGGCAGCTTTTTTATGCCTGCCGCTGAGCGGATGCGACGCGGTGCCCGGGTCGGATGACCCATTACGTATGGCCGGAAGGCTGGAGCAAAAACAATGAAACTGAAACTTGATGCTAACGGAAATGTGGTCGTTGAAAACGGTATGCCTGTGTACATCCATGATGATGGCAAAGAGATCCCGTTCGATGCGGTCGCAGCGATGACCAAAATCACCTCCCTGAATGGCGAGGCGAAAACGCACCGCGAAGCGAAGGAAGCGGCGGAAGCCAATCTCGCGAAATTCTCGGGCATCACCGACCCGGCCAAGGCGCTCGAAGCCCTGGAGATGATGACCAAAATCGACCAGAAAAAACTGATCGATGCTGGTGCCGTTGACCAGGTAAAGGCGGAGATCACCAAAGTTTTCCAACAGCAGCTGGACGAAGCGAACAGCAAGAACCAGCAGCTGGAAACTCAACTCTACGACGAGATGATCGGCGGCCGCTTCGGTGGCTCTAAGTTCATTTCCGAGAAGATGGCGATCCCGACTGAGTTCGTGCGTTCCTACTTCGGTCAGAACTTCAAAATCGAAGAAGGGAAGGTTGTGGCCTACGACGGCCAGGGCAATAAGGTGTTCTCTCGCACCAAGCCCGGCGAGTTAGCCAGCTTTGATGAGGCCCTGGAGTCTCTGGTCGAGTCGCATCCGCAGAAAGATTACATCCTCAAAGCGTCCGGTAACAGCGGCGGTGGTTCTCAACAGTCGCAGCACCAGGCCGGGCAAAAAACCATGAAACGCGGTGCGTTTGATTCCCTGGATAACGCTGGCAAGCAAGCAGCGCTGAAAGACGGCATCAGCATCGTCGATTAAATTGAAAGGAGCCATAAATGGCAGGCAATACCCTTACTGGTCTGATCCCGACCATCTATACCGCGCTGGACGTAGTGTCCCGCGAGCAAACTGGTTTTATTCCTGCGGTAGCGCGTGACGCGAAAGCGGATGCTGCTGCAAAAGACCAGACCGTACGTGCGCCAGTCGCACCTGCAGCCACCACTGAAGACATTGTCCCTGGTCCGTCAGCACCTAATTCTGGCGACCAGACCATCGGTGGTGTGGATGTCAAAATCACCAAATCCAAGATGGCCCCGGTGAAATGGAATGGTGAAGAGCAATTGGCTCTGGGCCCAGCTGGTACCTACAACACCATCCTGGCTGACCAGTTCAAACAGGCTTTCCGCGCGCTGGCGAACGAAGTGGATGCTGACCTCGCAGCCCTGTACCTCAACTCTTCCCGCGCTGTTGGCGCACCGAAGGATACTCCGTTCAGCATCAAGGACGATCTGACAGATGCCGCATTGGCGCGTCAAATTCTGACCGACAACGGTGCGCCTACTACCGATTTGCGTATGGTGCTGGCTGGCGAAGCGATGGCATCCATCCGTGGTAAACAGGCTGTCCTCTTCAAAGCAAACGAAGCGGGAACCGACCAGCTGCTGCGTGAAGGTGTTATCGGTCGCATCATGGGCTTCAACCTCCACGAATCCTTCAACATCAAGCGTACGGGGAAAAGCGCTGCTGCTGGCTATAAGGTCAATGGCGCGAAGAAAGAGGGCGATATCATCATCGCTATCTCTGCTGGCACCGGCGGTATTGCTGCAGGTACTGCGGTGAAGTTCGCCGGTGATGACAATCAGTATCTGGTCGTTGCGGCTACGTCTTCCACTATCACTATTAGCGCGCCGGGCCTCCGTCAGGATCTGGCAGACCAGGCTGATGTCACCGTGTTGAGCGAATTCGTACCGAACATGGCGTTTGACCGCGGGGCATTCCTGCTGGCCAGCCGTACCCCGGCGATGCCTGAAGGTGGCGATACCGCTGATGACGTCATGAATGTGACCGACCCGGTATCTGGCATCACCTTCCAGGTGGCGCTGTACCGCCAGTACCGTCAGGTGCGTTATGAAGTGGGTCTGGCGTGGGGTGTGGCTGCTGTGGCGCCACGTCATTCCGCCATCATCATGGGTTAACCCAGGGGGCTTCGGCCCCTTTGTTTTTCAGGAGGCCCAATGGCCGGATTAACCAAAGAGCAGCGCGCTCAGCGTGAAGCGGAAAAGCTTGCAGCTCAGCAGGCCGCTAATAAAAATCCTGCCCAGCAGGAACAGCAGCAGGAACAGCAGCAGGAACAGCAGCAGGAACAGCAGCAGGAACAGCAGCAGGAACAGCAGCAGGAACAGCAGCAGGAACAGCAGGGTATTGAGCTGGCAGTCATGGTACGTGACACCCCAGAATTCCCTGGCGGCCCTCTGCGCGCAGATGTTCATCCTGATGAAGTGGATAACTGGCTCGCGCTGGACTGGCGTCTGGAGGAATAACCATGTTGGTTGCCGATCCCAACTCTCCAGGCTTCAACAGCTACGCCAGCGTGTCAGACCTGCGGGCATTTGCCGCCGGGCGCGGATATAGCATTCCTGCAGATGATGATGAGTGCGGCCAGCTGCTGATGCAGGCAATGGACTTTCTGGAAGGGAAGGCCTGGCGCGGTCAGCGTTCCAGCGCATCACAGCCTCTATCCTGGCCGCGTTCCGGCGTGCGCTTCGATGGTGTTGACCTGCCGAATGATGCGATTCCACAGCGCCTGATTGATGCTCAATGCCGCCTGGCTATCGAGTCGCAGGAGATTGACCTCACCCCGTCGGTCGCTGGCGGTGGGGCGGTGACGATGGAGCGCGTCGAGGGTGCGGTTGCAGTCCAGTATGAGCCGGGAACGAATAAAGCTTCTCCGTCATTCCCATGGTTCTATTCCGCACTGCGCGGGCTTGTAGTGGGCGGCAACCAAGTCAGGGTCGAAAGGGGGTAGCATGGCAATCGACTATCGCCGCATGCGCGCTACGGCAACGCGGCTCCTGAAGGATAACGGCAAATCCTACCAACTGACCCGAGGCGGCACCACTACCCGCGATCAGTACGGGAAAGAGATTACCACCGAGCCTGTTATCGCGACCGTTACCGGCGTTATCACTGAATACTCAACTCGTGAAATCGACGGCTCTCTGATTGCTACAGGCGATAAGAAGCTGGCGGCCACGTTTGAAACTGAGGTGCGCATCGGTGACATCATTGATATCGACGGCCAAAAGTGGCGCGTGGTACAGCCGAATCCGGTTAAGCCGGCAGACGTGTTGATCTCCTATAACATCCAGCTAAGGACCTGATATGACCAGTTCCGTAAATCAGCCGTTCCTGGCTGCTATTCAGCTGTTCGTTGATGGCTCAAAGCAGGAGATTGACGAGGCGGTGCGCCGGACGGGTATCAAAATCCTGGGGAGATTGGTGGAGATTTCACCAGTCGGGCAGCCGGAGACCTGGCAAGTGAACCAAACGGCCTCTGCTTATAACACTGCAGTGCGTGAACACAATGCTGCCCTTCGCGATGATCCTGCCAACCTGACCAAATCGGGACGACTTAAGCGCGGTTTGCGTGTAAACGACTCGATGGACATCAAAAAGCCTGAGGGCTATGTCGGTGGTCGGTTCAAGAACAACTGGTATGTCGGGTTCGATAGCCAGCCAACAGAGACGAACGATACCCCGGACGCTTCGGGGCAGGGGTCAAACTCCCGCGGTCTGGCGGTGCTTGAGGTGTTCAGAGTAGGGCAAGTGAGCACGATTTACTTCACTAACAACCTGCCATATGCCCAGGCACTGGAAAACGGACATTCAAACCAGGCGCCCGGCGGTATGGTCGGGTTGACCGCATTGGATGCAGCCCAATACTTCCGCGAGGCAATGAACGAGGTGCGCAATGGCCGGTGACCAGTCCATGCGAATTGCTGAATTGCTGGAGAGCCGGGTGGCGATTATCGCTGAGTCGCTCGGATTGCCGATCGCCTGGCCTAACATCGCTTTTACCCCGCCTGATGATGCCCCTTACGGGCGCGTTTATGTCCTACCTGCGCAAACCGTGGGGCAGGACCTGGAAGGTCAGTTGCGTACATACCAGGGCATTCTCCAGCTCAATATCATTGCACCAGCAGGTAGCGGCGTGACTCTGGCCAGAGGGCTGACAAAGTCTGTCGCAGATGCTTTTCCTGAAGGGCTGCCGCTGGTGGATGGTGACCTGACCGTTTATATCAATGGCCCGCCGCAGGTGCGCCAACCTATACAGGATCGCCCCACATCATCACCCAACGGCACTACCGGCTCTATCACCTACACCACCCCTGTCAGCATGCAGTACCGCGCTGATTACTGACCCGCCGCCCGGCGGGTTTTTTATTACCTAAATTCAGGAGAGTGCTATGGCATTCGCAATCCCTAACGGCTCGCGTGTGAACGTGGCCAAGGCCTATCAGGCTCCCATCACCTTTACCGCTGCCTCTAACGCTACTGAATGCGAACTGACTGTTGCATCTGCCGCTGGCATCCTGGCGGGCGATGTAGTGCAGGTCAGCTCCGGCTGGCTAAAACTCGATAATATGGTGCTGCGCGTTAAATCCGTAGCCGGTACCAAAATCGTGCTGGATTCGTTCGATACCTCTGACACCACCAAATTCCCGGCAGGCACTGGCGCGGGCACGTTGCGTAAAATCGACACGTGGATCACGATGCCGCAGGTGATGACCCTTTCCACTGAGGGTGGTGACCAGCAGACCATCAGCGTGCAGTTCCTGGAAGACGATAAGGCCCGTACCATCCCGACCTTCAAAAACGCCGTGGTGCAGGTCTACACCTTCGCGCACGATCCGCTGCTGGCAATTTACAAGCGTCTGAGTGAACTTGACGAATCCAGCGACACCACTGCTGTGTGGTTCCATAACCCGCGCGGCAAAGCGGACCGTTATTACTCTGCCAAAGTGTCTTTCCAGAAGGTGCCTAAGACCGAAATCAACGCCGTGGAGAGCAACGAAGCGCGTATGAACTTCGAATCGGATATGCAGATTTACCCGATCGCCGATTCATCCGTTACGCCGCTGGCGTTCCTGACTGACCTGCCGGCAACCAAATCGGTCTCTACTGGCTCGGCGCTGGACCTGGCTGTGGTTATGCAAGGCGGCTCGGCTCCTTACACCTACGTGTGGAAGAAAGAAAACTCCGCCATTCCTGGCAAAACCGCCTCGACGTTCAACATTCCATCTGTGGCATCCGGAGATGCTGGCTCTTACACCTGCGAAGTCACTGACGCGGCGGGCAAAACTATCACCTCTGCTGCTTGCGCCGTCACGGTCAGCTAACCACTTGAGCCCGGTACGCCGGGCTTTCTTCGCTACTAAAACCAAAGTCTTTCTAAGGAACCGAAATGACCAAATTTTCCCTGATCCCCAACCCAACTTTTTCTGTGACCGCGAGCATTCCGCGCGCCGGCGCCGAAGACGGCAAGCTGACGTTCACTTTCCGCCATAAGACGCTGGAAGAGCTGCGCTCCATGGACGAGAAGCTGCAAAAGGCCGCCGAAGGTAAAAAGGATGCTATCGAGCCGCAGGCCGACTACCTCATGGAAATTGTCGACGGGTGGGCGCTTCCCGATGAGTACAACCGCGAAAACGTTATTGTCCTTCTGCGTAACTATCCACGCGCGTTCGACAGCATAGGTCTGGCATACACCAAAGAGCTGATGGGTATCCGCGAAAAAAACTGAGGCAGGTCGCCGCAGCATTGTATACGCCGGGACCGACGCTCGCGGAGCTGAGCGCTTTTGGTTTGACGCCTGAGGACGTGGAGGAAGAGGTGGGGATCCTGCCCTCGGTGTGGAGGTCCTTCACCATCTTCTCTTCCCTGGCGACCCAGTGGCGAGTCGGCGCGAGCGGGGCGACCGGCCTTGATTACAACGTACTCCCCTGGATGTTCGAGTTACACGGGGTTGAGGATGCGGCGGCCTGCATGGCTGATCTTCAAATTATGGAAAGCGAGGCTCTCAAGGTAATGCATAAGGAGACGAAATAATGACAGACCAGATCGCCTCGATTACTTTGCGGGCCGATGTTTCTGACCTGAAAACAGCCAGCAACGAACTGGATAAACTCGGCCAGGCGGCGGCCGGTGCCGTAGATAAAGCAGATGATCTGAATAGCGTGTTCCGCGCTGGCGCTGAATCTGCGAAGCAAGGCAGTGAAGGCCTCAAGGAGCAGCAGAACGCGCTCAAAGGGCTGCTGGAGAATATCGACCCGGTTACCAAGGCCTTAAACCGCCTGGATGAGCAGCAAGAATCGCTGCGGAAATTCCAGGCCAAAGGTTTCCTGGATAACGATACCTTTCAGGCTTACAACAAAATCCTGGATGACACCCGCCTCAAGCTGACCGACACCGGAGAAGCCGCGGCGCGTGCTCAGGCAGAGCTGGCGGCCACTCAGGCGGCAGAGAAGCAATCAGCCGCGCTGAAGAACCTGCTGGGCTCAATCGATCCGACGATTCGTGCATTCAGCTCGCTGGATGAGCAGCACGCACAGCTGGTGGCCCATTTCGAAGCAGGGCGCATTAACGGTGCTCAGTTCGAGCACTTCAACACAATCCTCAACCAGACGCGTGAGCGCCTCTCTGTTGTCGCTGACGTACTACCAGAGGCGCTATCCCGGCAGGAAGCGGCTGCCCGGCGTGCTGGAATCTCCGTTGGTCAGTACAGCGCGGCAATGCGCACGCTTCCGGCGCAATTCACCGATATCGCCACGCAGCTGGCTGGTGGGCAGTCGCCGTTCCTGATCCTGCTGCAACAGGGCGGGCAGATTAAAGACCAGTTCGGCTCGGTTCAGGGGGCGCTGTCCGGCGTCGGCGAATACCTTCGCAGCATGGCTGGGATGATTAACCCTACCACGATCGCACTTGGTGGTCTGATTGGCACGATCGGCTTGCTAGCTGCCGCAGCGTATAACTCCTCGGAGCAATTTGACCAGGTGGCACGCTCTGTCATCATGATGGGTGGGGCTGGCTTCTCCTCAATGAAGCAGCTCAACCAGGCCGCTGAGGAAGTGGCTGGAAAGACGAATACATCGATCAGCTCCACCGTCGATACGCTGGTTACGCTGAACGATACTGGGAAATATACCGCCAGCCAGATGAAGCAGGTCGCAACGACCATAACCCTAATGGGTAAGGCCGGAAACGATACCAAAGCGGCAATGGCCGACTTCGGAAAGATTGTCAGCGATCCGGTTAAAGGGCTTGCCAGCCTCAACGAACAATATGGTTTCGTTGATGAAGCCATGATCAAGCACATTATCCAGCTGCGTAAGCAGAAGGGTGAGCAGGCGGCTGTTACCGAAGCTATTGAGCTGTTTGCAGGCGTCATGGCAAAGCGTGCAGAGGAGACCAACAAAGCGACCGATAATATTGGTCAAACGTGGGAAAATCTGAAGAAAAGCGCTTCAGACACCTTTGGCGACATAGGTATTACCGTGCGCGCGTGGGGAAACCAGATTATCGATATATTCGAACTGGTTAAGTCCTCGATTAAAGACTTGTTCCTCAATATCACCTCTCTGGACTCCAAATTCACCAGCACCATCGCTGGCTGGGCAGATAAAATCCCGGGTGGCGGTGCGCTGGCTAATTTCCTCGGCATGGACGTTGAGGCAATGAAAAAGGCTGGAGCGGAAGCGGACAAAGAGATTGAGGCGAACAAAAAGCGCTATAACGAGCTTTGGAAGCGTGTCACTGCGCCTAACGCACAGGCAAACTATGAAGCTGAAGCGCGAGGGGCCAACTTAAAAGGAGATGGCGGAACAAGTCGAGAATCGAGAGACGCAGTCTCGAAGCTTGCACAAGACTCAGCCAAAAAGACCAAAGAGGCAAAAGCCACGCTGGATGCTGGCGATCGCACTCTTGAGAACTACCGCGCCCAGGCCAGAACGTTAACTGAAACACTCGAAACGTTGCGCAAGACTGGGGAGACGCAGGTCAGATATACCGAATTCAGCAAACAGCAATCTCGCTTTGCTGAATTGGATGAGGCTGCCAAAACACGCGCGCTGACCGCCCAGGAGAAATCTCTACTGTCGAGCCGTGAGGCCATTCTGAACGCCGCCAAGGTGGTGGATCAGAAGAACAAGGAAGTTGAGGCTCAGCAGAAGATTAATGGCCTGGCGCAGCAGGCGAATAAATACGTCACGCAGATGTCGGAAAAGACAGAAGCGTTGCGTGGCAGTGCAGGCCTAAGCAGCCGTCAGAGCCAGCGCATGATGGAAGAGGCTCAGCTCCGCCAAGGCTGGCTCAACGGTGGTGGTAAGCTTGATGATGCTGGCTATGAGAAAGAACTGGCAGCCCTCAGAAATTATTACTCTGAAGAGGATAAGCTGCGCGGCGACTGGAAGTCTGGGGCTGTTGCTGGATGGAATGAATATCTGGATGCCGCTACCAACACCTACGACGCAGTGAAGAACGTGGCTAGTTCGACGCTGACAGGTCTATCTGACATGCTAACCAGCTTAATGACGACGGGAAAAGCCTCAATAAAAGAATTCGGCAAATCGATGCTGAAGATGATTGTTGAGGTGACAAACAGGCTGATGGTTGCCTATGCGGTGCAGGCTGCGATGGGCTGGATAAGCGGTGGCAGTGGCGGTGGCAGCACGCCTGGTGGTGCATATGCAAACGCCGCTGCTGGCGTAACCTTCAATGCTAAAGGTGGTGTCTATGACTCTCCTGGCCTCAGTAAATATGTGAACGGTGTTTACGACACTCCTCAGCATTTCACCTTCCAGGGCGCATCAAAGTTTGCGAAAGGCGGCGTCTTCGCAGAGGCTGGTGCTGAAGCAATCATGCCCCTAACTAGGGATTCTGCCGGACGCTTGGGAGTGCGTGCTCAGGGTGGCGGCGGGATGGCCCCGATTATCAATACCACTGTTAACGTAGATGCTGGTGGTTCGGTTACAACGCAAACTTCCAGTTCTGGTGATGCCATGGGGCGCGCGCTTGCCGAGGAAATGCAGAATGCCGCACTGCAGGTAGTTCAGAAACAGCTTAAGCCGGGTGGCATGATCTACAACTTCAGCAAAGGCAGGTAGTGTTTACGTCATCCCCTGGTTAATATGTTGAAAACCATAATGATCAGGGGATGATTGTGTTAAATAAAATAATCAAGAAGATCCTAAGAACCATTGGGCTGTTGCTGCTTCTTGTTGTTGTAATTTTTGTTGCTGCGGTGGTTAATAAACCAACCGAGCAAGAAAAAAAGCAAAAAGAAGCCAAGGAACTTGCAGATAAAAAACTAGATGAACTTCGTAATGCCTGCGAAGCTTACGTTAGAAAGTCAGTGATCAATAAAAGCACCCTGGATATGTCGGCGTTTGGCTCTAACAGATGGCTCGGCAATGACGGCAAGTTTTACGCCACGCAGGAATTTAGCGCCAAGAACAAATTCGGGCTTGAGCAGAAATTTAGAGCTGTGTGCATCGAAGAAAAAGACGGTAAAACCGATTATCGAATTGAAGAGATGGCCGGAAGTTAAGTCGAAATAGCTAACTAATCTTGACCCAAATCACCCAACCCGAGCCTCGCATACGCGGGGCTTTTTGTTGTTGGTGGGGTATATGCGGTTAAAATGCGAGCGACCGCTTTCTGAGGGGGCGAAATACTACAGCAATCTTTGTTGTCATGCATTCCAACTAAGCCATGCATTTTGTGCAAAAAGTGCTATTTTTGCCATTCTTGAAAGCTCAAGTCGGATCATAGGCCCCACCTATCTCCGCTGAACGTGATATTACTTTACTTATACCCGTGGGGTAATATCGTCGAAAATGGTGCTAACGTGCAAAGTGGTCATTGCGATCATCGTCGAACGTGGGGCTATCTTGACGAAATGAAGATTGCTTAAAAGTTATAGCTGGCTATAAAATCGTTGTAGAGATGTACATTCATTAATGATTTAGAGGTTCTATTATGTTTTGCGAAGAAAGAGTAGCTCAGATAGCTGCCTATCTACTTTCGAAAGAAGGTGGACGCATGGCATATCTGAAGCTCATGAAATTGATGTACTTATCCGATCGTCTTTCAATGGACCGTTTTGGTGAGCCTTTAACAGGTGATCTGATGGTCGCGATGCCTCACGGACCTGTGTTGTCTCGTTCCTTGGATTTAATGAAAGGTGCGGCTAGAGGTGATGAAGGCTGGAACAACTGGATCACAGATGCCGACCATTACGATCTTCAATTGCAGGTACGTGAAATTCAGCGTGATGATCTTGATGAACTTAGTGATGCAGACCTTTCTGTTATAGACCGCGTCTATCAAGAGTTCGGGCATATGGGAAAATGGCAAATTCGAGATTATACCCATGATCACTGTGCCGAATGGTGTGACCCTAAAGGCGGTGCCTTTACAATTAATCCTGAAAATGTTTTTCGTGCACTTGGTAAACCAGAAGAACAGGTTAGACATTTAGCGGACAGAATGAGAGAATTCTCAGAACTTGATAGGATAGCCAGTGGGTTGAAATGACAGTGGATTTTTCCCCAGTTCAAAAAGGTACAATTCTCCTTCTTTCTGGCTCGAAGGAGCATATCTTTTTTATCTGTAACGATCCTGTCTACTATCCTAAGATGGTGAAAGAAACTTTTCTTGCTGTAAATCTTACTTCAATTACTGATGCTTTTGAGCCTGACCATTCCTGTGTCCTAGATGTAGGCGACCACCCATTTATAAGACACCCTAGCTATGTTTTTTATCGACGAGCTGAAATTTTTGGTGCCGAAACTGTAATTCATGGCGTAACTTCTGGAGATATTCGGGTGCATCAGCCGTGTGAAGAAAGCACCTTTCAACGCATCCTCACTGGATTCGAGATTTCTCCACATGTAAAACCCGTGATAAGAAACTACTATCAGAAATATTGTGTCCCTTCTGCGGCAAATGACGCTGCGTAATCTATCTTTGACACCTAAACATTTAAGTTATTGCTATTAATTAATACATTACTGATTTTAATAAACCCGCTTCGGCGGGTTTTTTTATGGAGTAAATATGGCGGTTGAAACCTACAGCTGGCGCTCGCAGCTCGGTGCTGGCGCGATTGAATATAGTCAAACAGTGCGTGCAGCGCAGTTTGGCGATGGCTACGAACAGGTAGCCGAGAACGGCATCAACTCCACGGCAATCCAGGTGCCAATGAAACACGTTGGCAGTGAGTCTGAGGTAAACGCAGTGCGCGACTTCCTCCTGGCTCATACCGTTAAAGCTTTTATCATCACGCCGCCCGGCGAAGCGAAGGGGCTTTATCGGGTAGTCGCCGATTCCGTACGGAAAAATCAGATCAGCAGCAAGTTTGCTGAGCTGACGTTCACCATCAAACGGGCTTACGGAGTGTATGCATAATGGCATTAGTCGATCAGGCGGCGATGCTGGCACCGGGTGGCAGAGTACGCCTGGTTGAAGTTGACGCTTCAGAGTTCAGTGGCGGTATTCACCGTTTCCACTACGCACCTTTCCCCCATACACCGGAAGAGATCGACGCTGCCAATGGTGATGAAGAAAAGCTCGGACCAAAGCCAATAGCATTCGGTGGCAAGACCTACGATTTTTGGCCGTTTCAGGTAACAGGCCTGGAGCTTTCAACAGACCAGGCCGCAGAGCCGACACTCAGCGTTTCCAACCTCGACGGTCATATCACGGCGCTATGCCTGCAATTTAAAGACATGGTTAATGCCAAAGTGAGCATTATCGACACCTATTCGGTTTACCTCGATGCCGTGAATTACCCTGGTGGGGTGAACCCGACCGCCGACCCGTCGATGTTCACGCTTCAGACTTTCTGGCTTGACACGAAAACCTCCGAAGACGACGAAGTGGTTTCATGGTCACTCAGTAGCCCCGCTGACTTGCAGGGGCTTGTTATCCCAACCAGACAAATCACCTCGCTCTGCGAATGGGCGCTACGCGGGCAGTACCGGAGCGGCGATGGATGCACCTATAACGGTACGGCATATTTCGACGCGAAGGGGAATCAGGTTTCAGATCCTGCCCTTGATGTATGTGGTGGTTGCTTCAGTGACTGCCGTAAACGATTTGGCGCCGGCCTGGCAGATCCTAACGCGGCAATACTCGACTTTGGCGGCTTTCCGGCAACCGTTCTCTTCACCCGATAACCGGACGTAGCAATGAATAAAACCATATTGGCAGCTATCCGGGCTCATGCGCTGGAGGAATCCCCGCGCGAGAGCTGCGGCTTCGTTATTCAGTCTGGCCGTCGCCAGCGCTATATTCCTGTACCAAACTCCCACGAAAATCCAACCGAGCATTTCAGAATCGACGGCGAACACTGGGCGAACGCTGAGGATGCAGGAACCATTATCCGCGTCATCCATTCCCATCCTGGCGATGGAGCACGGCCTATCCCGTCTGAACTCGATCGCCAGCAGTGCAATAACTCCGGTGTGGTCTGGGGCATCTACGCGCCGGACTGTGATGAGTACGCTGAGATTACCCCTGATGCGATCCCGCTAATTGGCCGCCCGTTCATTCTGGGCTCACACGACTGCTGGGGGCTGGTCATGGACTGGCACGCCACACAGGGTGTCATGCTGAACGATTTCCGCGTGGATTATCCGTGGTGGGAAAGCCAGTACCCGGACAACCTCTATTTCGATAACTGGGAGCGGGAAGGGTTTATCGAATGCGAACCAGGGCCAGGGTGCATGGTCATCATGCAGATCGAGTCCGACAAGTGGAACCACGCGGGGATCATCACCGAAGAGGGCGAGCTTTTGCACCACCTGTACGGCCAGCCATCCTGCATCACGCCGTATGCGCGCGGTTATTTCAAAGACAGGACGATGATCTGCGTCCGTCACAAAGAGCTACCGCAGGAGATTCAGCCATGGCGCGTTTAACCACGATTCGATTGTACGGTGTGCTGGGAGCCCGGTTTGGCCGTGTTCACAGGCTGGCGGTGCAGACATCAGCTGAAGCTGTTAAGGCGCTTTGCATCAATCTGGACGGGCTGGAAAGCTATCTTCTGAACGCTAAAAAGAATGGCATGACGTTCGCGGTGTTTCGCGGCAGGCGCAACATTGGCGCGGATGATTTTAAGAACCTGGCCGGAAGTACCGATATTCGCATAGCACCGGTGATGGAAGGGGCAAAAAAAGCAGGTTTGTTCCAGACGATACTGGGTGCCGTCATGGTTGTGGCGGGCATCGTCGTCACTGGCATGACGTTCGGTTCAGCAGGTGTAATTGGCGCAGGGATGGTCTCCGCTGGTATAGGAATGATGGCTGGTGGGATTTACCAGATGCTTTCGCCTCAGCCCAAAGGACTTCAGGGGCGAGACGATCCTGACAATAAACCCTCATATGCCTTCGGTGGCTCGGTGAATACCCTTGCGATGGGTAACCCGGTCGCGCTTCTTTATGGTGAGCGCGAGATTGGCGGTGCCATCATCAGTGCCGGC
Source organism: Enterobacter sp. PP-008-ECC_S150 (assembly GCF_045257065.1). Lineage (NCBI taxonomy): Bacteria > Pseudomonadati > Pseudomonadota > Gammaproteobacteria > Enterobacterales > Enterobacteriaceae > Enterobacter > Enterobacter sp. PP-008-ECC_S150. The sequence continues at coordinate 2,831 of NZ_JBJHHG010000025.1, read as the reverse complement.
ATAGTTGCAGAAGACATCTGAAAACTCCTTTCTGAATATCAAGCACCCAATTGGGTGCTTTTTTTATGGATGTAATATGGAAGCGATCACTGGTGCAAAGGGTGGCAGCCAGAAACAGCACACACCCGTAGAACAGCCCGATTCGGCGCAGTCAATGGCGCGCTGTCGCATGCTGCTGGCGCTCGGAGAAGGTGAGTTTGCTGGTGGCCTGGATGCGACCCGGATATTCCTGGACGGTACGCCGTTGGGAAACCCCGACGGAACGATGAATTTTGAAAATGTGTCATGGGATTTCCGGCCTGGCACACAGACCCAGACACCAATACCGGGATTCCCTGCAGTCGAGAATGAAACTACGGTTGGGGTATCGCTGACAAAGGCCACACCATGGACCCGCGCACTGAGTAACACCCAGATTGACGCGGTGCTGGTTCGTATTGGCATCCCTGGGTTACAGCAGCAGGAAAACGATGGGGATATTGTCGGCACTACGGTTCAGTACCATATTGATCTGGCGGTGGACGGTGGCGCTTACTCGACAGTCATGACTAAAACCGTCACAGAGAAGCTCAGCTCGCTCTATGAACTAACCCACCGTATTAATCTTCCCAAAGCCAGCACTGGCTGGCAAATTCGAGTGGTGCGTGACACCGATGACAGCACCAGCCAGATGCTGCAGAACAAAACGCAGGTGCAAGCGATTACTGAGGTGATCGATGCTCGCCTGCGATATCCCCACACAGCGCTGCTGTACGTGTCCTTTAACGCAAAGTCCTTCAACAACATCCCTAAGATTTCCTGCATGCCGAAGGGGCGCATCATCCGAATCCCTTCGAACTATGATCCAATAGCGCGGACTTATAGCGGAACATGGGACGGGACGTTTAAATGGGGCTGGACGAATAACCCGGCGTGGATTTGGTTCGATGTTCTGACTGAGCCGCGCTTCGGCCTTGGGCGCCGCGTGACGCCAGAAATGCTCGATAAGTGGGAGCTCTATCGCATCGCCCAGCGCTGCGACCAGAAGGTACCCGATGGGAAAGGCGGAAGCGGTACCGAGCCACGCTTCATGTTTGACGTTTACATCCAGTCCCAGGCTGATGCCTGGCAGGTGATTAAAGATATTGCCGCGGGCTTCAACGGAATGACTTTCTGGGGCAACAACATGTTCAATGTTGTCTCTGACATGCCGGCGGACACTACGAAGTTGCAGATCCTCACTCGCGCATCAGTGGTGGGTAAGCCGGTGTACTCGAGTGGCAGTGAGAAAAACCTATTCTCCAGCGCGCTGATTAACTTCAGCGATCCGGATAACCACTACCAGGACCGCACCACGGCAGTGATGTTTCCGGAACTGGTGAGGCAGTTCAAGTTTAAGCAGACACAAATCACTGCGATCGGTTGTACGCGTGAGAGCGAGGCGCAGCGGCGTGGCGGGTGGGCGGTGTATTCCAACTCCCTTGACCGCATTATCACGCTTCAGACTGGACTTGATGGCTTTGTATTCGTGCCGGGCACCGTATTTGCGTTTGCAGATGAACGCCTGTCAGGGCGCGTTTACGGCGGGCGTATCACCGGGTATAACGCTGGTCTTAAGGCCGTGACCACTGACCGGGGCACCAGTGCGGTGGCGGGCGATACGCTGATGATTCGCACCCAGGGCGGTACCGTTGAAAGCCGGGTGATACAGGCCGTAAATGGCACGCAGCTGATCCTGTCCACGCCGTTCACGGCGGCGCCATTACCTGATGCCGTATTCGTCATTGATGCTGGTCAGCTGCGCCTGCAGTATTTCCGGGTAACGAACCTAAAATTTGATGATGAGGAAAACACCTTCACCATTACCGGTGCGGAGTATAACGCGTCGAAATACGACGCCGTTGATAACAACGCTCGCCTCGATACTCCTCCGATAAGCCTGATTCCGACCGGGCTAGTTAACCAGCCGACCAACATCGTGGTATCGAGCTATGATGCGGTTCGCCAGGGGCAGCGCGTGGCCACGCTAACCGCCTCATGGGATGCACCAGTTGATAAAGACGGCAAACTGCAGTCGGACGTCATAGCGTACCGGGCACAGTGGAAGCGCGGAAATAACGAATGGGTAAACGTGCCTGAAACCGGGTTACGAAATATCGAAGTGCCTGGTATTTTCGAGGGCGATTACCTTGTGCGCGTCCGTGCGATTAACTCTGGGGGAGCGTCCAGCCTTTGGGCCACGTCTGCGTTGACCCATCTTACCGGCCGCACCGGTGAAGTGCCTAAACCTGTCGGACTAACTGCAACAGAGGATGTTGTATTTGGGATCAACATTACATGGGGTTTCCCCGCAGATACCGCCGACACCCTGAGCACGGAACTGCAATACAGCGCTTCAGTCGATGGGGCAAATCCAATGCTGTTGGCCGCGGTTCCGTATCCACAGAAGCTCTATCAGCAAATGGGGCTGAAAGCAGGGCAGGAATTCTGGTATCGCGCCCGACTGGTTGACCGCATCGGGAATCAGAGTGACTGGACCGACTGGGTGCGCGGGCAGGCCAGCATAGATGTTTCCGATATCACTGATGCAATCCTGGAGGACATGAAAGGCTCAGATACGTTCAAAGACCTGATCGAGAATGCGGTGGACAGCAATGAAAAAATTGCTGGCATGGCTGACGATATCAAACAGGCCAACGATGAACTTGAGCAGCAGGCGAAGGATATCGCCAAAAATGCGCAGGACATCGGGCAGGTTCAGACCAGCGTTAATGAACTTTCTAGCACGGTTGGTGACGTGTCGTCTTCCCTCTCACAGCTTGAGCAGACCGTTGCGACGGCTGATACCGCGC
>NZ_JBJHHG010000024.1:0-67134 GCF_045257065.1 Enterobacter sp. PP-008-ECC_S150 | reverse complement strand
GTGAAGGCGAGTGGAAAGTCAAAAAGCATGGCCAGGAACGCCGCCGTATCTGGCGTAAGCTGCATCTCGCCGTTGACAGTAAAACACATGAAATCATCTGCGCTGACCTGTCGCTGAACAATGTTACGGACTCAGAGGCCTTCCCCGGGTTAATCCGGCAAACCCACCGGAAAATCAGGTCAGCCGCCGCCGATGGCGCTTACGATACCCGGCTATGTCACGATGAACTGCGGCGTAAGAAAATCAGCGCGCTTATCCCTCCCCGAAAAGGTGCGGGTTACTGGCCCGGTGAATATGCAGACCGTAACCGTGCAGTGGCTAATCAGCGAATGACCGGGAGTAATGCGCGGTGGAAATGGACAACAGATTACAACCGTCGCTCGATAGCGGAAACGGCGATGTACCGGGTAAAACAGCTGTTCGGGGGTTCACTGACGCTGCGTGACTACGATGGTCAGGTTGCGGAGGCTATGGCCCTGGTACGAGCGCTGAACAAAATGACGAAAGCAGGTATGCCTGAAAGCGTGCGTATTGCCTGAAAACACAACCCGCTACGGGGGAGACTTACCCGAAATCTGATTTATTCAACAAAGCCCAGGTGCATCCAAAATTTCAAAAGAAAAGTCCATTTCCTCTGTGGTGCCAGTGCTAGAAAAAGTATCGGATGAAAATCAAACCGCCTCCATAAGCATAAAATCTAAAGCTAAGGCAAACAAGCGACTAGCGACTTTGGCAAGATAGGTGAGAGACAGTACAATCGACTTCTGAGTTCAACTTGTCTTACCAGGAAAGCCAGCATACTTGCTGGCCTTTTTTTTGTTATAATAAACTCAGGCTTCAGCTGAATCTGTAAAATTACTGTTAATGAAACGGTATTTTAGGTTAATTTGGATGCTGTTACAGGAAGTGCGGATTTTTCCTAAATTTGTAAAAAACCTAAGAATTATCTTAATAAATCTGGTACTTAATTATTATTTTACGTAAAAAGTCTTTGTGGTTTAATGGTTATGTAAGGATTTTTTGATACCCTTATACCCGATGGACCTAAGGTCACTGACAACGATGTTCATGTAGAATCTTCGTTTCTGTAATCCCTTTTGTCCTTGTCCCAAATGATTGATTATTATAATAAAGGCTGATCGAATGCTATCTCGCAACTCACTAATACATGGTTTACGCCGAGACCAGTTAATCGGAGTTCTGACTATTTCAGAGTTTCCGGTAGTTATGGTAGAAAGCCACTTCATTCAGTCTGAGGTTATGGGAATAAAACCCGTAATTTTTAATATTGATGAGCTTCTTGTTTCTATATCCCCAATTTCCTCTCTTAAGTTCGATTGGGAGTGGGCCCCAGTTGATACAATACTCATTGAAGTTATCATTCCACCTGTAGAGTCAGACCTTGTAAGTGCAGAAAATGACTTCCTCCGTGATTCTGGTATTGGCCATATCCAGTGCGAGCCTGGCGGAGCATCAATACGACGTACAGTTACCTTCGTTGGTGGAATAACCGCTGATAACTTACTGTATCAGTTGAGGCTTATGTGCGTAAGCGCGTTAAAACTTTTAGGAGAGGAACTGGGGGATGAAGTCTAAGATTAGATATGTTTTATCTGGTTTTGTTGTGTTATGTGCATTTGCTGGAGTTTATAAAATCCTAAACAATGTTCCGGTTAAACCTGACCTTTTGGACTTCACTGGAAACACATTTAAAAAGACATCACTCTTCCTGCCATGTGATAAAAGCTCGCCTTCTTTAAACATTAAAATTGCTGATAACGAGAAAATCGTGATCAACGGCATCGCTTCAAAAGTAACTTTTGTTGAAAAGGCTGACCCCGTCAAAAGCCCTGGTTTTTGTGATGATCTTGATCTAAACAATTCTCGCCTTGTACATACGGCATCTTACAGCCTGGTGATTTCTGAAACCAAAACAGGATTTACACTATCAAATTTCAAGCATCTTGCCGATGATGAATCATTAGGCGGTATGTGGTTTTATCAAAAGTGACTTTTTATATGGCAACTTCAGACTTCGCTCTTAAAAACCATAATGTTAAAGCATTTGGTCAGGATGCAGCCCTTGTCATTGAGATGAACAATGAAGATGTTAGCTCATCAAAACCTTCACCTTTTTCAAATGAGATTGATAATTATTATCTTACATTGCACGTCGCTCCAAGGAACGCAAAAAAAGATTATGACTGGGGCTCAAACCGTTCTGTACTTCTAAAATTGTCGACGAATGAAGTTATGCAGATGGCATCTGTATTTCTTAGAATCATGCATACTTTAAAGATTGATAAGAGGAAAACCTCACATCATGGCCACGTCGTATACAAAAATATAAGCGTTACCCCAAACGAGAGGGGCGGTTTGTTGTTATCCGCAGGGATAGTTCCAGTCGATAAAGATGGCTTAAAACCCTTCATGCACATGGTCCCCGTCTCACAAATGGATTGCGTTAAAATTGGCCTCTACATACTTGGATATCTTGCTCAAAAAACGCCCTGGGTAAGCTCCGAGTCTATAATTACCGCGCTTCGCTTATCTGAAGCCAAGAATTCAAAATAGCGCATTAACATACGGAATATACGGAAAAATACAGGTTTTTTTAAATGTTATACGAACGGATATTTCTGTTTTTCATCGTAAAGTGAGTTTAATTTTGCTCAGAAAAACAGGTATTCGTCATGAGAAAATCAGGTTTAGGTTTAGCCCTGTTGTTTTCTTTAATTGCTCCGATTAAAGCGGTCTATGCTGAAGCGATTATGATTTCAGGAAAGCTACAGGCTGATTTGCCAGCCGTATCCTTTGACCCGGGGCCGGGCGACTTTGTTGCATACGTTAATTCTAACACTATCACTGCCTCAGGTGCAGGCACAGCCTGTAATGTAACGGTTGATGATCGAGCGACTTCCTCTGTTGATAACCTCGTTTGTTTTTTTGAGTGGTTACCCAATACCTTGGGATTAACTTCTAACGGCTTCACTCTTTCAGGCGTTCCCAACACCACCGGTGATTTAAAACTACCTTACAAGATTTCTTACTTCTCTGGTTCTGAACGGAAAAAAGTTGAAATAGTAAAAGGTGAATATTCAATCAAAAGTGTGGCACCGGTAAAACCAACTATCACCGGTCTTAAATCATCCCTGAACGGATTAGTCTATGACGGCTTTTCTTTCAAATCGTATTTAAAGGATGAAGCGATCAAAGATATCGCTGTTTCTGTTGAACCCCGCAATTATATTCAATACATCTCAATAGGTTCAGGCTCCGCCTGTGAAGTACCTATTGGCGGAACTTCCTGTACCATTGAAGTTGGAAGCATTAAGGCCAGTGATACAGATGAACTTTTGGGTTCACGTGATATCACAATTACAGCAAACTCTAAGAATAATTATTTCGCACCTCCTGAATCCAAAAAGCTTGTTGTTAACTGGGATTATCGGCCTCCTGTAGTAGACCATACACTTTGGAATTTTACCGATGAGGCTAAAACAATCAAAGTAGGTGGCCAGGACATCTATACCGGAGCCAAAACCGTTGCTGTGGCCGTTAAGGTACCCCAGCAAGAAACAGAAGGTGAATGGTGGCTCCCAACAGCTATGTCGCTCACTATGACTCCGGATGGCGTGTTTAAGCCGACGACTAAAGTGACTTTAGATGATGGCACTGAGATTGATTTCAAACAGTCCTGGGCAACCCCTTTACGTAGAACTTTACAGCCGGTAAGTGGACCTCAAAAAGTCGGTGATGAGTACCTCTATATCTTTGACTTAACGGATCTTATAAACGGGTCCTACGCAGCGACTTTTACAGTAGAAAATACGAGCAAAAACTCTTCTACGTACACTGAGCCTGAAAGCAAACTGATGCTGTCTGATAACCCAACGCTTATGGTTCTCAAAGATGGGCAGGTATTAACTAAACGAGCACCCGTATACTTCCTGAACGAGATTATCGTTGCAGCTTTCCAGGGGCAGGCTGGGGTTGCTGACATAAAATCAGTAACAATAGACAACAAAGTAGTTTCGTTAACACCTACAAATTATAAAGGTATTTACTACCTGCCGGTTGGAGACGATTTAGCAGTTAATTCGGATCACGAGATTACTGTGGTGGCTGAAAACCTTTATGGAAAAAACGTAAATTTCAGTACCGTGTTCACTTATCAACCTACTGGATTCACTCTTAAGAATCTGGAAAAAAACGTAACTCTTTACTCGCGCGTACGTCAGTATACGGACCTGCTTAGTCAAACAGCTGGTGATAAATGCACTCTGTTTACCACAGAGGAAAATGCGAATGCTTACCTCGCCTGGTATGGGGAAAAATCAGATGTTACAGCATGCTACCCTCAGTGGAACAATGTCCCTGATGGGTTGGAGTTCTATTTTAAAGGACGTACCCCGGGTCTAACTGGATTCTTTAATAAAACAGGTGAGAATCTGCTCGACTATCAAGTCTATATGATTAACGGGAAGGGCTCTAAAGCGGTTTCCGCAAGGAATCGCCGTACTCTGACCACACAATTACCATACAACCCGATCATCTCTTACAAAAAGAATAAAGTCATAGCAGGCATCAATCCGAACACTGCTCTGGCTTATACGACCGGGGGGGAGGCCGCTCGAATATTAGCGAAGGTGGTACCAGCTGACGTTACGATGATCGTCTCTCAAAACGGCTCTGAGGCTGTCAAAACGTCATTTAAAAATCGTTCCTCAAACAACGATGCAACGACCTTTGTACAAAGGGTCAAGGTTGCTGCTGCACCATTGTGGACAAAGAACGTCTTTGACATAGCTGTAGAATACTCAAAGGATCCAGAATTAAGAACTACAGACACCCTCAACGTATATACGGTGCCTGATTTCAATATTCGAGCATCGATGGAAGTGGATGACAAAAAAACAGCCACATCTCTTGAAGTGCCCTTAAAGGTAACAGTGGGGCGTTATAACAACTCCACACGTAAAAGTGCATTTGACCGTAAAACAATGGGAGAATGGGACGTCACGATATACTCTCAAAAAAGTGTATACGGCAAAGATCCAGAAACAGGCCGTTATAAAACTACATACGAAAGAACTGCGCTGACTGAAGCATTGCCGGTCAATGATGCGGGCATTGTCGAAACCAAGATTAAAATTGAAAATATGGATCTGGGTAATATGCGTCTGGTTGGTGTGGCTAAGGTCAGATCGCCATTCTCTGATTTTGAAATGAAACGTGAGACCAGTGCTGTAGGCATTCGAATCTATAAAGGTGAGGAACTGGAGGGTAACCTGTCGAAAAGCCTTATTATCGGAAGGATCCCACTTAGTACTCTGGTAAGCTTCAAATCTGCCAGTACGGCTAACTCTGATGCACTCGCCCCCACCGAATGGCAGCAGTCCTCTGATAATGGTCAAACCTGGACCATGCTTTCCGACATGACCGGAAAGAGAAGTGTAAGTATCAAAAAGACAGAAGTAGGAAAGTGGCTTTATAGGGCAAAAATGACTAATAAATTCACATCCAAGATTTCCTACACAGATGCCTTAACGGTAGTTACCTACAAGCAGCCTAAGCTCAGTATAGATGTTACAGACATTCTTCAGGGCTCAGATATACCTGTAACCCTGCTTGATAACGATGAACCTATACCAGCAGGCACCGCTGAGGTTCTCTGGTCAGAGGATAAAGTCAACTGGGTGCAGGGAGATACAACTTACACTGTGGCTTCAGCTGATACCCTACCGTCTACGATTTATGCCCGGATGCGTTACCTTGATTCCGATGAACTGGCAGAGGAGTCTTCATGGAAGGAAACGTCTGCTCGGTTGGCAGCCGCAAAACCCAAGCGCCTTTCTGTCTCGGTAACGGGGGTTTCAAAGGTAGAGGTTGGTCAAAAAGTTACTTTGGAAGGTAAGTTCACGAACCCTAACAGTAAGTACCAGAATGGTAATAACGTAGTTGAAGAATGGAAAACACCGGATGGCCAGACATTTAAGGGCTCTTCACTGTCTGTTACCCTTACTGAGCAAATGTTGGATAAACAGGGATATGCTGCTTTTGAATACAGTGCATGGTTAGCGGACAATAAGGAGAATACGGTTTCTACCCGTAGAGTTTCTGTCAAATCGTGGGTTTATAAATTTCCCGAGATGAAAATAAGCTCCAAACTTAAATACGACATGGCACCGACCACCCTACGCGTTGCGTTGAGCGGTATTAAGGATGGAGACTATCCTGGTGTTACTTATTCCCGTGAATGGATCTACGACAAAGAGAATCTGGTAATCACTAAAGATGAAGGTGACACCAAAGAATTTACAATTGAAAATCCTGGCAAATATACATTGATGGTTGTTTTCAAAGATAACCGAAACAATGAACAGCGTATCGAAAATACCTTTGTTGTCGATGAACAAACGCCAATGAACGTTGAGATGACACCCAAGTTCTCTAACAAATATATGAGAGCTCCACTCGATGTAACCTTAAGGTCAAACATCAAGCTATCTCATTCGGCGGACTCGATAGATACGGTCACATACAAGGTGAACGGTGAAGTAATACCCAGCGGCAAAAATTATTGGGCTCAACTGATCTCGGGTTTAAAAGAAAAGAAATACGAGATTACAATTGATGTTGTTAGTAAACTTGGACAGAGAGGTTCAGCATCTGTTGAGTTTGATGTCGTTAAAAACGCAGTGCCTAATTGTACATTGAGCTACACGGAAACCAACCTAAGCTGGAGCTTTACCAATAAATGTGATGATACTGATGGAAAAATGGTTAGATATGAATGGTTCATCAACGGCGAATTAAGGAACGTTTTCGGTAGTACGGCTACACTTTCTAAAAACCTTAACCGTGGTAAGCAGGACATAAAAGTAATTGCTTATGATGATAGTGGAGACTTTGCAACACAGCACGTGACAGTTTTCGGACCGGCTGAAGAGGCAAGTAAGTCTGAAAACACTGTATCAATACCAAGCAGTGAGTAGTTAATTTTTAAATATAAAGCCGGGACATTATGTCCCGGCTTTTTTATACCCAATAATTGGACCTTTGAAAAATTAATGTCGGAAAGTAACTTTGCTCCAAAGGCATCTTTCATGGCCGCTAACAAAGCTGCGTATACATGCTGAGGAATTAACATTCTTATAGGTGAATATTAGGTTAGTTTGCAGACTTCCGAGCGTTGAAAAACATGGATAATAGTTACTTGGATAGAGGTGCATCTGCCTAGTAAAAATATTCTTCAGTGCCAGTGAGAAAAATATGAGCGACTACATACCTAAAAAGAGAGGGCTGCTTATACTGGATTGGTATGTCCCCCTTAATATTTTATTGCTGATTCTCGTTATGTGTGTCTTTTTCACCCGTTATACATTTGGATACGGTTTATTGAATGGGTGCCTGCCTGCTGATTTTTATATGATTGATCATTCGGATAAAAGTATTAAAACTGGTGAACTCATAGCATTTAACATGCCGAAATCGGTACGTTTTATCCCAGAAAATGAACGAGTCATAAAAATTGTTGCCGGTGTGGGCGGTGACAAACTTAAAGTAACAATGGATGGGGTTTATAACGGGGACAAATTTTTTGAAGCTAATGCACGTCGTATTTCGAAGAAATACAATATTCCGTCCATTTTGATTGAAAAAGAATTGATAATTCCTGAAGGCGAAGTTTTCCTAATTGGGCAAACCGATCACTCATGGGATTCCCGTTTTTGGGGAACAGTAAAGCTGAATTCAGTAATTGGGAAAACATATGCGATCTTTTAATGTAAATAAAAAATATTTACCAATACTTCCTGGACTTGCGTTATGTGCAGTTTTAAGTAATACAAATGCAAGCACTGAGTATCAACATGATGCTGACCTAATCGCTCAGCAAGCAAAAGGGCTTGGGGCACAGGCTAAAGGTGCACAGCAGCCAGATGGGGCTCTTAGCCTTGATGCTACGCTAAAATCACCAGATGTGCAGAAGTACATAGCGCAAGCTGAAGCACTCCAAAAAAACCAGGACCTGAGCAAGCAAATAAACCGTGGTTACGTCCCCGGTATGAATGCGGATAGTGTTCAAGCAGTTATAGACCATACCCAGGCTATCAGGGCCCAAAGTAATAACTCTGAAGCTGTCAACGATATAATTAGAAGACGTGATGAAATTCAAGAAAACGCCAGCCTTAATGAAGCGGCTCTGAAAGCTGTGGAAAATAAGCCGGAAGTCATGCGAGGACAATCTAAAAATATCGAAAAATTGTTTGGTTCCTCGGGCATCACAGCTGCTGACTTCGAAAGAAAAATGGATAGCACACGTGAAGAAGCACTATCAACTGAAAATGGAATAACGATCTTTGCTTCATTTAGCTTGCCGGATTATGTACTGGAAGACCTTCTACGTACGGCCTCAGAGCATAAAGCTCGTGTAGTTTTCAATGGTCTAAAGAAAGGAACTACTCGGCTACCAGAGACACAGGCAGCAATAAACCAAATGATTGTCAAAGGAAAATTTGAATCTCCTTTGATTACAATTGATCCTGATAGCTTCAGTCAGTATCAAGTAACTCAAGTACCGACAATTATTTCTAGGGAGCAAGCTCGTTTTGCAAAAATGGTAGGCTCCTTCAACGTTGAGTTTTTTCAGCGAGAACTTGCTAAAAAACCCGATCAGGATATTTTCCCGGTTGCTGGTACCACTTATCCCGTTGAAGAAAAGAGCATCATTAAAGAACTGGAAGAACGTGCACAAAAATATGACTGGGAAGGTGCAAAAAAAAGGGCCGTTTCTGACACATGGAAAAATCAATGGATGGTCGACCTCCCTCCTGCCCAGGAACACAAAGAATTTTTAATTGACCCTACAGTGAGGGTCACTCAGGACGTAAAAGATAAGCAGGGCCGTGTAATAGCTTCCGCCGGTGAGTTGATTAATCCACTTTCGAGATTTCCTCAAAACCTGACGATGATAATTTTCGATCCACTCAATCCGGGCCAGCTGGTATGGGCTGAGCAGCAGTATCGACAACGTCTGGGTAGTGGAAAAGTAATGCCAATGTTTACCCGTATCCAAAAAGATAATGGATGGGATCACCTAAATGATTTACGTGAAAAATTTAACGGTAAGGTGTTTAAAGTTAACGAACAGATCATCTCACGCTTTCAGATTAAAAACACACCTGCGCTTATAACTACTGACCAAGATAAATTCCGGATCACCCTGTTTAGCGAGGCAGAAGTCCGTGGTATCGGAGCCCCAAATCTTTCAGAGGAAAAATAAGATGAAACTCGGATTTATTATAGGCGCTCTCTTTGCAACATGGCTGACGCTAAATTATCCGGACCAGATGAGAAGTTATTTTACCAAAGCCGTCGACTATATCGAAAGTGTTGCAACATTTATTACATCCAAGTGAGCATGATGGTGAAAAAATTCAAAAAGTTACTTTTAGAGTTCATTGTAGCAGTTATGCTTTCGCTTTCTATACCGGGTATGGCTATGGCAGCAGATGCTGGAGTCCCTGGGGCTATGTGTCAGTCAGCTGGAGTGTGGCAGGGCTTGATTAAGAATATCTGTTGGAGCTGCATTTTTCCCATGAGGATAATGGGCATAGGGGCAGCTCCAGAAGGCGCTGCTCCTTCACGTCCGGGTTGCTACTGCACAGATCAGAACGGCGTACCGGAAATAGGTTGGCAATTGAGCTTCTTTCAGCCGGTGAAGATTGTTGAAGTTGTAAAGAGCCCCTGGTGCAGCCCCTTTCTTGAAGGCACGATGCTTCAAAAATCGCAGTTTGATATTGGTAAAAGCAACACAAATCAGCCAATGACAGCAACTGAAGCCGGATTTTACGATGTTCATCTTTGGGAGTTCCCAATCATGACAATGCTCAAATTACTGATTATTGGCGAGTGCACTGCTGAACCCTATATAGATGCCAGCCTGACCTATATAAGCGAAGTGGACCCTATGTGGGAAAGTGATCTGCTTACACTCGTCCTGAATCCAGAGGCAGTAGTTTTTGCAAACCCAATTGCCTCAATGGTGTGCGCTGCTGACTGTGTAGCAGTAACAGCAGGAAAGGATAATCTCGCTGCATACTTTTGTGCCGGATGCGATGGCAACCTTTATCCATTAACCGGCCACATTTACGCAAATGATGACGCTGTAAGGACGAGTTCACTGATAACCCAGCGTCTTCTGACTAAACTACATCGCCAGGGAATGCTGATGCGAACGATGGGAGCAGACGCAATGTGTGAGAAAACGTGGGAATACTTTACACCTCGTTCCCAGTATCGGCTTTCAATGCTTTTCCCAACTCCTGAGGCGAAAGGGCCGGATTGCTGTCATCGTCTTGGTGATTCGGTACATGACTGGTCAACCCTTAAAGGTGGGCGCAAAAAAATAGGCAATGATAATTATGTCTATATGTTGTGGCGTTACAATGACTGTTGCGTCAGATATATACCAGGCGCTTGATTTCTAAGGGTAAAAATAATGAAACTTAGAAAAACGATAGCTTCAACTATTATTGCATCAATGATTGCCAATACTATGAGTTGGGCTTTTTATATCTCTCTCATAAATATGGTAATGACTCCTCGTATTTATGCGGCAGACGCTATATTTGACCAGCTCGAAAGTAACTTTAATCTTGCTAATCCTAACGCAAATCGCAATGCGACAACCAGTGCTCAGGACATTGTTGAGAAGTACAAGAATGCGGATTCAGGCGAGAATGTCAGTGGGAAGATCACCGAGAAATACGTGGGTAAAGCCGAATCCGCTAATCTTAATCTCGGAAAGTATGGGGCAGGGAACTCAAATGAAAGTGTCATGAAAAATGCCGCATCCGATGGAAAGTCCATTGGTAGCGCCGTACAACTGCCGAGTATGTCTGGAGGGACAATCAATTCAAACTATACCAAGGAAGGGGCAAAGCTGCTCTCTCGGGATGCTAATGGCAACATTGGTATAAGCAGTAATCCCAATACTACTCCTGGAACCAAAACAAATACCGGAGAGATTTTCAGCTCAGAGCAAAAGCACAGCGATATTAAGTTCAATGCCGCAGATCGTTATGGGGATGAGGATGGCTTTGTAAACGATATAAAGAATCGGAAAAGCCAGTTATTTGATGCTCAAAGTTATGATGGCGTTGCCTACCGCACCCTCGTAAATGCTAACAAGGACAACCCGGCATCATCTATAAAGCCTAACGATCCCATGTTTACTGCGGGGAGAAATGAGATAACAAATGCTGTTGCTGGTACTGGAAACTGGCTTCAGAACTGTAATGTTGAGACCTCTAAAAAAACAGTAACCACACACTATCCTGATTACAAAGAGTTCTACTGTAACTCGCCTAAGCAAGATAACTTCAGCAGCTGCACGATAACCCGTGATTTTTCAGTCCCTGTTTACATTTCAGGCGGAAACGGAGACATGTCGATGTGCGGCGATAATTGTGTGCGTATATGGTTTGGTCGCCGTGATGACAACTACTGGAGTGACGGGGTATATGATAACGAACTGACATTAAAATTCCATCCGGATGCAAAATTGGCCTCAGCAAAGATTGTTAACGCGGAGTGGGATGACCACATGCGGGTAACACTTGATGGCACGCAGATTTTTGCTCACATAGATGGTGCATATCGAGAAAGTGACTATCCGGCTCCTAAGGGATCTTGGGAGTTAAAAAAATCGTGGAAACTCGACAAGGTTTACGATGTGACTGATAAGGTCAGAAAATCGGTGTATGAGGAGCCTGATCGAGAAGTGACAATGGCATCCAGAGTATGGGTTGGTGGGAAGGGTGAAGGGTATTTTGAGGTTGAGCTGACTTTTGAAAATATGAAGCTCGAAGATAAGCACGTCCAGGAACCAGCTGGTTGTTACGATGCTGTACAAGCTCCGAATACATTCTGCCGTTTCGATCGGTTTAAAGATATGGATGTTGGCACAAAACGGCTTCCGGAAAGCGTGCTTTCATTGGCAAAGCCTCTGTATGAAGGTGATAAAGGATTTCTTACCTGGAAGACAAACCTTGAAGGCTACTTTTGTGATCCATTGGCCAAAGACAAAATTTGCTCTTATGACGCTAGTGGAAAAATTATGAAAGACGCTAATGGAAAGGACCTCTGTTACAACTATGAAGAAATAAAGAGTATGCCTGATGCATGTAGTGCTTATAAAAATGATGCAGCATGTGTACTCGATAAACAAACATGTGCAGAGGGTTGGTTCGATGAGGGCACTAACAGTTGCTACATGTATGAACAGAAATACACCTGTGACAGAGGGAAGGATGTAGTTCGGGAGGTTGAATCTTCTACAAATGCCTGTGTTGGCATGATCCCATGTTCAGGTGGAACATGCGAAACTGGGCCAAAGGAAGAGAACAACGATTTTGGAAAAGTTGCGGCTTATTCAAACATGGTTCAGTACATGCAGGGCGAAGCCAAATGCGAAGACCCTAACGATGCCAATTCATGTTCCGTCTTTGAAGGAAAACCTGAATGGTGTGGTCGTTCAGTAGGCTTTGTAAATGGCCTGGCAAAGACGGACTGCTGCGAAGCACCACAGGGAACCGCAGGAGCACTTGAAGGTATCATGCTTGCCGGATCTATGATCAGAAACACAAACTGGACCAGAGTTAATGCTCAGCTAATAAAATGGACCGGCGGTGATACAGGTACATGGGCTTCTATGTCTAATGCGGTCGGAGAGTGGACTGCATCAGCTGGTAAAACAGTAGGGCAAATGTGGAACAACGTCACGAGCTCCTTAACGAGCGTATATGAAAACGTCGCTGGTAATCTAAGCAGGGCAGTTGGGTCTTCCGCAACTTCTGGAGGGGCAGGAGGTGCTGGCCAGTTGGCACAGGAAACAATGTCCAGCTTCGGTATAGGTCAGCTTAAGCAGATGGCAATGAAGAAAGCCTACGAATTGCTACCAGATACAGTTCGTGACTTTGTCTTTAAGAACGTTGCTACTACCGGAGGAGAGGTTGTCTTCTCGGCTGCGGTTCAAAACTTTATGCTTGCATTAAACGTGATCGGTTGGATTTATACAGCCTATCAGGTCACTAAAATGCTTTTAGAAATGTTGGTAGCATGCGACCAGAAAGAGATGGAAGCTTCTATTCATAAGAATCAAAAATCCTGTTTTACATTAGATACGGAACGATGCGTCAAATATCTGAATGTTGGTTTCACAAAGAAATGCGTTAAAAAAGCAACAGACATGTGCTGTTATAATTCCATGTTGTCACGCGTTATTATGCAACAAGCTTATCCGCAATTAGGAATAGACCCTGTCGCCTCTAATTGCGTGGGGCTATCAATAAAGCAAATACAGCAACTGGATTTCGATAAAATTGATCTGACGGAGTGGATTAATGATGCAGTTCAGGTAGGAGAAGTTCCTGATCAATATTCAAAATTCTCCGAAGAATCAATTGTGGAAAACTTACCATTCCAGAATGAGAACTATCAACTTCCATCAGAACGTACCAAGGAAGCAATGGGCGGTGAAGAAAATATGATAAAGGCCAGACAAGAAAATGCTCAGGCTATAAAAGAGGAAAATGTAGATTGTAGCTATTTACCTCGACCGGCCATATGTGAGGTAGGTTCAACTACGCTGGATCCGGTTACGGGCAAGCAGTTGCCGAAATATTGAAGAAGGGGCCGTTAGGCCCCTTTTTTAATTACTTGGCTTTCAATGTTTTTTCTGGGAAGCCTTTTTTACCGTATTCACCGGTAAAGAGGTAATAATCTTTTCCGTTGATGGAGGCTGCAACACCCCCTGGAGTTGTTGTATTTGGGCTATCAGAACGGAAAATGATACCCGAAAAATCAGCGCTTGTTTCGTTTCCTTTAAATGGGATGAACACATAACGAATTACAGCGTAATCACCAGCGGGAAGGTTTAGCTCAGGAATTTCGGTTCCTGTTGCGGGGCGAATCGCCTGAAAGCTGTACATTGAATCTGTAGGGAAAACATCAGCATCAGGCTTAGAGGGCAGATCACAGGTACTCCATTTATTGACGACTGCCATATCAATTTTACATGTGGCCAGAGCTGCTTTCTGTTTTTCAGGGTTGTATCCAAATGAGGCCTGAGTTGCTTTTGTATGCTCAAAAACATACTTAGCTCCCTCACGTACCAAACTTTCATCATTGTAAGGCAATTTTTTTGGATTGGGGACGAACACTAGGTATTGATTGACCTGGATGTATTCGGCGTCAGAAGAACTGTACAAAGAGCTGAGGCTCATGATCCCAAAACCTTTTAGACCGCCTGTTACGTAGCCCATCGAACTATTGATGAGATACTTAGAAAGAAAGTTGTCGGCATCCCCTCCAGGAGTAACCTCTTGCTCCTTAAAATTAACGTCGAAACCAGCAAACGAATAGGCATTCTTGGCGACAGAATCATTTGCATTAGCATGCCAGTACTGGCCGTGACTGTACGCATTCAGAGCGGTGCCTGGCGTAGTGCCGGTGTCACCGGCACAACCCGATAGGGAAAAACCAATGACGACAGAAGAGACCAGAGATACTAAACGTAAAAGTTTCATTTAAAGCCCTTTTTGTAATGTCTTTTGGAGATGGAACCATTATTCCATAGTCACGCGTTTCACAAACAACCTGATTGCATAAAAAAGGAAAAAAAGTGATTTCCAGTAGAACCAGCAGTACACAAGAAAAGCGCTTTTATAAAAATGTATAATTATTAAAACGAAGTAATGAGGTTGAAATGGGTAAGCCAACAGAAGAGCAAAGACCTGTTATCGAGAATGCTAGCGCAAACAATATGGTGATAGCAGCGCCTGGATCAGGCAAATCGTTCACCATGATAGAAGCGGTTATATCGATTCTCAAAAAGTATCCATATGCAAGAATCGGGATGGTGACCTTTACTCGCGCTGCAACAAACGCACTTGCAGCAAAGTTACAAAAGCGATTGAGCAAGAAGGATCTTGACCGGGTGCTGGTGGATACTTTTCACGGACTCGTTAAGAAGCAACTGGACATGATTCGCTGGCCGGGAAAGATGTTGATAGGGCCAGCACAGAGATCTGTCATTCACCGGGCTTTGAAAGAATCCGGTGTAACGATGAAGTTTGCTGAAGCTGAATTCGTTATTGATGCTATCGGCAGAGAAATGGATACGGATGTGATTTCAGTTCGGCATAACAGACAACAGATCCATTTGTTTAATACCTATCAGGCGTTATGCCAGAAAGACCATGTGGCGGACCTCAATGCTCTTTCAAAATTTGTTGTCGGTCAAATGCATTCGGGAAAAATGCGCACGTTAGATTTGACACATTTGATAGTAGACGAAGTTCAGGATACTGACTCTATACAATTCTCATGGATAGCATTGCATACAAGAGCTGGAGTCTATACGAGTATAGTTGGAGACGATGATCAGGCCATCTACTCCTTCAGATCCTCAGGAGGAGTCAAAATATTTCAACAGTTTGAAAAACACTTCAGACCTAACATATTTTACTTAAACACATGCTTTAGGTGTGAACCTGAAATTTTAGAGGTGGCCGGAGCACTGATAGGAAAGAATGTTTACCGTTATGCCAAAGAGTTACGCTCGGCAAAAAAGGGAGGGGGAAAGGTCACTTTTCGTTCATATGTAGATATGGAGGAACAGATACAGGGTATTTTAAGCCTTATAAATCAGGATCCACATGGATGGGCAATTCTAAGCCGCAATAATGCTCACTTGGATGAGCTAGAAAGTTTGATCGAACAGCCAGTAATTCGTTACGGAGGTAAATCATTCTGGGATGAAAAAGAAACAAGCGATGTGTTAAGCCTTATGGCCTTTTTCCGACAATCAAATGATCCTCGCTTAATGAAGAGAGTATTGGCATTGTTTGGAGAACAGGAATCAGTTTTGGATGAAGTGGCATTGAGTATGAGAGGAAGAAAAGTTACTTTTGGCGACCTTGCCATCCCGGAGGACAGTTCTCTCGAAACAAAAACATTACATTCAAACTTCGTGCGCTTTACCCAGGAAAGTTCTGATAAAGTTGAGATAGCAAAACGTTTCGCCAACCTTACGAAATGGATGGAATCGTCGTCAATCAAGATGAGGAGTAATAAAGGTACAGCAACCTTAACAAAAATTGCTTTAGACACTTGTAAACAGTGGGCAGAAAAGACTGGTTGGATGAATATGATAAATCGTGCTGCTGCAATGTCATTAGGCCCTAGGAAGAAGGACGAGGAATACAGCCCAGAGAAAGTAGTCCTATCAACCTTGCATGGTTCAAAGGGTCTTGAGTGGAATAAAGTAATAATAATGAGTTGTAATGCGGATCAGATACCAAGTAAAAGATCAGTTGGGGAGGAGGCAATAGAAGAAGAAAGACGTTTGCTTTATGTTGGATTTACGCGTGCAGAAAAGCAACTTTTTGTAATGTGGTATGGTGATCCTTCTTTCTTTTTAAGAGAATGCAGTGAAGAAAAGATAAAAGAAGCAGCTAATATTCGAATTTCTCCACTTTATACAGAATAATTCGATATGGGCATTTACTTATGCTTAAAGCTATAGTATAAAAACAATGAGCTTAAATATCAGCTCCCAAATTTGAGTAACTTTGCTTAAAGTTACTTTCGCGTTAAGCGTTGATTTAGCCGTGAAAAGCGGCCAGCTTAAACAAGCTGTAAGACACCACCGGCAAAATGTCACCTTTGTCGCTGGTGCACTTCCCATGCCTGCAAAAGGCAATCTGAATTTACCAAACCGTAACTAATTTAGCTCCTCCTGGGGCTATTTTTGTTGCGTACTTCTAATGCCAGATAGTATAAATCAGGCGGTTCATAGCTTACGGGAGATGAATGACAGGCTTTGCCTTCGTGTTGAAACAAAAATTTGTTTCTTCCTTCTTACTATATATAGGTGACCCCAAATGTCTAAAAATAAAGCTCGCAGTAAAGCCCTTCATCAAACCTTTAGTGAAATTATTCCAGAGATGGATAAGGCGCTAAACAAACAGCTCTTAGAAGTTCTGATGAAATATACAGAACGTGATAATGAACTGATTGTTATTTTGAATGAGGACGGCCCAAATATCATTGAACTTAAGTCTCTTAAGCCTGTGTCTTTGTTGGCCGAAAAGCTTTCTGCTTATTCAAGCTATTATCATGTGGATGTTGTGGAGCTCGTGGTCAAGAAAATTGATTTCGAAGGAGCTTATAAGCTTCTTAAAGCTTCCCCAGATGTACCACTTTTTAAAAGCTTAACTGAACTGGATAAATATCTTGTTGAGGAGTTTGAAAAATACGGATTAAATTCATTTCTTGACGTGGATAATCTGGATTACTCACTTGAAAAAGCCAGTGAACTCAAAAATGAGCAGTTAATAAATTGGGTTTCGGACATCATTTGCAAACGTGAAAAATTAACTTTACGTAAGCGTTTTGATGTCGCAGTAAAGGCCCACTACGAAAATGTAGAAAAAATGTATGATACCATTCGTCCGTTAATGAAAAAACTGGGTTTCCCAGAAGATCTCATGACGCACACCTTTAGTGAGTTAAGCGTTTTTGAAACTAAAGGATGGGACCATGCAATAAAATCGAAAATTGAGACTCTCGCTAAGCGTGAAACTCAATATTTAGATGATGCGGCTAAAGCAGAGAATCGACGTCTTGTAACAGAGAAGTTGGAGAACTCTTTAGCGATTGCACCAACTAAACCAACAAGAAATTGGTTACATATTGCCGGAATTGCCTGTTTGGTAGTCTGCACGTTCATGTATGTAACTAATAAATTTATTTAATCCTGTTAAGGGGGAACCCTAACGGGGCTTCTCTTTGAACAAATCGAGGAGCGGAAAATGTCATATCTTGAATATATCAATGAAGTAAAAGTGTCCGGGATAGTTATCAGTGCTGTGGAGAAAAAAATGACTGACCAGAGTATAGGTTTGTTAATAAAGCTCAAAAATAGGATGAAGACAGAAGTTGATGGTGAAATCACTGAGAGAGAATTTTCAGTTCAAATCAAGGTGTCGCCTGAAATGTATTCAACCTGTTTCACTGGTATAAATCAGGGTGATGAGTTGATGGTCTCCGGTTATATTGTTGTCGATACTATTATGATTGAAGGGAGAGAACATCCTCTTGACTACATGAGAGTGGTAGCAACAAGTAAGTTGGCTCACATACCTAAACCTCTAAAAGGTTTTGGACAAAGTAGCTTTAATCAGATCTGACATTAAACCCACCCTAAAGGGGAGAAATCCCTTCATGGGATTTCTCCTTTTGGAGTCCCCATGAAACAAAAATTTAGGGCTACTGCAATAAGTAGTAATCAACTTAGTTTTTTTTCTATATTCGATATAGATGAAGATGAAATAACGCAAATAGTTGATTCACCCAAAGAGCATTTAAATGATGCATACACGTCCGGATTAAACTTTAAATCAGATGAAAGTAACATTTCTGAGATAAATTATGATTCTGAAAGGCGTGAAAATCACCTTTATGAAAAATCCAAATTACTTAAAAATCAGATTTTGCATACAATTAATTTTGCAGCAGAAACAGATTATCTATATTCGGTTGAAGAATATAACCCAGATTTGGGTGGTCTGGTAATAGAATGGACCCCTGAGGATGTGTATGTTGTTTTTCTATCCGCTATGGAAGAGTCTTTGGAAATCATTAAAGAACTAGTGTTGAGGAGAAAGTTATTCTTCAAAGATGACAATGGTAATATCACAGTGAATCCACTTTTAGAAGCTGAAACACGGTGGTATATGTCAAAATCATTTGAATACACTTGTTTATCTCATGGACTTGATGCATGTGAATTTAGAGCGGAATTAAAATCATGGCTCTATTATCATTCGCATCGTTCGATTAGTGAAAACACGAAATTAGCTGAATGCAGGAATGATGATGAAATCATTTTGCATGATTGCAATGACGATATGGGCTGGGACATCTTCTTTGATCAGGATTATTTAATGTCAGAAAAAAAACTGGCTGTTAAATGGACTGACAGGGAAATTATGGATGTTTACATAAAAGCTTTTAAATCCACATTAGAGTTGTTTGACGAGCTTGTTTCATGTGATCTGTTAACTAAACGAAACGCTTTTGGCAAGTTAGAAATAAATCCAATATTCGAAAATCATTTTGAATGGATCATGTCTGAAGCTTTTGAAATAGTGGGAAATCATCTTGGTTATAATGTGCCTCAAATCAGGAAACTGATGGCAACTATTTGCCAAATGAATCTCAAATAAAATGCCACTGGCAAACATCTGCCAGAGGGCGGTGTTTGCATTTTACCGGAGTTAAAAATGTCTAATGCCGCTATGAAGTTAAATGAAACATCTTCTGATGCTTATGAAAAATTAGAAGCTCTTCTTTCCCCGGATGTTATAAAGTTAAAACATTATGTGGATAAAGGTGAGTATCTTTTAGTTCTAGCAAAGGACCTTTTTGGTATTCCAGAAATGGATCCAAAGATGGCTGTGCCTGTTTTCAAAACTAAAACCTCGTATCGAGCTCCGCTGAACAAAGACTACATACCAAATCCCCGAATACTTGAACAAGTGGTTAAACTGCTTATCAGTCCGGATATAGATTTAAGTGTGTGTCTTAAAGGTGAGTCCGGTTCTGGCAAGACTGAAATGGTAATGTACATTAGCCACATGATGAATTGGCCGCTGACAATTAAGCAGATCAACAGCAATATTCGAGTTGATGAGCTTGAAGGTGAGCGCAGTCTTAATGGTGGTAATACAGGTTTTGTACACAGCGATTTGGTAACGGGATTTCGTAATGGTCACCTCATTCTTCTGGATGAAGTGGACAAAATCGATCCTGATACGGCAGCAAAACTTCACATGCCCATTGAACGTAAGCCCTGGTCACTCAGTGCTAATGGTGGTGAGGTTATAACTGCTAATGGCTACACGCGATTTATTGGTACTGCAAACACAAACATGAGTGGAGGCGCTCGCCGGTTCGTTTCTTCTCAACGTCAAGATGCAGCTTTTATAAAGCGGTTCTTGATAGTTGAAATGGTGAAGCCCGACAAAGTTGCTTTAACCAATGTGCTTACTAAACGATATAGCTCTTTGCCTTTTCAGGTCATTGAGAAGTTCGTAAGAGTAGCGATTGCAGTAAATGACTCTGGTACAGAAGACAGTGTGATGGATATTCGTCAATTAGTAGCTTGGGTTGGCACGTCGATGACGTTAAAAACCTTTAGTCTTCTTGACACTTTCAAAATAGCTTTTGCTTCTGCTTTACCTTTACATGTGGTCGATCTTGTTCTTCAAGCTATAGATCTTTCTCTTGGCGAAGACAAGGATAAATCGCTGGAGTATTTCACAGCAAAAAAGTCGAGTTAGATGGGATTTGTTATGAAACCTCTGATATTTGTATCTCAGAGTTATCCCATCTTGAATTTAGTGCGTTTTTAAGTACGGATGGTGCTGCTACCATTGCTATAGCAAAAAACGGAACTAATTTTACTGGACTTATGCAACTGAATAACGACTATTCTTTATTGTTTTATCATGATGGTAAAATAAATATGGAAGGTATAATTAAAGAAATGGAATTAAAAGGTTATATGTATCAGGGAGCAATGGGCAATGATGATGTTGCCGCTGAGTTTCCCGGTATTCTTTTAATTGCGCCAGAGAAGCTTTAATATCAACCCTATCGGGAAATCTTTCCCGTTGGGGAGGGTTTCCCCTTTTTTTTGGAGAAACCCATGACTTTAAATACTTCAATGCTTAACAAAGTATCTGCAAAACAAATCTCTGAGAATTTTGCAAAATCATATCCAGATTTACTGGAAGGTGCAGTTATAACAAAAATTGAAATAAGTGGCTGTCAAGGATCGCGTCGAACCGATAAAATCGATTTGTCTTATGATGGAGATGATATTACGGATCAAAAAAGCGTATCTAAAAGCGAAGTACGTTGGATTGACATAAAAGCCCTTAGCTTCAAAAGTACGATTACCAGCAGAATATCAACCCTTTGCTCACGCTTGTGCATCCGCTATAGCAATATGTGGATTTTACCAGTTTCCAGTATGGAAGAGTTTCTGGAAGGGGCCCAAGAGATTGAACGAGAGTTTCAGGCAGGTATTCAAAACGTTGTAGACAATTATGAGATGCATATTGAGGCTGAAAAAAATAGAAGCCCAAGAATGTCTTCTTTGATTGATCAGTTGAAATTAACTAAAGATGATTTCATAAAATCCTTTAGATTTAATATTGCTCACTTTATTCCTTTTACGCCTATTAGCGTTGAAGGTGATGAAACCCAGGACTACTATCAGGAACAATTGATAACAGATCTGGCAGAAGAAGCAATGAGGGTTTATGAAAAAATTAGTAAAAATAATAATTTGCGCTCAAGTACTATTGACCGACTGAAGCAAATGCAAAATAAGATCATTAGCTTCATGTTTATACATAAAGAGGCGGCAGTACTTGCAGAAGCTATAAAACACATAATGAATAATTTACCTAAAGGTGCCATTTCTGAACCTCGCGACGTTGCGGTGTTACAGCAGTGGTTTTATTTCATGAGTGATGCTTCAATGTTAAAGCGTATTATTTCAGGAGAGCAAAAGGTTACTGACTGGTTGGAATCTATTACCAGATCATTTAATCAAAGCTCACAAACAGAACCGAACGCGCTACAGAACACAGGTATTGAAGCTATTTTAGATTCAACAAATGTGTTTCAGGTTGAACCTGTCGTAGAGAACGATATAAAAAACAGCACGTTTTCAAACACTGATTCTGTAGCTGAACCTGAGAAATCAGTTTCGCAACAGGAAGACAATGCTGAAAATGGTTTTGATATCGAGCTCAAAGGCTGGTAACTGTTTGCTTTATTAAAAACCCCAGATGGGTACTTCACCATCTGGGTGAGTACCCCTTTTTTATAAAGAGGTATTCTATGAAATTAGATCTTAAATCATCGCCGCGCCATATTAAGCGTTTACAGAATATAGCAAAAGTCATTAGCGGCTTAGGCGATGTAAGAGTTGTAATAGACGACAATACCAAAGGACCGTATTTTGATCCTGTCAATAAAGTTTGTGTTTTACCAAACGGCGATTATAGCGATGATGACTTTGTCAGTCTGATTGAAGGTTTTACCTGTCATGAAGCTGGTCATGGTCGCTATACCGTCAGTGAGGTTTACAGTGACGCCTTTAATAGTGTTCTCATGTCATCTGAAGGGTTTACACGCTTCGATGACGGAATGAATGCAGAGTTTGAGAGCCTCGCTGAGAAACGTAAAGCTTATAGCAGGGCAAAACGTCTTACCGGGCTTATAAATCTGTTCGATGATGTACAGATGGAAGAGAAGGTTGGTAACGATTATCCGGATGCAAAGCGGCGGCTTGCAGCCACTTACGCACTGATGGTTAAAGCCGGAAGGATGACTCCTGATATATCTTCTCGTCCGGAAAATCCTGTCCTATTTATTGAGTGGTATCTGCTTAACTCATTGCGAGTAAAAGTCCTTCAGCAGGTAGGTCACAAAGAAACCCTCGATCCGTTTTTTGACTATGCCCAAAAGATACTTTCTCCAGTAATTTCTGATGTTGAGGAAATTTTTCATGATGCTCTTGGTTGTGAAAATACTCAGGGCTGTGAATCCCTTGCTCGTAAGACCCTGGCTCTTTTAGAGAGACTGCGGGATGAGGCAAAGGAACAACAGCAGCAGACAGAGCAGGAGGAGCAGGAGGCATATGATGAATCCGAGACCGATACCGATACCGAATCAGAAGATAAATCGCTTACGTCGACTGATAGTCGTGAGGATGATTCTGAGGACGATAGTGAAGGTCAGGCAGATACTTCCGATAACGCTGATCTTGCTCAAGAGGGATGTTCTGAGCCTTCAGAACTTGCTGAAGATAACGAGGGAAATAATGAACCCACCGGTGGCAATCCCACGGGTGATAACATTATTGAAGACGATACTGATGCGATTAACCCTTCCGAGAGTGAATCAGATGAAGCCAGTTCGACTAACGTTGAAGATGAAAGTAACTTTTCATCGGCTCAATGGGAGATACTGGCAGATTTGTTGGATGCCTTTCTTAGCAGTGATGAGGATAGCGAAGATTATCACGATGCTTTGGCTAAAGAGATTGAAGGTATTGCATCAAAAGTATCCGATGACGTGAAAGCCGAATTCGGTGCTTCTGAATGTGATATCCCTGATCTCCTTATCGATTTGAATGTTTACAATGAGGCTTTGTCTCTGAGTCATTCAATCGGTAGCGACTTGTCTGTTTTACAGCAGGTTAAAATGCGTGGCCGAAACAAAACTCATGAGCGTGGAATTACCTTCGATGGAAATCGATTAATTCTGTCACAAATGGGAGTTCGTGATGTCTTCAGAGCTCAAAGCGAATCTAAAAATAGAGGGCATGTTGGCCTCGTATTAGTTCGTGATATTTCAGCGTCAATGGCTAATGATGAAAGATATATTCATGCCATTAAGTCAGATCTTGCTTTATCGATGGCCGCTGAAAGTTTGTCAAAAATGCATGTCTCCAATATAGTTTTTCCCTTCAAGGAAAGTGAATTTGAGATTATCAAAACGTTTGATCAAAGCGTTGAGGAATCTCTATCGAAATTCACTCTTGGATGTAAGGGTTATTATACCCCTACGGGATCTGCTTTAATGGCAGCTGTTGATCTGTTACTTGACAGCCAATTCGATAGGAAAATAATTTTTCTTATAACTGATGGTTATCCGAATAAATCGGAATTTACTATCGTCGAAGTTATGGAAAAGGCTAAATGTAATGGAATAGAAATCGTTGGTGTTGGTATTAAGACTGATGAAATAATTGGTTTTGAAACGGACACTTTCGTAACAGTTGATGATACTTCTTTATTGTCTATTGAAGTCAGTAAGCTAGTTCATCAAATACTTTCTTAATAAACTCTACCCAATCGGGGCAAAAAGGCCCCGGTGGGTCTTTTTGCTCCATGAAGGAATAAGGAGCAAAATATGACTCAGATAAAAACTTACCGTGTAGAACATGAAAAAGTCGGTGCGATGCATAAAGTCCGTATTTTCGGACGTGTTGGTGAAGTTATAAGCAATGATAGCCCTCAGGAAAGAATCTTCCGCGAAGTCACTATAGCGGAGGGTAATAGCCAGCAGGCTGCGTTACTTGTAGATAACTACATACAGCGTCTTGAGAATAATGGCTTCACGACTGAAGCATAAATGTTGAGGGCCCCCGGGCCCTCTTTCTTAAATTCTGCGTTGTGGGTTTCTCCCTGTCTTCTGCACCGCAGAAGGCATTGAGAAACTCACAATGCCAGATAAGAGAGATCATCATGACTTATGCATCCCCGGCTCTTCGTCGTAAACCACAGGAAGTATCTGAACACTTTATTAAACTCGTTCATGCTCGAATTGCTGAAGTGTCTGGCTGGAAGTATATATTCGAAAGAATACCTGCTTTCAAAGACGCTTGTGCAAAAGCCCCGAGCCAGGTTCCTTGCCCGTTTACTGGCGCAGGGAAATCGAAGTTTCGTTTCCGGCAAAAAGACCTTTATACCGGATGTGCGATCCATAATGACTTTCCGGTAAATGAGTTTTGCGACGGAATTGATGTTCTGGCGAAATATTATGAATTAAGTAAAACGCAGACTTGCAAAAAGATTCTCTCAGATTTTTTCGGGATGGATCTGCATGCTCCGTTAACTGACGCCGACATTGAAAATGAACGACGCTATAAATCAGCAGTTCGTGCCACAGAAACTCTTGACCGAGAGGAAGTGGCAAAGCGAATGCGAAAACTTGATGTGATGTATCACTATACCGGTGAAATAAAGCCTAATACTCCTGTTGCTTTGTACCTCCGTAATCGTGGGATCTCCCGCTTACTGAGTCACTTACCAAAGGATTTAGGCTTTAATAACCGGATCTACTATTGGGATAAAGATAAGCAGAAATCGATTATCTATCCGGGAATGATTGCAATCTATCGTGACACCCGAGGTCGGCCTCTGACTATCCATAGAACATACGTAGACAAAAACGGTGATAAGGCACCTGTAGAAAATCCAAAGCTGATGATGAAGCCTCCTGCCGATATGACAGGTGGCTCAATTCAGTTGTTTGACCCTCACTATGATTCAGGTAGTTCGACCTGGACACTGGGAGTGGCTGAAGGGATCGAGAATGCGCTTTCTGTTGTAGAAGCGACTTCAACACCATGCTGGGCAGCCAGCTCCGCATGGTGCCTTGAAAACGTTACTGTTCCTGATTTTTTACTGCCTCCGCCGGATGTAAAATATATAAACTTTTATATCTGGGCGGATAAGGATATTGCTAACTCACAAGGCACTCGTGCCGGTATCGAAGCTGCTCAGCGACTTCAAAGCCGCATGGTTGAGTTTTTGGCTAAACGATATCCCGCATCAAAGCTGACAATTGAAGTCTTCGAACCAGCACAAGATATTCCTGATGGGAAAAAGGGTATCGACTGGAACGATGTTCTCCAGTTAACAGGGCAGGATGGATTCCCGATTCACTGGGCTCCTGAATGTCTTAATCAGCTGTAACAACGATAACTCCCCCGCATTTTGCGGGGGGGGTTATCTTATCAATATTATTTTTTAAATTGTATTGATAAGATAACCGCTTTCCTTCGTGATAATTACCTGCCTTTAAGGTCTTTTCACGGCTGAGATGCTTGCTCAGTTAAATAAATGTGCGGTACTACTGGCTATGGTCGGTTGTATGACATGGTTATTCCATAAACTATTAAAACCCATAACGGGAGTATTACCGTTATGGTGATGCTCGTCGTTTTACATCGGAGAGCATTTTAATGAATTTTCAAACTAACGAAGTTTTTAATAAATTTGCTGCTGTTATAAAATCGCGCATCGTCAATGAACCATCGTCATGCTATTTGCTGCATGATAATGAGATAGATATAACGATTTTGAAACATGGCATATTAGAAAATGACAGAAACCTGTTGTACGTAGTTCGTCCTTCAGGAACGTGTTTGTTGCGTTGTGACAAATATTTCTATCCGAAATATTATCTTCGTTGCCGTGGAGATTATAAGTCATTCATATATGTCCATCTTGATCTACATAGTGGTGAAGCTAAAGAAATCACATGGGAGCAAGCAGACGATATGCTGTCTAGTCCAGGAAAACCCCCATTAAAAGGAAATCTTGGACGATTTGAGTATATAAAAGTTGTGGTTGAGGACCTTCGTATTCGAGGTTACGCTGATTATCTTCCTGCGTATAATCTTGATGACCTTCGCCGTTTTGCCTTACAGGACGACCGCCCATCCCTTGTCAGATACATTGACAATGTAATGGCAACGGTCTGATTGGTTGCTAATTGATTTACATATTTTCCCTGATGGCCAACCTGCATCAGGGAGGCCTCAATAACGACTGGAGGCTGTATGAAGTTAGCTACGGACCTGGTAAAAGCTATTTTGATTAGAAATGGTGTTGAACCAGTAAATATAAGCGAATCATCTAAATTATCTTTGAAACAACCACTGACAGAACTTAAATTCAGTTTATATTTGCGAACTGAGCATTTATCTCACTTCCTACCCGGTTATGTTTATTCTATAAAAGAATGTCCACTGTCATATGACATCGGGATCGAAATTCAGAAAATCTTCGAAAGTTTACATTTGTTAAACGAAGAATTTGAATCCCTCGGTTTTGTTTCTGTATGGATAGAAATGCATCAAAGCATTTTTGAACAAAGTCGGTTTAAGAAAAGTAACTTTACTTTTCGGGAGGAAGAGGTCGAGCTTGCTAAAGGGCTTGTTTGTTCTCACAATTCACAAATAAGTAATGCGGCTTATTTCTGGCTTCAGCACTTTGAGGAGTTTATGATTTATGTTCGTAATAAGCTTATCGACCTCTTTCGAGAGGCCTATGACCTGATCCTTGGAATGCAGCAAGTATTTTTCATTCGGGAAAAGGAAGAGCTGTTGAAAACTATAAGTTATGGGGATGACCTGTATGAGGTGAAATTAATGGCGGCTGAGCTTTACTCTATCGAACAGAACTTAAAGTGTTCTGAATCGATAAGTACAAAATCTCAAGCTTCGGCATATATTAACCGCATCCGTGAGTTTGTGCGTTCGGGGTGGAGGCAGGGCTATATAGTCTGCCATCATAAGCGAAGTAATCAAATCTCATCATTGTCATTACCGATGTACTTGAAAGATACGTCAGGCCGAAGTGCTCGAAAGCGAGTAAAACGTCTTATATCTTCTACAGTTTGTGGTAGAAATAAAGATTTAGGTCTTACAGATTTTTAATTAAATTATACCCATGTGGGGATCACACCCCATATGGGAGTGATCCCTTTTTTATTGAGAGAGGATCACATGAAAATTATCGAAAAAATCATTAATGCCTTTTTGGTTGTTCAACATAAAAAAATACAGGTTAAAAACATTACATTTTTAGACAATGGGCAGGGCATGTTCTCTGGTATGTCTTTTGATGCTGATGTTTCACTGGAGTTTATGTATGAATCAGCAAAAGCATATAGTTCTTGTTTCTGTGATATTCCCTTTCCAGGTTTTGAAGATGCAAATCTGGAGGAAATTACGAAATTTCAATTAGATGCTTTGAAGCAAAGAAAGAATCATTCTTTCATTGTTAACCATTTGAGGTTTCCTATAGTTTTAAGGGAAGGGTGCAAAATCGAAAGAGGAGAAGTCTATTCAATTTCGAATTGCACTTATAATAAAGAAAGATTGCAGTATCTTTTTTCTCAGGATATTTACGGTAAGTTGTATAATTCCTTAGAGAAAGAATTAAGCTCGTTTTTCTCATTTATCAATGTTGAGGTGCACGAGTTGTTAAAAGATGCTGTATGCTTTGCATTAAAAATCCTGAATAAGATATCTTTGGATACACCTGAAAGACTTATTAAAGCTTTTAATTATCGTGACTGGTATTGTAGTTACGATGTTGAGCTTTTTAGGAAAGGCTTACCTGGTCATATTCTGGAAGAGCTCATTGCTCCAGATATCTTACTTTCAGACCTTAACGGTTGTAGAAAAATACTTAGAAATGCAAAACGATTTCTAAATGGACATACAAAAACCAATTGTGTTTATATTAAATATGAATGGTGGTTGGGGCCTGTGGATACCTCACACTCAGCTAAGTTGATGTCTGACAAAGAAATTAACAACCGAAGTGACTTGAAGAATTTTTCAAAGGTCTTTTTCAAAGAGTGTTTAAGTTCTGGTAAGTCGGAATATGAAAACCATCTTAGTGAAAAAGAACATGCGCTTCGCTACAATTATTAATTAAAATTATTTTCTCCCATAGGGATTTCTCCCTTTGGGAGAAATCCCTCTATTAAGAGGGTATTTAAATGAATGCGATACAAAAGTTAGTTGAATCTATTCTTGTTAAAATGGGTTTTGTTGGCGCTGTAGTGGAAAATATATATTTGGATTCAAAACCATTTCGGCATATTCGATTTGTGGCTGATATTCCAGTAATATCTTTTCTACCTCATTTGGTGAAATATCTTAAGGGCGCAGACCATCTTTACTGTGGTAACGATGATTTGCATCCTCTTTTCATTTATTTTTCCGAAGCGGCTACATTAAAAGCAGGCCCTGTAAATCTCGCGAACTTTCGTTTTGAAGTTTCTATAGCTTCAACTCATTTACGACTGGTCTCAGAGAAGCCTGATTTGCTTATCAAAGGATTTAACCGGGATAATCTAGAATACGTTTATTACCGCTCAGATTTGGCCTCTAAGGATCTTATACTAGGCCTTGTTGAACACGGTTCTCCTTTCATAAAACATCTACATGGACTTATACAAAAGCGAATTTTAAACGAGTTCTCTCTGATTTTTTCTGTTCTTGAAAAGATTTTAGAAAGCGCGAAGCCACAAATTCTTGCTTGCTTCCATAGTGTTGATTATGAAATGAACGTAAAAATAATAGCCGAAGCTATACCTGAAACTGTATCTAATCAGATAGTCACATCTGATTATATAGTTAATTCTATATCAGATGCGGACAAGTTTATAAATCATGTTCGTCGCTATTTAGCAGGCAGGGTAATGAAGAGGCGGATATACGCTGAATTAGATGTTTGTGAAGAAACATCAAATATTTCACTAGTGAACTTAGGATGCTTTACGTCTCCTCTGCTCGTTACGGAATATCAAATGTTTAAGCCACACTCTTCAGGGTTATATCGAAAAGCTATAAACAACTCCTTAAAACAGTTCAAACCAGAAATGCATGTACCTTCTGAAGAACTCTTTTATAATTAATCTAACCCATCCGGGAACTTGCTTCCCGGTGGGAAGCACTTCCTTTTTAGTCATGAGGTAGTGTAAATGTTTAAAGAATCTGACCACGTGGAATTTGTTAGTGCCTTTCTTTATCAAAATTTAGGCCTTAATGTTCCCGCTGACGATATAACCGTTCAATTATCTGATACTTCGTTCGACAAAGTAACCTTTGATTACGATGTAGATATCGATAATTTAAATTGTATGTTGGATCTCTACATATCTGAACTAATAAAGCACAACGCATCTTACTCCGATTCTATTCTTTTGAAACAAAAAATAATTTATTTTCTTGGAGTATTTAAGAATTTCGGATTTTTTACGTTTGATATTCGCGGATATAGTAATACTTTAAGCCCAGTTAAAGTTATTGATATTGTTTCAATGATTATTAATGACTGTGAAGAGTTATCTAAAGCTAATTCTTCTACTGATGCTATAAGAAATCTTTATCTCGATAAAATGAAGGTGGATGGGAAAGTGTTAGTTGCGAAATTTGCACTTAAACAGTTTTTTCATTCCGACTTTGGTGACTTTATCTCATTTGTCGAGAAAAGAATTACAGATTGTCTTAATGAAACTTTAAGGATTATCAAAGCTGTTGAACATGGCTTTGTACGTGTTGGGCAGCATAAGATTAATCGCCGTATTAATGATGACTTATAGTTATGCATTGATTTCAATACTGATGATTATCCGGCAAATATGCCAGATATATATATTAAGTTTAACGATACATTTGATGGGAACGGGGCGTTATATTGTGACAATGATGCCCTCATATCCCTCTATACCGATGTTGCTTCAATTATCAATGTGCCGGTGATGATGGAAGTAAGATTGATCAATAAAAGAGGGCGTGTTGTCTGTGATTCTTCGCATTCAACTTACGTATCTCTCGAAAGTAATGACCGATACAGAGTAACTGATCGCACATTACTAATAACTGAAGCTTTTGACGATTTTCGTAACGCGTCTCAATGATCCTTTTGCTTCAGTCCAAAAAAGTAACTTTGGTTGGCTGAAGACACTTGTCTATGACAATGTAAAATCTGTCGCTGGCATCTTCTTTTAGCTTAACCAAACTTTTATCTAACCCAGTGGGGAAGTCGCTTCCCTTCTGGGGCACTTCCTCTCAAATTTGAGGTAGTGTATATGACACATTCATCTGATGATAAAAACTATGTCCGAGCAGTTCTGAGCTATCTTGGCATAGATTTTGATGAGGCGGATATAGTATTAAGTGTTTGCCATTGTCAAAGTGACGAGCTTTCTTTTACCTGTAATATCAAAGCTATTGAACTCAAGAATGCTGTTGATTTATATGTCGATAGTATCTCTGAGAATGAAATAGAAGCTTTAAACAGAGAATCTTTAAAATCTCGACTCTGTTACTTTCTTGAGGTGTTTGACGCAGTCTCTGGTCAGTACCTTGAGATTTCAGGAAAACACTTTGCAACTAGCCGTTTTGAATATGATGATGTTTGTAGTGAAGTTCTTAGCATGTCTAATGATGTTTCTCAGTCGAAAGGTTATGACCGGGATGAATATAACAGACTGATGCAGGTTGATGGTCAGGTTATGATTGCCCGTTTTGCTTTGCAACAGTTCTGGGATACTCATTTTATTGGACTAATAACATTTGTATCTGAGTCTATAACATCGAGCCTCTATAAAGCTTATGAAACTTTTAGTGATATAAGTTTGGCTTGCTATAAACTGAGTGAATATTCTTATTCACGCTCTATCAACAGTGAATTGACCCTTAATATTTCACTTAAAGAAAATGACTTCTGTGAGGACCTATCTGATTGCTATATGGAAGATGAGGCTTTACCTTCTGGTAGGGTAATTTCTCGACGCAACAATGACTCCATAATAAGTATTTATGAGAGCTATGCTGCGGCTTCTTATATTCCGATGATTGCATCTTTGGAAGTCGTTGATGAATACGGCGAAGTGGTTACTGACCTCTGCCATACCGTTTATGTTTCAGAGTTAACCGGTGGGCGGATTAAAATCCACGACCGTAATGACTTAGTATCTGAAGTTTTCGATAACCTAAGAAATTTAAATCTTGCAGTTGGAGATTCAGTTTCACAAGCTGCTTGATTCTTTCCCTGATTTTGATTTTTTCTCACATACTCTTATGGCACGGTTTCCGTGCCTTTTTTTTGCCTCGCTTACAAGCGTCTACTCCTCTTCTACCTATCCCACCTTACATCACCACTTAAAATCTATCTTTCTAATTCCATTATCCTTTTCGTAGCCTCTAATGCTCTGGTATGAACATACTCTTTAAACTCAAAAAAGTGCTATTAACGAAAAAAAATCCCTAAAGAGATTTGTATACTGTTCTCAACCAAGGAGAGCTCATGAATGAACTAAAATCCAAAAACGAGAACAGTACCAAAAGCAACTTTCCCCCGGTTGATAATCAGTTTTGCTTTTACCATGTTGATTTCAGCATAGAACGACTACTTTCAACGGCCGAGGATCTCCAGCTTGAGTACATCTTCCAGAAACCTGGAAGTGAAGTAAGAAAGGATTTGGTTGAGCGATTCGAACGTGGAGAGCGCTTTGTTACAGCTTCACACTGTGACAATTTCTGTGAAATCCTTGGTTGTCAAGGCCATCAGGAAAATGCATAAACCCATAAACCTACATTTCCACTTTTAAGGATGTTCACTAAAGAATGATTGGAGAAAGTATTTTTGACTGGGTAATTTACGGAATATCCATTTTGATATTTGCCTCAGCACTAATTGAAGGAAAGACAACTCGCTACCCAGCACTTTTTTTCTATGGGAGTTTAATTTTAATGTTAATCCTGATAGTTGCTGGAGGCCTTAACTGGTGGTTCTACAGGTCAAAATATGGCGCAGTAATCGTTATCTTCACAGTGGTCTCTTTACTGATGACTCGATTCCGCCTGGTCATATATAAATTAAGATTAAGAAAGTTAGTTTCAGAAATCAGATTTCGTATAAAAACGGGTTTTCGTATAATTCTTGTTTTGTCGGATAATGAGGATGAGCGTAATGTTCTGCTGTCTATGCTTAGCAACGTATTGCCAGAGCAAACGCTTATTCACACGCGTGATGCTCTCGGACCTCATTCAGAGCCTATCCTAAAAGCTCTTGAGCTACATCATCAACAGGGAACAGGTTACATACTCGTCTGTGAACAACAAATCTCAGCGCGTACGTGGTTGAGTATCGTAGAAAATGGGAAACCTGATACATCTATAGCTGTTAATTTTCATTCGATCCCAGAAATGGAGTGATTTTTCAATGAGTAGAACCGTTTCACAAAGTGTCACAGAAGATTGTCTTTTTGATACCCGCACACAAGTCAGATTACAACTAAGTCGAAGCGTTCATAAAACGCTGGCATCTGCTAAAGAAATTTTACAGGGAAGGGGGGTTGATTCGGTCTCTATTGAAGATCTTGTGCGAGCCTGTCTTGAAGAGAACCAGCCAATTGATCTAGCCTCACTTTACCTTGAAAATCTCTTAAAACAGAAAGGTACCAGCATTTGCGATTTTTAGTGTTTTCAAACCTATTAGATAAAATGCCGGTTGTGTTTATATAACATCAATAATTTCATGCAACAGGTAAAACATGAGTACTCAAAAGCAACTTTCCAGAACTACCGGCACTGAACGTATGTTTAAGGAAGAGCTGGCGTTATCCTTAATTTGTTGGGTTTTCACCAGTCCTTTTACCAACTGGACCGATAAAGTCTTCAGTGGTATTGAAGTTCCGTCTGAAGGACCGTCATCATTACGGGGTGAGACAGAAAAATTCTTTCGTTTTGTCGTTAATGAAGAAGGCTACGACGCAGGAAGGGCTGCTATTGGTCTTGACCTATGTTGTTTTTCACTTCCGTTGTGTTTGTTCCCGGACGCTGCCCTGTCTGAGGAAGAGGTTATGAGTAAGTTAACCGGAGAAGTTATCCATGGAATTCTTCTTTCCTTACCTGAGTTTATTGATATGCCAGAAGTGCTCGCTTACCAGGTCAGGGATGAAATTCTTGCTTTTAACACTCGCTGTGGAGACGGGATCTTTCATGGTTGGAACACGGCTTCAGAATTGTGGAAGTTTGAAATCTTTCCCCGCACCACCATCATGATGCAGCATACTTCGGCAATACATTAAAATTAGGCGGGGCAGAATGCATAAAAAACTTTTTCTTCTCGAATGGAAACCCTGTCAGAGCCGCGTATGGGCCGGTTGGATGGCCCTGTGGTTGACTATCAGTTTTCTGATGTTATCTGCCTTGCTTATGACAGATCATCTCCTGAACAAAGTCATCCTGCCGCCAACATGGTTGTTGATCTGGTTTTCGCCAATGCTGGGGTTTTTGATAAAAGTTCGCGTCGTCGAAACTCAACATTTCCTGGAGCATGACCTCTGTGTTGCAGGTTTCTCTTTTTACCGCTGGAAGAGGTTAGTTTCTCCCGGGCTTTGGTCAGTTGACTGTATAAATGGTCGTTTTCGCCTCAATCGGATCACCCAGGTGGGTAAGACTATCCACTATCCATGGCGTCTCCATTATCATCCTTTGTTCATGAGCCCTATCGAACATAAATCGCATGCTGTGAAAGCTGTTTCAAAATGACTTCTTTAGAGGTTTACATGACATTTATGTTCTGCAAGGTCAGCCTGGGCAGCAAAATTGATTGGAAATAACATGAGCCTGGAGAAACGTATGAGTTATGACGATTTGCCCTATTTTCGTGACCAGATTCTGGAACGCATCGACTCGCTCAAGTGTTTTCTTTCGAACACCCCCCCGATGATGGCAAACCTGATGACTGTCTCCACCGTATCTAGAACAGAAGAGCGCTTGAAGCAGGTTAAACCCATCAGGGTTAGTATTAAAGACGATGCTTCGGTTGAGGAAATTATTCAGGCACTTACTGACATCTGTGTGGATGACATAGAGTCATTAAGTCATGATTCCACCAAAGTAACCACTAAATACCCGGGTCTAATCATTGTCCCCGAAAGAGCAGATCTTCTCGAAAGCTTGATCACTTCTATAAACGAAGCAAAAAATGATTTTGCTGCGGCAATGAGGCGTATCGATAATAAAAAGAATGTCCGTTTTGATAAAGTGCACAAGAAGCTCCCGGGCCTTGTCGCTATGCACTCAACAAGAAATATCCTTTTCATCAAGTCCCAGCTTAAAAAAGTTACTTTTTCATGGCGGCTAAACCGAAACCAGGAAGTTAAAACAGCAGAGCAACT
This sequence comes from Enterobacter sp. PP-008-ECC_S150, assembly GCF_045257065.1. Taxonomy (NCBI): domain Bacteria; kingdom Pseudomonadati; phylum Pseudomonadota; class Gammaproteobacteria; order Enterobacterales; family Enterobacteriaceae; genus Enterobacter; species Enterobacter sp. PP-008-ECC_S150. Next base: position 32,481 of record NZ_JBJHHG010000024.1, on the reverse strand, counting down.
TGTGAGTTTGTTGGAGCGCAGGAGAGCCTCAGAAGTAAAAAATGTAGCAACTACCAATTTGAATGTCGTGTCTAATATCGATAAGGCTTTACACCGTCTTGAATTTCACCCACTGAAGCAGGGCGAATCTTATCGCCTTTGTCGAACTAACTCTTTCCCTGTTCCGATTGCTCACATTTTTGCATTTAGGCCTGAAGGGCAGGAACGAAACGGGAATAAATATGCTGAGACTGATTATTCAGTAGTAAAAGCATCCTTGCCCATTTTCGCAGCAGGCAACATACCTCAATTAAAAACGCTCTCTGACTGGGCTCCTGAAAACAGCCAGGGTCCGTCCAACCAACGGAAGCTGAGCCTGAAATATACAGAACTCGTGCCGGGGGCTGAGCTGGGCATTTTCATTGTCAGCCCCGAAAATTAAGGAACAACAATGCAATGGATTTCCACAGCCAGCCAGAAAATCGATGAGCGTCTCTATCGTGTCTGCGTCTGGGTAAAAAAATATCACGCTGATGCGATTAACCGCGTTGTGCTAACCGTTGATCTAAGTAAAGCCCGACATGACCCTGACGAGGACCAGGTAAGAGCAGAGCTGCTGTGCGGCCATTATTTTTTGCTTCGTAAGGAAAACGCTTCGAACTCTGCGCCTGACGATCAAAAGTTTGCTTTCCTGCCTGACGGGCGCAATCTGTGTTGGCAGACCGCAACCCCGGTGCTTCAGCATCTCCTACTCAATAAAAACGTTCCTGAGTCGCTGAGGTTGCTTACGGACTACATACATATGCGTCTGGCCAGGCTGACAATGGTACCTATGTCCGGAACCATCATGAACGAGGCTCTGCTGGACAGCATCAGCTGGGTTAAGGTGGATTTGACCTACTTCTGGCAGTACGAACAGCTCAGCTCTCATCTGGGACCCATCCAGATAACCCACAAGGCACTTGTACGCTTCGGGCACCTGGCAAAGAATGATGAAAACTCCAGTGCCATAAGAATTCTGCGTCAGCGTCTGTCTTCAGAATTCTTACAAGAATTTCAGATGGCTGAGGATGAGCTAAAGCGCAAACAGTCGTTGATGGGCACCATGGACGTGAAAATGCTGTTTCATGCTCATTACCCCAGCCAGAAGATGCTGGTGGCTCGATATAAAAATGGTTGGGTAATGGTGGATTGTTTTCTGTTTCACCATACCAAACCTAAGAAAAAAGCAAAAAACAAAACTACTGTGGCTAAGCCTCAACTTAAACAGACTAAAAGAGAAGGGAGTGAAAATGGAACTGGGCATTATGGTGTGCATCGTGTTGTTACTCTCAGTGGCGGCGGCGTGGATCAGTAATAAGACAGTTGATTTGCTCGAAAGATTCTATTTCAAGCGTCCGCTGAGCATGGAGTACGCGGCATGGCTACGTGTAATGTGTGCAGGCTTGTTATTAGTTTTTATTCAGGTTGCTCCCCAATTTACACTCCTGTATACCCTTAAACTTGTCACGCTTATTAATCTTGGAATCCAGACAATGAAATTAAATGGCGTGTACAAATATAAAAGGACGGGAATTTTGCCTCCGGGAGGGGCACTCTCTAATCTCACCAGACTTAACCCGTTCAAGAAAAAATAAAGTTATGCGCCCGTGAGGGCGCTATTCATCAAAGGCATTTCGCATAAGCTTGATCATGGCTTTTTTACCAGCTTCAATATTGCGAATGTAGCGCATAACCATTTCTTCATTCGACCAGTTCCCCATTTCCATAATCTGTGGTAGCGAGTAACCTTCAATATCCAGCTGTATCGCACCGCCTACACGAACGCTGTGCCCTGTCCAGTAACGGGTTTTAGTCTCATTTGGATAAAGCTCATTCCACATTTCTTTAAATGCCCGTAAAAGGGAATTTTTGCTGAGCATACCGGCATCGTCCACAGTGTCTTCCTCATCTTCATCGTTCAGAAGACTTTGTTTAGCACGGTAGGGCAGGTTATGCCGTTTAAGAAGCTCAGATAGCTCATTCCCTTTACTCCGAAGCTTCCAGCCGGGTGGCATATAGCCTGTATCATGGAAATTTACGGCCTGGAAAAGGTATTCATCCGGATGACTGTGCTGATCCATTTTCACAAGGTTCATCAATCTCAAGAGGCAGTTAGTTAACTGACGTGTCAGCCGGTAGGTAAGAAGTGTACTGATGTTCGTTTTTGTACGGTATACCGTCAGGTTAAATTCACCGGTCATACTATCCAGAGACAGATCTTTCAGACGTATACGGCGAATTTCGGATGAACGGAGCAGTGTTTCAAAGCCTGTCCAGATCAGGCACAGGTCACGAAGCTTACGAACTGAGTTTGTAGTACTGCGTAACTTTATCAGAGCCTTGAGATCGCCAATAAGAAAGGGAGTTGCCTGTTTAGTCGTCTTTCGCTTCCGGGCTTCCGATTGTTTTAAGGCTTCCAGCATGTACCATGCTTCAGACGTAATAATCCCGGGCAGGTTAAGCCCTTTTTTATGGATACTGTTTAAGGCCTGAAGACAGCTGTTTATGCTGCTTCGTGACAATTTGCCTTCAAGATGCCCCATAAACGCCAGCAGAGCTTCCTCAGACACGGGGAGCGAACTTACTGGCCAGTCTGTATGCAACCGGGCATTCGCCTGATACCATTCGTTCCATACTCGTAGCCAGTGCAGATAGGTTTTAGCTGTGTTGTATCTCAGATGGGAAAAGTAACGGATCAAGCGTGAAAGCTGTTTATCATGGTTGCCGAACGTTTCCAGCTGCTGATGCAATTCGCTTTCCGAAAACTGTCTGATCACTGATTGATTCTTCATCCTGCTCACCGGGATACACTGGTTTTATTTACAGTCATTTTAGCACTCATGTACCTGGTTATGAACAGGGTGGAAACAACGAAAAAGGTTGTGAAATCGTTAGGCTTAAGTGAAAAATGATATTAAGATTATCCCTGGCCAGTTGAGGCCTGTCTAAAGAAGGTTGATTATGTCTGACACAAAGCAGTCTTATTTAATGAAATTCCGTAAGTGTAGTTCGTTCGAAACGCTCGAAAAAGTATTTGAAAGGTTATGTGAAAAAAACTCGGGTGTCGCCTCTCTTGAAATTTCTGGTGCTTATGATCATCGTAAAGCTGAACTGACAATGAAAAAGTTATATGACAAAGTTCCTGCGAGTGTGTGGACCTTTGTTCGCGAGTAATTATTGATATTGGCACAACAAAAAGACTGTGTCTGGATTTGAAAATAGTTTATGCCCCTTTCGGGGCTAAAGGCACTGTAATAGCCTGTCTTTTTAACTTTCTTATTAAGTTCGGAGAAAGACTTTAATCATAAGCCAAGCCCACTGCTAAATACATCCGATATTCTCCTTAATTTTAGAAGTTGTGATAAAAGTTACTTTACCTAAACTTCTCTCTCCATATTTGTAAGGCTCTCATTTGATTCTTGTCAAACATTAATCTGGAAAACTAAAAAATCATTTCTTTTAATTCGTTTTACAGAAATCCTCCTCCGTTATTTCGGATATAGTTTGAATAATTATCAAAAACGGGGTGCAGCCATGCGTAAGAGTTACACATTTGGTATTCCATTTGGACTCCAGAGAGAATCAGGACTCTTTTTAGATATTACAGAGGTCAGCCGGGGTATCGACTGTAACTGCATCTGCCCCGCTTGCAAAACTGATCTGTTAGCAAAGCAGGGGGAGGTCAAGCTTTGGCATTTCTCACACAGTACTGCTGTAGCCGGTGACTGTGATGGTCTGATGGAAGCCATCCGGGGAAAAATTATTGAAGTCATCAACGAGCACCAGGTTCTTGGTTTCCCAAATCTTCTCGCTGGCGACGATGGTGGGCCGGTTTCACTGAATGAGGTTATTGGAAGCGGCAGTATGTTCGGAGGCACAGCTGATCTGTTCGTAAAGGTTAATGATTTATGTGTGGCCGTCTTTCTGGACAGGGATCGTAGCATTTCTGCGAAGTTAACCTTTGACCACCTTCATCCTTCCGAAAGAGTTGCCGCATTGCGTATCGATCTTCCAGATATTGAATATGAAATCAGTCAGGTGCAGCTCGGGCGACGTAAAACAACATACAGTGAGTGCATTGAAAGCCTGATCATTGATGAGACCAGTTCCCGGGAATGGCTATATCATCCATTAATGCATGAACTTGAATCTGAACCTCTTCAGGAGTATCGGGGACGGGAGCCTTCAGAGGAAGGGCCTCTTCTTCAGCGCCTTGCTGACTGTAAGATGAAATTGCCTGATATCCTTCCGGGCAGTCATAACGCGTTAGTCAGGTTACAGCAGGATACGATTGTATGTCTGTGTCGGTTAACGGTTCGGGCTTATGACATCGCTCAGACCGATGAATTTCCTTTGTTCCTTCGCTATTTCAGGTTGCACTGCCTGGAAAACAGCGAACATGTCAGTTACGAAAGACTGATCTGCTGGCAGGAAATGATTTCAAAAACCCAGGAAGGCCAGTCCTTGACACAAAACGAACTTGAATATCTTCATGAGATTGTCCGCATCGCCTTATACAATCACCGGCTTAACAATGTCAGTATTTCAGATGTTAAAAACCATGACACAGGAAAGGAGAGCGGCAGGGTAGAGCCACAAAACTATTCACTCTTATAAATAAATTGGGCTTTGCGCATTAAACCCTTGCCGCAGGAGGTGTACCGCATATCCGGCACAGACAGTCAGTTTTTCTGGCAGCTTAAATTTGACACAGCTTAATATAGTGATTCATTAAACAGGTTCAGTATGCTGCCAGAACGTTTTAGTCGTTATGGGCGTCCGTTAGTTTTCTACTAACTGAACGACGACCAGCCTGCCGCCTTCCTCCTTTGACAGAACAAACTGAGCGTTATTCGTCAGTTCAATTTTTTCCCCAATGGCAATCTGTCGTTTATCCGGTAATGACATAAGCCCATTTATGCCTTCATTTACTAACCACCACTGATCGTTATGGAAAACAAAATACCCAACTCGTTTCCTTTGCAAATCGGTTGTACGCTCATTTGGCGCAATGAGGCGATTCACATGCCACGCATAGATTGACTGCCCGCTCCACACCATCAACCGGTGGTCGTCAGGACGATAACTGCCTTCCTTTCGGGAAGAATATAAATTTAGAACCGGTAATTTACCCTTGTATGGCGTACCGCAGTAGGGACAAACCGGCTTTGTCTTACCCGAGAAAACGTACCATTTCTGTTCACACGCCTTGTTCTGGCAGGGCTGTATCAGATCGACTGTTTTAACCAGGGCGCTTTCCCACTCATCGGCGGTCGGGCGTTTAGTGGCATCGTGTAAGCCATCTATAAAGGCGCGCTCAAACAAAGGTGTCAGATAAGGGCCCATGATGGTGTAAGGAATTTTCTCCGGGTCAGCCCAGGGCAGTGAAAAGGACGATAGCTGACTGACTTTGACTGCATTGCTTTTGTCTGTCGGATGTTCAATGAAGAGTGCCTTCTCACCCATAGATAAGGTCTCATCACGTACTTCATCCGACATGTCATGTATTTTTCCGCCACGTAGCGGATGACGGAAGAACAGATACATGTAGATAAGCACCGACAGCGCATGACGGTCAGTAGTAATGCTTGGCAATACGCGGTTCGGATCCTCTTTGGAAAGATGACTGGTTTTCACCACTTCCGGAGCGATAAAATCCGGGGTGCCCACCACGTCGGGAGGATACTTTCCAGGGACAACCAGGCCGTCTACGTCAATGATGCAGGCATGTCCCATTTCTGGATCGATAAGCACGTTTTTATAGCTTAGATCGCTGTGACAGAGACCTGCCGCATGCATCCTTCTGACGGCTCTTGTCAGCAGCAGACAGACCTTGAGATAGGTAAGCGTATTGCCTCGTTCACGTGGGTCGAGAAATTTGTTCTGGTTGCTGGCGCTGGCAAACCATTTGCCTTCCTTTTCACGACCTTTTATGCCAAGAAAATCATCGTTTTTAGAGCCGTATTTAAAGAAAAAGTAGCTTTTGTAGGTTGGAACCACGATGCCGATTTTATGCCCATGCTCAACAACATGGGTCGGCCAGCAAAACAGGTCCTTCCAGTATTCACCTCCGGACTGGCCAAAAATGTTTTGCCTGTAGCGTCCGGTGATCATATCAATCCGATCCCGGGCCTGCTCGTTCTGCGGTTTATGATAAAAAGCGACGACGTATGATTTATCAGGCGAAAAGTAAACATCCTTCATCGAGCCCGAACCAATTACCTCGTCAACATACTGGACTGTTTCGCCGTCCTTTGTTTTGCACGTAACGATATTTGCCATATTGATCACCGAAAAAGCGTATCCCTTACCACAACACCGCAATAGTGCGGTCATCATGGTTCCCTGTGGAGAAAAAGTTAAGCCAGTCGCCTAACCTCTCAGGCGCAATACTGGCGTCTGTAAGGACAGGGTTGAGCTCATCAACGAGACGGGTCCATTTTTCGTCACTGCGAAGCCCATTATCCGTCTCAAACAGAGGGTCTGAGACGCCGTCTGTCATGAGGATCAAGTGAGATACATCATTCCATTTACCCACGCTGATGCGGCCGCTAAACGAGGGGTCTGCGATAATGCTCTGGTCAAGGAAACGGGTTTGTCCTGCGTATTCTCCGCTATCGGGATTTCCCAGTATCCTGACTTTACCGGAAGGGCTGTATGCACCTATCGCACCATCACCAAGCCAGAATGCAGTCGCAAACAGCTCGTTATCAGTTCGTAGCGCTACAGTTGCCAGAAGGGTTGTTGAATAGGATTTCACAGGTTGTTCTGCACAAATGGCTTCGTTCTGGATACTGTTGACCGCGAGCGTAGCTGCCTGTTTAAAATGATGAAGCATGGCGTTTATTGTTGCCTGCTGATCGCTCCCTTCCCACGCCGTGATGTGCTGCTTTAAATGGACGCCTTTCACACCACTGAGCTGATTTAAAAGGTAATCGCCAGCCGTTTTGACTGCAATCCGGGAGCCTTCCCGGGAATTTACCGCACTACCGGCTCCGTCTGCGACCAGCATGACAGACCATCCTGTTTCCTGGCAGTGGTTGATGTAGAAGTCGTCATCTCTGAAGCTTCCGGCATGCTCATGAGAGCGTCCCCGGCGACTGGCGGCAGCAATACGTATATCACCCCTGACCAGGCCAGCAGCGTCCAGATGGGACTTAGGGTAGGGAGCGTCTGCTGGTGGCTCTACCACCTTCCACAGGCTTCTCGGATCGGGATTGATTATAAATAGCTGTTTTGTTTCACATTCGTCGTGCGACGTGCATGACCAGATTACTGAAAGCTCTATATCGCCGCTTTCGGTGGGAGTACCTGTCAGCAACTCCTGTTCTTTGTCAAAAGACAGGCCAATGTTCCGGGGAAAGACAACGTCCCTGACAGTAGCCTGCTGGCCCTCACCCAGAACGATAGCAACCGGCGAAGAGAAACGTTCGCCTGCGCGGGCGTTGGGGATCGTTATTTTAGCTCTCGGGGGAACGGCAGGTGGCACAGCTAAGCTGGCCCGCTGCTGGCCTGTCGGTATCTGCCCGGGTTTTAATACCAGGGAAGACAGGTTTTCGTCTTCCCTCTGTGCTGGTTTATCAAATTCGTAATAAGGCATCAGCTTCCAGAACGGAGGATGAGGCTCATTTTCTGGCAGGGGTTGCAGTGCTGATGTATCGGTAGCGTCAATGCCCGGGTTATCAGCAACACTTACGACCGTTTGTTGCTGATCGGAAAGACTGGATGCTGACGAGGCGGCAATCTCTGCGTCGTTATCACCTTCGCTAACCCGCGCAGATAAACCCTGTGCAAGGCTCTCAATCCGCTCTTTAAGCCGCATAATTTCTTCGGTAAGGGATGGGTCCTGCGATAGAAGTAAAAGCCGCTCACCTTCAACAGGGTGGCCCAGCTCAGACAGAACTAAGCGGATAATCTTCTCTTCAAGTAAAGCATTTTGCGACATCAACCTCTCCCTCTGTTTACGTCGAAGTTAGTGTTTCCGCCATCATTGCTGAATGACAGGCCTGTTTCACACCACGGGCAGATCACGTCATCCGGGCCGTCAATACACAGCAACTTTCCGCATGAGCACAGGGCAAACGCACTGGCATTACCGCAGTGGGGGCAACCCGGTACGCCATGCAGTTCGCTGGTATTTACCTGCAAACCGGTAGCGGTGGCATCTGACCACGCAAAATAGTCCTCATCGATGGGATAGCATCCGGCAATATTAAAGCTGTTCAGGTTCAGACTGAAATCGAGCCCGGAAACCCTTGCTGGTGGCCGTTCATACTTCATCAGGTACGGACGACGGGTCTTGCTGCAACGGCCGGTAAGCGTAACGCAGTTTTCGTCGTACGCTTTTACTGGCTCGTCCTTGGCCAGCCGGACTATGTATTCAGTCTGGCTGAGCTCAGGTTGTTTGTCGTCCCCGACGCTGCGGCTGTGCGCCGTAACCGAGGCCGTGATCCATTTGATGAAGCGGGTAAAGTCCCCTTCCTGAGATTCGGTGAACAGCATGACATTCTCTGTCAGTTGCCGCAGGATATTCAGGTCCGCTGACGGCCCCAGGCCAACGGCAATGAGATTCACTTTACTCGCGTAGTGATCCTTCCAGCGCTTCACTTCTGCGGTTGTGTCGTCAGTCGGACGTCCGTCGGTAAGGAGATACACGACGGGTTTCCAGTCGCCTTTAGCCTCATGAGTGGTTTTTCTGACCTGGGTATCAATTTGCACGGTCAGCTCACGCAATGCAGCTCCAAGGCTCGTACCGCCGCCAACGGGAAGGCGGGGAGGGTAGAACGAGGCAATTTCGTGAAGAGGTACAATCGTACGGGCTACACCGGCAAATGCGATTACCGAGACCCAGGCTGTTTCAAGTGCGTGTGGATCCTTTCTTAAATCTCCGACGATCATTTGCAGACCATCAGTCATTTTTTTCAGGTTTTCACCAATCATGGACTCTGAACAGTCCAGGACAAAAAACACGGGAAGGCGTCTCATAATTTTCCTCGTACGGCTGGTACGGCCAGCAGAAAACGTTGCTGTACAGAAAGGTGCTGCCCGGAAACAGCACCTTTCTGTCTGTCAGAGCACCAGCTGGATTTCTGGTGGAGGAGGGGGAAGGGTATCAGTTCCGTTATTAATCCCCGCGCTTGTGCTGCCGGAAGACACGCTGGCCGATACCCATTTAAAGAAACCTGCAAACGCGGTTGAATCTAGCGTCTCCAGAGACACAACCTTATCGGTGAGCTGTTTTAAGTGCTCATGGCCTGCTTTAGGACCAACGGCGCAGGCAATGATGGATCCGAATCCCCGGCCGCGAATCGCTTTTACCGCTTCACCGTACGCCAGGGCATCAGAAGGGGTTCCATCAGTCATCAGGAATACCAGAGGACGCCAGTCTCCTTTGGTATCACCATCTGAGCGACGTACATCCCGTTCAACACACTGCATCAGACATTCAAGGGCAGCACCGGTGAACGTCCCGCCTGCGCTTGGCACAACGATGTCAGAAAACTGGAAGTCTTCCAGCGGCGTGAGAGGAATGAACTCACGCGCCTCATTGTCATAGGTGATAATGGAGATATGAACGCTTTCGAGGGCGTAGGGATCCTGGCGAAGAGCGCTAAGCATCGCCTGAATTCCAACGTTAACGGAATGGATTGACTCACCGCGCATCGAGCCGGATGTGTCGATAACAAGGTAAACAGGCAGGCGGCGCATCACATGTAATTCCTCAGGTGCGAGACAAACGAATCTGATTCTGAAGGCTCACCAATTGCCCTGAGTTTCCAGCCTGTAGCCTCGCGTATCAGCTCGGCAAAGACCATGGAGCGCTGGCTGGCGAAGGCGGGTCCGCCAGAAAGATCGAATCGTGCCATTTCAATATTACGGGCATCTACTGCCCGGATGAAGGCATTCTGAACTTTACCAAAGTGCTGCTGGAGCTTTTCACCATTGTAGATCTGAACGATGAACACAATTTTCTCGTACTGAGCGTCAAGGGAATTCAGGCGCACAATAATTTGCTCATCGTCACCGTCACCGGCTCCGGTTCGGTTATCGCCCGTCAGCCAGATATTGCCTGACTTATGGCGAAGGCTGTTGAAAAAGATGATATCGCCATTCACAAGCGTTGGTTTACCATTTTCCACATTGCCGAGATCGGTCACCTTTCCGGCTGAATTACACAGGAAAGCGATCACATCAAGGTCGTATTCTTCTTCTTTTTTACCAAAGATCCCGCCGAGAAAACCTTTCTTTTCCTCATTAATATCCCAACCGAGGCCGATAGTAACGGACGAGAGATCGTATTCATTTTTTTTCAGGCTTACGCCCTGGCCTTTGCTCAGACTGACAGACATGATATCCCCTTAATCAATAAAATTATAAGACCACATTTACTTCTGGCGGCGGCGGTGGCAGGTCTTCAAGACCGATCACTTCTTTTTTGCTGGACTCCACTTTCTGACTGCCTACCGAAATGCTCGCACTGACCCATTTAAAGAAAGCTTTAATCGTCGAACTGTCAGCTGTATCGAGCTGAACCACGATTTCAGTGATTTCTTTGAGGACGCTGGTATCGGCATCATGCCCGGCTGCACATGCCACAACAACGCCGGTTCTGGCCGCTTTAAAGTCATTCAGGCCTTTACGCCAGTCATCATTCGGACTTCCATCCGTCATCAGGAATACAAGGGGACGCCAGTCACCTTTAGTGTCAGCCGTCGTTTTCTGTACTTCTTTGGCAATGGAGCTGGCCGTGAGGGAAAGCGCTTCGCCAAGAGACGTGGTGCCGCTGGCTGTTAGTGCTGGCATCTGGAAACTCAGGAGGTCTGTCAGGGGGACTGCCTGTCGGGCTGAAGAATCAAAGGTGATCACTGACACGTGAGCCGTTTCGAGTGCATACGGATCCTGTTTCAGCGTGGTAAGCAGCGTCTGAACGCCATTTTTAACCGCTTCGATAGGCTCTCCGTGCATAGAGCCGGACGTGTCGAGTAGCAGATATACGGGTAAGCGTCTCAAATGTAATTCCTTCTTAAGAGATCGGAAGAGGAGAGTAGTTTCAGGAAGAGGCCAGGGTTTGTTGATTTGATAAAACGGCACGACATCTGTCGGGTGGAGATTAAATACTCAGAAGCGGCATTAAAGAAATAAGTTAACCACCATAGAATTACCGACATGTGAATGGCCTCTTATCAGAGAAAAAAATTCAGACCGTACTGGAATATAAGATTTCTGAAAAAAACTCCGGCAAAAATAAACTGTCTTATGTATGAAATTCATCATACATCACAGATCTGCATGAATGGAGTGTAAAACGCCCAAAGATTGATGTGTAGCACAAGAGGATGTCAAGACACCAGGTTTTGTAGTCAGTAAGGCGCTGCTGGCATTGCGGGAGGAGAATAGATCAAAACTACGTCACGCCAATACAGAGGTAAAATATGACAAAACCGGGGTTTTCACCCCGGTCTGAGATTTAGCGTCAGGACTTTTTAGCGCTGTATTCTTTTATCAGTTCGTCAACGGAGTGCAGAGCCAGCTTCTCTACCGCTTCACTTCGGGTCGAGCCACTCAGCGCAGCCAGACGGTCAATTTTTCTTAAGATCCGCATGCGTAGCGATAAGGACACGGCTGTTTTTTTATCCTTATCGAGTACGACCTTCCCTGTAGACTCACCGGTTTTCAGTTCAGCATTCTGTGCGAGCGCTTCATTCATCCGGCGAAGGGTCTTTTTATCCAGCTGGCCCGGATTAACGAGATGGTAGGAATGACCTGCCTTGCTGTATTTGATCTCCGCAGAATATGACTCGCGTAGCTCTTTGAGGGCCCGGGTTAATGTCGGCTCTGAGCATTCCAGACTGGTTATAATGTCGGCAGCGGAAACGGGCTTGCCGGTGCCCAGTAAGTTGGCAAGCTTAAAAATCCGGGCCTGTCTGGTATTTAATTGCATCGTAAGATTTAGCCTGCTTAAAGGGTTAGTGGTTCAATAGGCTGAAAAATGAAGGTACTGCTCATCTTTCGAATAACCGGGTGATCGCCTAACGCTTCAACCGGATCAATGTGTTCTATGCCTGCAAAATTTACTGACGACATCTGGCTGCGAGTGCATTTGCAGGACAGGATATACTCATCCTCCAGATAGCCGGTCCGCTTACTGACCCGTTGCGTAAAGCCTGACACAATCACGTTGTCGAAAGGTAGCGTATGTAAAACGATACCGACCAGGCGGAACAAGCAGCCATGGACGTGGCGGGCATAGTTTTCGCGTACGGCTTTTTGCGTCATGGCTTTTTCCGTCAGCTCCGTGCCCCGGGCATTAACGCCGTAAATCTTATCAGGGAAATCTTCAATCTCAGCTAAATCAACGTCCAGCAGGACTGCTGATAGCTCCGGCTTTACTTCAAATGCAACAATCGTTTCACGCGGCCATTCAGTTTCTGCCAGCACACCCGCCAGGTATGATTCGAAAAACGCGGCGTCTGTCCGGAACTGCTGCCGGGCATCTGCCTGAGCCGTGGCGAGCCGTTTTTCATGTTCTTCTGCTTCAAACTTCCAGTTTGCATACTGTTCGGCCCAGGCCGTCCGTTGTTGCTGGTACCGGTGCTGTCGAAGGGTATTCTCACGCTCCACATCAATCAGCTCCTGCTGCCACCGGCGAAGATTTTCGGCGTGGCGCTCAGCTTTAGCTGATTCCGATTCAAACCATTTACCCAGAAAACTAATGCCTTCGCTCTCGGCAGGCTTTTCCGGCAATGCAAGGTAGTCTGGCTTTTCTGGACGCACCGGTGCCGGAACCTGAAAAGGCGACGTTCTGTTATGCAGGTATACTGCTTCCAGCTCTGCCCAGCTGATGCCTGTTTTTGGATCCGGCGTCAGCTCGTGAATATTACGGATTGCGGTTACCGCTGACATGAGTTCAGCGGCTTCCTGCTCAAGCGCCTGTCTGAGCCCCGGGTCGGTTGCCGTCCGGTTTCCACCTCCGGAACGCGCGGCCCGGTCAAGCCGGGTACGGTAACTCAGCCCGGTACCGGGCAAGCCCAGATTGGCATAGGTCCCCCGGCTACCAAAAGAAACGGAAGCACCTCTCGGCCCGACACTCAGGCTCGGTGCACCGTTACTCAGGTTGAGGCGAACGCCAGGAATAATGTTGATCGACTTTCTGAACCTGAACCCCATTATGATTTCCTTAATGATGCTGGGTCACGGTAAGTAATCTGATTCCATCAGCGCTTTGCTCGTTCTGTAACCCATAAAAACGAGCTCTGTCCAGAATGCCAGCCGCCCAGCGGCGATGTGTGGCGGGTTCACACATTGCTCCCTGCGACTTAAACACGGCCTGGGTAGAGTTCAGGATCCGCAGAGCGTCAGAATACTCACCCTGAGTGACCATCAGCGCGTTTTGAATGACCTCTATCTGACCCGGGTGAATGGCCGTTTTCCCAACAAGCCCATGTGCCATATCAAGAGCCAGCTCTCTGGCCATAACGGCATGATCGTCAATATGCTCACATACGGGCGCGGTCAGGGCAAAATCACGCGGGCCGAAGACTGAAACGAGCATTTTGATGACGTAGCCCATCGGGCTGTCATACAGCGTCAGGTCCCGGGGGCGGCGAAGCGACACAACGTTCATAAGATCGTTGCCGCCGATTCGAAGCGCAATAATGCGGTCGTGGCAGGGATGTTCCACCAGGCGAGTGGCCAGCTCGCGCATCTGAACCACGTCAAAGACGTCTTCTGTTTCCAGCGTTGGCATCATGCACAGGTGAGTCCCGCCCATGATATCCCACCATTCAGCTAACGAACTGAGGGTAAATTTCGGCAACACAAACCCATCGACAGCGGAAAGATCATAATGCGCTTTTAACCATCTGCCCATGTCGGCATGCCGGGGGCGAATGAACACCAGAGGCCAGTCATTTTTACCCAGGCTACGCATGCTGTTACTGAGCTCGTGCAGCAGGTGCTCCAGATTTTTGAGGGCGATGGGGATGTCTGCTTCACTGACAGCATCCTCCAGGCAAATCACCAGAGAGCGCAAACCCGGGATTTTCCCGTGCAGGACGGCATCAGCAATATCTTCCCGTGTTGCAGGCATGTATAGCGTGGCTCCCAGATTCCAGGGAGAAAGACGATTTTTCATCAGAGTACCTTCTTGATAATGGTTACAGCCCGATACTGGCCGAGGGTTCCCCCCATTTCTGTAACAACTATTCCCTTTTCACGAGCAAGCCCTACAAGCAAGGCAACGTCCGGGTCGTCAATAGAACGCACAAATACATGGTCCGGTACCCGACGTAATACAGCCCGGGTTGCTTCAGCAATACCGGGTTTAATACGATTGACGCTGTCCACTTTAAATTCATCGGCCAGGAACGCGATAACGTCGCGACTTGTCTGCCATAAGACCCGGGCTGACTCCATATTCCAGCTCAGGGTAGCGAGGGATGACGGGGTTAACTTCTTACGGAAATGGGCGACGGTATCGACAAGCATCCGGCTGCATTCGAATTCACTGAGATGCTCGCAAACCATGCACCCATGTAATCCTTCAGAGGACCATACTGACCGGGAGATCAGGCCTGATACCGGCGCACCCATGATGCCAAAAGGAATGAGCCAGTCATCATCACTGGCTGCAAGCCAGGAGCAGCCACAGGGATCGGCCAGGACAACCAGTCGCGGCTGCTCAGGATAGCCCGGGCGATCTTTCAGTGCGCGTACAAGCTCTCCGGTAATTGCGCCTTTACCTGTCCATCCGTCAACAAAGACAATACCGCTGGTACCATGGCGCTCTTCAATGACGTCGAGGGCTGCACCGTCAATTCCACGATCCCGGATAATGCTGATACCGTAATGCCATGAGGTTTTCCCCATGTCACGCAGGGCCTGGTGCAGCATAACGCCGAGCGGCACGCCAGCTCTGACGAGACTGGCCAGTACAATGGGCTCATCACCGAAGCGTTCGGCCAGAGCAATAGCGAGCTGTGTGACTTCTTTTGCAAGTCTCTCTGCGCCCCGATCCAGCGCCCGGTGAAACAAATCAAGATGCCATTGTGTTGGCGCTGGCTCCTGACTGAGCATGTCCGAATAATGTTTCTTCCCTGACTGAATCAGCTCTTCTTTTTGCTCAACCGGCGTCATCTCAATGACTACCGGCTTTAGCAGAAATTCCACGTCACCGGGCTGGTATGAGCCGGTAAATGTGTCATGTGGCTGCATTTTAATTTTCTCCAAAAATTCGCTGTGAAATGGCATCTGCAAACTGACTCTGACGCGGGATGCCAAACCAGCTGCACAGTTTCATAAAACGATGATCGCTCAGGCTGTCGCCCAGACCAATTACGGGGAAGACTCCGCGTTCAGCCCGAAGTTTTTCAAGAAGCCATCTGACTGCCAGCCCTTTCTCAACCGCGGTGGGAAGCCAGGCCACGTTATTACTGTTGCGGTGGATGTAGAAGCCCTCGGTCGGAAACACCGTTTCTATCTCATCTGCAATGGCATTGAGCTCGTCAAGGCGGGTGCTGTCGCGGTGCTTCATCACCATATAAACCGCCGTTTCACCGTATTCGAAGTTCAGCCTTGCCCAGGCATTGATCCCTTTTGCGTCCATCATTTCAGTGATCAGACGCTGCATCGATGTCAGCTTTTCCTGATAGGGAGCCAGCTGGCCGAGCATATGGGCCTTCCACTCCTCGTCGGGTTTGCCTTCTGGCGTGAGAATGACGGCCCCGTGAGTGGTGATTGCCCAGGAGTGGAAAGGGATCCGTACGCGGCTGATTTCTTCAGTTCCCCGTGCGGTAACGGGTATGAGTTCAGCCTGCTCCAGGAGCCAGTCCACCAACATGGACTGTTCTTCCGTCATAAAGCTTCGTGGATTCAGGGTGCGATCAACGGCACCGGTACGGAATGGCTCCAGGGCCAGCTCGTCCACCATTTTACGACGGGTCTGAAAGAGCGTGTCGTCAAGGTCGCTCAGAACAACGGGTTTATTCATAGGTAACAATCTCCACGACGGCCGCAACCTCAGCCAGCGCTTTAAGAAGCTGCGTGTCAATACTTTCTGCGGGTGTCTCAGTACACACAAGAATGCGGTCAAACTGCTGGTGGGCGACGTTATAGACAAAATTGGGGATGCCCAGCCCGTAGTTATCCGTAAAGGAAATGGCGGACTCAATGGCATAACCAACGGCGATAGGGGAGCGGGTGGTCGATCCATAAAATGCCTGTGCTCCGGCAGCTTCGAGCCGTTCAGCAAGCAGGAACGGCTCCCAGACGAATTCCCCGGTCCCGAGAACCAGAATACGTTCCCCCTTGTGGACGGAGACCTCATGGCCGAGATCGGCCGCAGGTGCGAGCATCCCCAGTCGGCCCCAGGACTGTTTTCCCTGGATGTCCCATTCTCCTCGTGAAGTTACGTTGACTTTCGGCATGTCCGGGACAGGTGCATCAGGTAATGGGGTCCATCCCCACTTACCGCTTACAAGAGAAACCGAAGTGACTGGTAAGGTGCTGCGCTCGGACAAGGCTTTGCCACTCCAGTCGGTAAGCGTAACGGCTATAACCTGTTCAATATGTTGAAGCTTGCCGGTATTACGCAGGGCTGAAAGCAGGTTAATAAAGGTATTACCGGTGGTTGCCTCGTCATCAATCAAAACCAGCGTTCGTGCGTTGGTAACACGACGTCTTTTCTCTTCATCATCTGGCAGATAGATCAGATGATCGGTGGCGTGGCTGTGTTCTTCCTTGAACTCGCAAAGCAACGTGCCATCAACCGGGTGACGGGTAGAGGTCAGATAGACAGATTCAGGATGCTGGTGGCGCACTTCATCAAATACACCGGCCCCAAGCCCAACGGCGGTTTCAGCCATACCGATAAACAGTACGGGTCCTGTCAGTGTCGAGGGGAACTGGCTGGCAAGCTGTCTGTAGGCCTGCCGCATGACTGAGGGTGGCACGGGAATGTGCCTGCCGAGTACTTTGCTGACAAACAGAAAGGCGCGTTTCGGGTTACGTCTTTCAGCGATGTCAAACAGGTCATCGAGCGAAACTTCACCCTGGTCGCGGGTTACCTGAATCGTACCGCATGAGAGGGTACGGCGATAAATCATATCTTCGAGGATATCAGACATAAATACGCCTTAATTCAGAAGGTTAGAGAGTGATTCCGGGTATGCAATTACATCCGTAATGGATCTCACCGCAACCGGAGAAAAGGTGTTTTTAGCGCTCTGGCGCACCATATCTTCAGACATCAGACCGAGCTTAAAGGCAGCAAATAACCCAGGAAGGTTCACCCCGCTGTGAAGGGTATAACCCACCCCCCCTGACGGACGCATGTTGGTTTCAAGCAGCACCGGGTTGCCATTCACATCGTTTCGCGTCTGAACATTCACCAGCCCGTCGGCCTTCATAACCCTGGCGCAGTCACACGCCAGTTCCCAGGCGCTTCCTTCGTTTACCAGATACTGGATAACCCCTTCCTTACGGCGTCCCACGGCTGCGAGTATTTCGCCCTTATCCGCGAGGATATCGACGGAAAATTCCGGGCCTGGCAGGTACGGCATCAAAACAAGGGGTTTAAACGACTCAGCAGCTGATGCTGCTGCAATATACTGTTGCGGACTGACCAGACGATGTTCGGGATGATTAAAGACGGCCATAGGCGAAGCACTGTCATCAAAGCGCCAGAATCCCATGCCATAGATACCCGTCACCGGCTTCACGCATACCGGGCTGTCAGTGAACGGCGGGGCCGCGAGGTGTGTTTTTAATTCTGCCAGCGTATTCACCCGCCAGGATGGTACGACCGGGAGACCCTTTTGCTCCATAAACTGAGCAAAAGTAACTTTTTCGTCAGCCAGAGTTAACCAGTCGACGCCCGTTGCACCGGTAGTAAGGGTGGCACCGGTCGATTCAATGGCTGAACGGTGTTCTTCAAACCACTGGCTGTTACGGCCAGTATGAATATGGTGGATGCCGTAGGACTGAATGGTTTCCTGGATAAACTGAAGACGTTTTTGAGGATCTTCAGGTTCAGTCAAAGAATAGTCGGCAACGGAAAGGATTTCATTTCTTTCGTTACGGTGGGAGGCAAAAACGGTAATGGCAAAATTATTTTTTTTTGCAAATGATTTTACCCCCTGAATAATATCTCGCTGGGAGGATAAACCTTCCATAAACCAAATTTTCTTGTTCATTTTTTTTAATTATCCGGAACGCCATGCAAATTTATGATTGAGAAGTGAGTCTATGAGTGTCTAAGCTACATGTCAATCATAATATGATTTATAACTCCTGTGGTTATGGAGTGCGTCAGGTTTTTTGGATTCCTGATAACACATTGATATTTAAATTAAACTTAGAAAATTAACACCCTGAAAAGGATTTCTTTTTGTGTTTTTACAGAAAACTACCAAAATTTCCCTTGTCAGAGAACTTCATCATGATATGATTTTCTTCGTCAGTTACTAAATATACCTTTGATTGTCTCGGTCATTACCATTTTAAGGAATAAAACATGGTTTCATTAGTTAAGAACCAGACGGTATCACTCAGCAAAGAATCATCTGCATTAAGCCAGCTTCATTTCGGTCTCGGTTGGGATCCGGTTAAGAAAAAAGGTCTTCTTGGAGGATTGTTTGGAGGCAACGACTCAATCGATCTCGATGCTGGCTGCGTATTAATGGACAGCACCGGTAAAACAATTGACACCATCTGGTTCCGCAAACTGGAATCCACCTGCGGCGCTGTTGTGCACAGTGGCGATAACCTGACCGGTGAAGGTGACGGTGACGATGAGGTGATTAATGTCAACCTCTCCCGACTGCCTGCAAACGTTGAATACCTGGCGTTTACGGTAAACAGCTTCCGTGGTCAGTCGTTCAATGACGTCGAAAACGCGTTCTGCCGCGTTGTCGATCAAACCGGCAAAGAGCTGGCTCGCTACAAGCTGACTGAGCAGGGCTCACATACCGGGATCGTTATTTCTTCGCTGCGCCGTAATAACGGCAACTGGGACTTTACCGCCCTTGGCCATGCCTGTCGCGGCCGCACAATTGACGATATGCACTCCGATATCGTTTCAGCGGTTATTCGCTAATGAACCTGACGCCGGGGGGCAATGCCCCCGTTCCAGCCCAGGAGTTGCGGGTCCGGATCACCTCGGGCGGCCAGGTGGATGCTTCGGCGTTTCGCCTGTATGCCGACGGGAAGGTGCAGGGTGATGCGGACATGGTGTTTTATGGTCAGCCACGTAACGATGATGGTACCGTCAGCCTGGTCAGTGAAGGCCAGTACTCAACCTTTACTGTCGCGCTCAACCGGCTGAAACCTGATGTCCAGAAAATTGCGTTCACCGTGACCTGTGACGGTGGGCAGACGGTGTCCGGTCTTCGTAATCTTTCCATCGACGTGGAGCAAGGGGCTACCGGCCTGGTTAGCGGCAGTGTCGAACTGAGCGGCCGTCAGGAAGCAGCCTTAATTCTGGGTGAATTTTACCGTCGTAATAATGACTGGAAATTCCGCTTCGTTGCGCAGGGGTTCAACGGTGGACTTAAACCGCTGGCAGAGCATTTCGGCGTAAATATTGCCGACGAACCGGCTCCCGCAGCCCCGACTCCTCCGGTTGTAACCCCTCCGCCAGTTGAGACAAAAATCAGCCTGAGCAAGGTATCGCTGACAAAAGAGAAGCCTGCAATCAGCCTGACCAAACGGGATAACTTCGGTGAAATCCGGATCAACCTGAACTGGCACCGGGGCAGCGGCAAATCAGGCTTTGCAGGCATGTTCGGCTCCAAAGGAATCGACCTGGATCTGGGGGCCTTTGTTGAGCTTCAGGACGGGTATAAATCGGTCATTCAGGCGCTCGGTAATGCATTCGGTGATTATCGCGATGAACCGTATGTTCAGCTCAAGGGCGATGACCGGACGGGTGATGTATCAGACGGCGAGTGGCTGCATATCAATGGACGTGAATGGAAGCATATCCGCGAAGTGCTGATTTACGCCTTTATTTATGAAGGTGTTCCCAGCTGGGACAAGACTGATGGTGTGGTCACCATTCATGTGCCGGATCAACCGCCCATTGAGACCCGCCTGACCGAAGGTGAAAACCGTCGCACATTGTGCGCCATTGCCAGACTCGTAAACGAAAACGGCGCAATTAAAGTCGAGCGAATTAACCAGTACTTCAAAGGCCAGGACGAAATGGACCGGGCATTTGGCTGGGGATTTCGCTGGAGCGCCGGTTCTAAATAACACAGCAACAAAGGAAACAGGTATGAGCTTTTTCGACAAAGTTAAAGGTGCCATTAACTCAGGCCGTGACGAACTGACCCGCCAGGTTGGCCGTTTCAAAAACAAAAAATTCATGCAGGGCACCGTTGCTGTATGTGCCCGTATTGCCGTATCGAGTGACGGCGTAAGTTCGGAAGAAAAGCAGAAAATGATGGGCTTTCTGCGCTCTTCAGAAGAGCTGAAGGTCTTCGATACCAATGAGGTGATTGAGTTCTTCAATAAACTGGTTTCAAGCTTCGATTTCGATGTTGAAATCGGCAAGGGCGAAACCATGAAATACATCCTGGCGCTGAAAGATCAGCCTGAGGCCGCTCAGCTGGCCTTACGTGTTGGTATTGCCGTTGCGAAAAGTGACGGTAACTTCGATCAGGACGAGAAACTGGCCTCCCGCGAGATCGCTATCGCGTTGGGCTTCGACCCGGCTGAATTTGGCCTCTGATCCACATCCCTAAGGGTAAAATATGGTTTCCACACACATCGGCTTCCCGACTGAAACGGTCATTGTTTTTATTGCGCTTTCAGTCGGTGCCATCTTTATTGACCTGTTTATGCACCGTGATGACAAGCCTATTTCGCTGAAGAGTGCGGCGCTCTGGTCCGTATTCTGGGTTGTGGTTGCGATGGCATTTGCCGGTTTCCTCTATATCCACCACGGTGCTGAGGTTGCCAGTCTGTTTGTCACGGGTTATGCGCTGGAGAAAGTGCTGTCGGTCGATAACCTGTTCGTCATGATGGCCATCTTCTCCTGGTTCGCCGTTCCGGATCGTTATCGCCACCGTGTTCTCTACTGGGGGATCATTGGTGCCATTGTCTTCAGGGGCATCTTTGTCGCCATCGGTACGAGCCTGCTGAGTCTGGGGCCGTATGTTGAAGTTGTCTTCGCTATTATCGTTGCCTGGACAGCGGTCATGATGCTTAAAAGCGGTGATGACGATGATGAAATTGAGGATTACTCCCAGCATCTGGCTTACCGCATGGTTAAACGCTTCTTCCCTATCTGGCCGAAGCTCAGAGGGCATGCCTTCCTGCTTAACCAGAAGGAAGTGGATGCTGAACTGGCGAAACCAGAAAACAGCGATGTCACCATTGGCCGTGGTAAAAAAGCGGCGCTGTATGCGACCCCGCTGTTCCTGTGTGTGGCTGTGGTTGAACTCTCGGACGTAATGTTCGCGTTTGACTCGGTACCGGCAATCATTGCCGTCAGTCGTGAACCGCTTATCGTCTATAGTGCCATGATGTTTGCTATCCTGGGCCTGCGTACTCTGTACTTTGTCCTTGAGGCACTGAAACAGTACCTGGTTCATCTGGAGAAGGCCGTTATCGTGCTACTGTTCTTCATCGCGGCAAAACTCGGCCTGAATGCGACCGATCACATCTGGCATCATGGTTACAGCATCGCGGCAACAACCAGCCTGTATGTTGTACTGGGTGTACTGGCGCTGGGCATTCTCGCAAGCGTCATGTTCCCGGGCAAACCTGAATCTGAGGAAAAGGGGAGTTAATCCCCTTAAGTGTTAACCTGAACAATTACTAATCGAAGAGGTTATTTTATGAGTGTTTCTCTTTCCAAAGGCGGGAACGTCTCCCTAAGTAAAGCAGCTCCGTCAATGAAAAACGTCCTGGTGGGCCTTGGCTGGGATGCGCGTTCAACAGACGGTCAGGACTTTGACCTGGATGCTTCAGCATTCCTGCTGGCCTCAAACGGCAAAGTGCGCGGCGATTCAGATTTCATCTTCTATAACAACCTGACGTCATCCGACGGTTCCGTAACGCACACCGGCGATAACCGCACCGGTGAGGGCGATGGTGATGATGAATCGCTGAAAATTAAACTGGACGCCGTCCCGTCTGAAGTTGACAAGATCATCTTCGTTGTGACCATCCACGATGCTCAGGCTCGTCGCCAGAGCTTTGGTCAGGTATCCGGTGCGTTTATTCGTCTGGTTAATGACGATAACCAGACTGAAGTTGCTCGCTACGATCTGACCGAAGATGCGTCCACTGAGACTGCCATGCTGTTCGGCGAGCTGTATCGCCACAATGGTGAGTGGAAATTCCGCGCAGTAGGTCAGGGTTATGCTGGTGGTCTGGCATCTGTATGTGCTCAGTACGGCATTAACGCGTCCTGATCAAAAAGTAACTTTTCTACCCGGGGCTGTTAATGCAGCCCTCATTCAACTGTTTGCAGGAGCTAAAAATGGCAGTTTCTCTCGTAAAAGGCGGCAATGTATCTCTGACCAAAGAAGCACCAACCATGAATGTTGCTATGGTTGGCCTAGGCTGGGATGCCCGTGTAACCGATGGTCAGGGTTTTGACCTGGACGCTTCCGTGTTCGCAGTAGGCGAAGACGGTAAAGTGTTGTCAGATGCGCATTTCATTTTCTTCAATAACAAAACCAGCCCTGATGGCGCGGTAGAGCACCAGGGCGACAACCGTACCGGTGAAGGCGACGGCGACGATGAGCAGGTCAAAATCGATCTGACCAAAGTCTCAGCAGATATCAAAAAACTGGTGTTTGCCGTTACCATCTATGATGCAGAAGCGCGTAAACAAAACTTCGGCATGGTGAGCAACAGCTTCATGCGCGTTTACAACAACGACAACGGCACGGAAATTGCCCGTTTCGATCTGTCTGAAGATGCCTCAACCGAAACCGCTATGGTCTTCGGTGAACTGTATCGTCATGGCGCTGAGTGGAAGTTTAAAGCTGTCGGTCAGGGCTTTGCCGGTGGCCTGGCGGCTCTTGCCTCCCAGCACGGCGTTAACATCTAAAATAACGCTGAATCATACCCCGGCAATGCCGGGGTTTTTTTTGGTTGCGATCCGCTATCAGGAGGGGGGGGGCAGAAAGGGTTCGGGAATCTCAGAAAGCAGAGAGATGTTAATTCTGACGTGAGCCTTTTAAAGGCAGGAAACGGATTTTTCTCTGGTTGCTGGTTAAAGCCTGTATTCCGTGCCTTATATCAACAGCATGCCCCTCTGATATATGTTACGTTTGCGACTTATGAAGGCACGGGTTCTGGAAGATAAAATACCCGACCAATGGAAATTCCAATTCAACAGGTATAGAAACTTCAACGTGATGAAATATGGTGTCACACCATATATACGCCTCACCAGAAATCCAGCGTCCTGAACTAAGCCAGGGGAACCTATATAAACGCTGCGCTTTAAAATAATCAAAAATCAGGAGAGTTAATGTGAATCTACAATCCGGACAAAACATACCACTTCAGCAATCTGCGATCAGGCTGAATCTTCAGTACCCTACCAAATCCGGCTTTAAAGGCGAACCCGATACCTGCCTGTTCCTGCTTAATGCTCAGGGAAAGGTCAGCGGCGATTCTGACTTTATCTTTTACAATAATCTGTCTTCTCCTGAAGGGGCAGTAAAGCTCGTTACCGGTTCTCAGCAGTCCAGCATTGAGATAGCACTGGATCGTGTTCCTGCGAACATCAGTAAAATTGCAATCACAGTTGTCATTGATGGTGAAGATACCATCAGTGGGCTCAGTTCGTTGAGCATGCAGGCTCAAGGAATCGCTGAGTTCCAGGCTGAGACTCAGGGCCGCAGTGAGAAAGCAATTATCCTGGGTGAAGTATATCGGCACAATGGCGCCTGGAAGCTTCGTGCGCTCGGGCAGGGTTTCAACGGTGGTCTTGAGCCTCTGGCCATTAGCTATGGCGTTGATGTCGCACAGCCAGCTCCGCAGCCAGCAAAGCCTGCTCGTATCAGTCTGGAAAAGAAACTGGAAACCAGATCTCCGCGCCTTGTAAGCCTCGCTAAAAAAGCCTCGGTCAGTCTTACTAAAAATAAACTGGACACCCTTGAGGCAGCGGTTGCATTTGTACTTGACGCATCCGGCTCAATGAGTGGCCAGTTCAGTAAGGGTAACGTTCAGTCTGTGCTGGACCGCATCGCCGTTCTTGCCGCCCAGTTCGACGACGACGGTGAAATGGATGTCTGGGGATTTGGAGAGAAGCATAAGAAGTATCCAAACGTCACACTGGACAACCTGGACACATATATTCAGTCCATTCGCGGGGCTGGAAAGCGTTCAGCCTGGGAGAACCTGCCGGGCCTCGGAGGGACAAACAACGAGCCTCCTGTGATGGAAGAAATAGTCGACTACTTTAAGGACTCGAAAATCCCGGTGTATGTTGTATTTATTACCGATGGCGGGATCAGCAAGACCCGGGCGATTAAAGATGCAATCCGGCGTTCTGCCAACTACCCCATCTTCTGGAAGTTTGTCGGCCTGGGTGGTTCAAGCTACGGTATCCTCAAAAATCTGGATGACTTTACTGACCGCCGGGTTGATAACACCCACTTCTTTGCCATGGATGATTTCGGTTCGATTAGCGATGAAAAGTTATATGATAATCTACTGGAAGAATTCAGACCGTGGATCGATGAAACAAAAAGGTTAGGCATCCTTTAATACGCACAGTTTGAGCTTGGTTGAATGAGCTCTACAGCAGCTTAATACTGTAGAGCCTTTGTTCATTGGAAATCGTACAGGGAGGCGCATATGGACCGCATCAAGTACCTGAAATGGATAGCTGAAGAATCACCAAGTACGGCTCAGCAGCTGGTGGCCTGGTTAAACAGAGCAAGGCACTATACGCCCGACATGAAAGAGCATCAGGCAGGTGTACAGATTCAAGAAAAGGGGATTGTTGTAGGGCTTAGACAAAGTACTAATCGTTATCATGGAGATTGTCTGACCATACATGTGGTACGGCTTCCGGAAGAAATACAAAACAAGGGATGGTTTAAGTCTTTTCTGAAGCTTTGCTGTGAATCGAATCCCTGGTGCGATGTTGTAATAGAAGACGTGAAAAACCCATATTTATTAAGCTTTTGTAAGAAACTAAACTTTACTGTATTAGATGAATTTTACCCGAATACTTACATAGTAAACACAGATGCCATTATGAGTTTACCTATCCCACCCTTAGGGAGATACGAAACCTATCTTTATTAAACCTGCGAACCTTTACCGGTTGCGTGGGGAGCGGATGGACTTCGGCTAAAGAAAAATCACATCGTCTATTTTGACCAGAAAAAGCTAATCTGCTTGATGTAATGCAGAAACGCATTACATTAATATCTTCTCCCAACAATCACCTGAACAATTCCCTGATTGCTTTTCACCTCATACCAGTGCTGGCTCATAGTTAGTCCTTAAGCAAATTTGTTATCGGAATAAAGAACGAAGCCAGCCTCATCGAGGCGCATAACCTTCTTCCCTTAACGCCTGTTGTAATTTTTCAATTGCGCTTTTCATTACCCAGGCTTCTTCGTCACTCACAGCACAGCCACGAAGATCGCTCCAGCTCAGACGTTTAACTAATTGAGCAAGGGCCATAGTTTCATTCTCATCAAGCTGCAAACTCAGTGTCTCAATACCTTCCACTATCTAACCTCCCTTATACTGAAAAATGGCGCTTTATTTCTGACCAGATGCCGAAGCCTTGAATGCGGCCGGAACTGCCGTTGTTTCTACTTTACAGAAATGGAATTAAAAAGTGGTGGTGCTGGGCACGTTTCTTTTCCAGTCGGGGTTTAAGCCAGAGCCGAAACTCATTCAACTTCTCAGCAGCCAAAACCGCTTCAACGGGGAAAACTTTATATTTACCCTGCTGCTGAGGTTCACCCAACCATCGCCTGATGGCTCCGTCAGTCCATAAACGAGTCTCTTTGAGCCTGGTTACAGTGACCCATTTCCTGGACCATTCATCAAATTGTCGCTGGCGATCCCGATAACGTTGTTCTTCCTGCTGACGAAGCCAGTCGCGATCAACAGCGAATTTTCGGTATCCAACAAAGAGCCCTTGTACTTTGGCCATGACAACATTCCGGTTTGCTTAGAACTGTTCAGACAGACATGTCAGGGATAAAGCTGAAGAAAAAGGTACAACGAAGAATAACCAAGACATAGGCCTGCCGGGTAAGTGGTGCGGTGCACAGGACTGTCGGAAAGTACGCTCAGAGAGGGTCGTTTAAGCATGATGCACCACCGCCAGCCAGCCTTAATAATGGTAATGTACCACTGGGTTACCAGACAGACCAGTAACGCATCAAACATAAAACTGTTTTTTAAAAAACGTCAGGAACGTAGCCTGACCTTTTAACCAGTGGTGTAAAAAACATACAGATTGCTCTGAGGTATGAGGTTCAGCAACTAGCCTTGTCGACGCAGAAACATTAAGTAATCAATAGCAGCTATCGCAAACAATGGTGAAAACCACCACGTGCTTTTCAACAAGCCAAGCGGCAGAAAGAGTACAGTTGCCATCGAATAAACAAAAACACGAACCATACCATCTGTAATAAACATAGGCTATTTGCAATCTGAGGTTGGATTGTAGATTTTAGTTAGAAATGGATCAAAGTCCGTTTTGTGCAAAACTTGGTTGACAACCCTCTTTTGGAAGATGTGCCGTTTCGTGCAAAAGTTGGTTGGAGGCCAAGATGGCAGAGTTCGTAGGTTCGGCTGCTTCGCAAGCTGATTTCATTTGGAAGAACGCGGAAGACCTGTGGGGGGGGATTTCAAGCATACCGACTTCGGCAAGATCATTTTGCCGTTTACTCTGCTGCGTCGATTGGAGTGCGCACTGGAGTCTACACGGGAAGCATCGCTCGATAGCCAACCAGCCACGATTGAGTTCTTAGAAGCAGAGTTCAGTGTTGATTTCGATGCGCTGCTATCTTGACCGCCAATCAGACCCGCATGGTTCAGGTTTGTGTATGAGAGTCCCCAAATGGCTGTAGTTCTAACCAAAGCCTTGATTGAAGCCGGCCGCGCCGGAAATAGTGGGTACAGAAAAGGCAGTTGCTTGCGCTGGGCGTAAGTTACCCGCCGAAAAGCGGCTGGATCGAACGACTGATCGGCACTGAGGTATCTGACGAGCAGTACGAACGCTTTCTGGGGCACAGCACGAGCAAGCAGGCTGAACAGATCCTACGCGGAGAGCAGCCAGCCAAGGGGCTTCAGTATGCAAAGCGAGCGAAGAAGCTCGCTTCTGAAAGAAAAGCCACAATTGATCTGGATAACGAGCACCTGTCTGAAATCGAAAAGTATCGGTAGCCCTAGACTTTTAGCCGCTGAAGATCTCTTAGATACCATTGGTGAAACTTGCTGAAGTCAGCCTTCTGTTTCTCTACCGTGCTGTTATAGATCGCATCACTGGTAACCGCACAAGCAGTCCAGCCAGCCTCATAGACGAAGCGAGTAGCTATCGGTGACTTCTTCGGGGTGCTATCCCAGCGGTTTTTGAGCCACCGCGCAAGCCCTTCATCAAGAGGGACCACCAGATTTAGCTGCTGTTTTGTGCGAGTGATACCGACATAAAACAGCCGACGTTCCTCCTCGATTTCCTCTTCGGCCGGAGGGGTGTTCATCGATGTGCGAACGCTGTAAACATCATCGGGTTTGCCGCCAGGAAATTCCTGCTCATTCAGCCCGATCAGGGGTCGTCTCAGAAAACGGAATCTATGGTCACTCCCGTTTTTGCAACACCGATTTTGACGACAAGTTGGCTTGCTTGAATCTATCCGGCGTCTGAATGGGATTTTATTCCCGCGCCTTGATGAGTTCCGCGCCTGATGAACCTCCAGAAAATATACGGCTTCAATGAGCCTTTCCGTTTTACAGGTTCCTCAACAGGCCGGTGGGCCGTTAGTATCATCAATATCAGTATTCGCAAAACCAGATCAGTAATTCTTTAAACCGGTGTATTTCTGCCGTTATGCTACATAAGTTTGCTGTCGTGCCGTTAGGGCCCAGGCTATTCTGGCCAGCTTGTTTGCCAGAGCACAAGTGACGACAAAGTTGCTTTTCCGGCACAGTAAATCCCTGACCCAATCGGCCAATTTGCCAGACTGGTGTTCCAGTTTTTGTATGAATACCCTGGCACATTGAACCAACAAAGTTCGGATCTTTTTATTACCTCGCTTACTAATTCCCAGCAATGTCGTCCTACCTCCCGTGCTGTACTGCCGAGGTACAAGCCCTGTTGCCGCCGCAAAGTCACGGCTGCTGGCGTACTGCTTCCCGTCGCCAATCTCAGTTGAAATAGTACTCGCTGTCAGTGTTCCGACGCAGGGAATGCTCAGCAAGCGCTGTCCAACCTCATCTTCGTCCAACTTTCGTTTCAACTGGGATTCCAAATCTTTAATCTGCTCAACAAGATAGTGATAATGCTGTTGTAATTTCAGCAATAACTGGCTGAGGTAAAGAGGCAAACTATTATCCTCAAGAATGGTACTCAGTCGGCTAATAACGGCAGCTCCTCGGGGAACGCTAATGCCAAATTCCAGCAGAAAAGCATGCATTTGATTGGTTGTTTTTACCTTATCCTGAACCAGGGATTCACGGACACGATGCAGAGCCCGCATTGCCTGCTGAGATTCCGTTCTGGGCTGCACAAAACGCATAGACGGACGCGATGCAGCTTCACAAATAGCTTCGGCGTCGACAAAGTCGTTTTTATTGCTTTTAACGAACGGGCGGACAAATTGTGGTGATATCAGCTTTGGGGAATGCCCCAACTCTTCCAACTTGCGTGCCATAAAGTGAGAACCGCCACAGGCTTCCATTGCGATGGTTGTAGCGGGGCATGTCGCCAAAAATTCGATCAACTTTGGCCGGGTAAATTTTTTACGGTAAACAGCCTTCCCGCGACGATCCTGGCAATGAATATGGAAAGAGTTTTTACCCAGATCGATACCAATGAGCGCAATGTTTTCCATGATAGTTCTCCGAATGAAAGCCTGTCCTCAGCATAGTACCGGGAAGGAGGGAGTGACCATCTCATTAAATAAAGCACGCTAAGCGTGCGTGGAGGCTGGCACCCAGCGGTACAGCGTCGGAATGGACACGCCGAGGTTCTTGGCCACGTCCTTGGGCGGCACCCCGCTGGCCAGCAGCTTCTTGGCCGACTCGATCTTGCTGTCGGTCATCTTCGGCTTGCGGCCGCCTTTGCGGCCGAGCTGCTTGGCGACTTCCAGCCCGGCGCGGGTGCGCTCGACGGTCAGCTCGCGCTCCATTTCGGCAAGGCTCGCCATGACGTGGAAGAAGAACCGCCCGGATGGTGTGCCGGTGTCGATGGAGTCGGTGAGGCTCCTGAACTGGACACCGTGCTTGTGCAGATCGCCGACCAGATCGACCAGTTGCTTGACCGACCGGCCCAGCCGGTCGAGCTTCCAGACGACCAAAGTATCGCCTTCGCGCAGCATTTCGAGCGTCTTGGCCAAGCCAGGCCGGTCTGCCCGCGTGCCACTCACCTTGTCCTCGAAGACCTTTTTACATCCGGCCTTGCTCAAGGCTTCGCGTTGCAGCTCCAGGTTCTGATCCTGCGTCGAGACGCGCGCATAGCCAATCAACATGGCTTGTCTCGCGCCCGGTCGATGCGTTCCTGCATCGCCTGCATCACTTCTTCGTGGGTGTACGATCTGGCGTTGGCGTCGGTGGCTTGCCGCAGGGCTTCCTCAACCTCGCGCGTCATCCGCTCGTAATCCTCCGGCCACAGCGCTTGCTCCATGCGCAGCGACGCCTGACTCAGCAGGTGCAGCAGGCTGAACAGCCGCATGTCGTTGGTGGCGACGATGCGCTCCCGAATCTGCTCCTGAATAGCTTCGCTAGCCCGATGCGCTTGTGGTGTGGCAGTCCCCTCGTAGTCAGCGGGGAATTCCGCTTCCTCGGCAATCCTTGCCCAGGCGCTGGCCAGCGCCTCGATGGTTGACGTGCTCATTTCCGCCGCTCCTGTGCTCTTTGGCGAATCAACCGGCCAAGGGGCCTCGACGCGAAAACCAGCAGCATCACGCCTATCGGATACCAGGTCGAGAAGACCACCAAGGCATCGAAGGCTGGCCGTCCGGTGTTGGTAGGCAGTACGGCGGTCACAGCCATCAACCCGCCGACCGTCCAGATGATGCGCCACACGTAGGGCATCACGCGGGGCACGTAGCCGTCATCGAAAGCGGTCTGGTAGTAGCGGCGCAGGCCGCGCTCGGCAAGCGCCTGGCGCTGCCGCTCCGACAGCGCATCCGTCCGGCCATACCAGCGCCGGAATGGTGGACAGCGCAGCAGCAAAGGGGTGAAGAGGATCATCACCGCCACGATCGCGACACCCCACGCCATGACGGCGCCGGCATCGGGCCGCTTGGCGTTCTCGATCACGGGCGCGAAGACGCCCGGAGCACCGATCATCCAGAACAGCGCAATGTGCTGATGGAAGGAGAGCTTCATTTGCTCATCCACTTGCGCAGCAGGCGCTTTTTCAGGGAGGCGCGTTCTTGCGGGTTGCGTCCCTTGTGATTGGCGATGCGATCCGCCGTGGCGGCCTGGCGCTTGACGGGCCAGTAGGAGCGGCCATCCTTGCCCATCGACCAGACGCTGCTGGCCTGGTTTTCCAGCAGGGGCAGATGGGCGCTCAGGGCTTCGGGCGACGCGCTGGTCAGCGCCGTGCGCTCACGGGTGCGCCAGCGCTGATGCCAGAGCTTCTTGTCCTCGCGCTCGCTGCCGCAGGTCGTGTGCCCGACGATGGGTGTTTTGCGGCGGCTGCGGCTCATAACGTAGTGGTCTCCAAGAACATTCAGGACTGATCCCAGGCGTCGATGGTCAAGACCTGATCGGCAGGACAGGCGGCTACGCGGTCGGGAACTGGATGGTGTTCAGTCTCATGCCGACCCCATTCGATTGATCGCGTCGCTTGCGGCACGCTGCGACGCAAGGAGGTTTGCGACCTGGTTTAGCAGCCGTGTCCGCTGCATGTCTGTTACCTATCTCCCCGACCGCTCATTGGACCAACTCCAGAGATTGGGCTCTATCGCTCAGCCAATACGAAACCGGCATTGGCTGATGCCACAACCGAGACTAACACAAATGGCTCGGTACCTGTATTTCGCGCCCCGTGCACTTGGCCCGGTCTTGCCACGGCTATCTCACCTTCCCTGAGGGCACGAACAATCCCATTGCCCTGAAAGTAATCAGCCATTCCCGACAAAACAGTCCACGTGTCTTGGCCGTGAGGATGAATGTGAGCCGCAATTTCCTGCCCGGGATGGACATGCCAAACCACGATAATTGAGTCTCGGGTTTCAAGCACAACGGAACGAATAGGCTCGCCTTCGGACGGCTGAACATACTCGGCTACAGAAAATATTCTCGATTCAACAGTCATCGGAGATCCCTCTTTCACAGTTGTCGTTACGGTCTTCATCGTCGGCATCCTGACGCACGGCGGGCAATTGCTGGAGCAACGCCGGCAGCCATTCCTGTACCGTCTCCCACACCACATCGAGGTTGATGTCGAAATAGCCGTGAGCCATGCGATTACGCATATTGCGCATGCTGCGCCACGGCACGTCGGCATGCGCCTGGGTGAACTCGACGTAGCCATCCATCACCTTTGTGGCCGCCTCGCCGATGACGATCAGGCTCATGATGACGGCCTGCTGGGTGCGCTTGTCGGCCAAGAAGTCGTCCTTGGCCATCCCTTCCACGAAGCTGCGCGCATCGGTTGCGGCCTGCTGAATGTGGTCGAGGTAATCGGGCAGGCGGTTCTCGCTCATATCGGTTGCGCCTCCGCGAGCACCTTGGCCCGGAACTTCGGCGGCAGGTCGCCGGGAGTCAGCAGATCGACGTCAACGCCGAGCAGCGATTTCAGTTCTTCTTCCAAATCGCCCAAGTCCAACAACGTGGCACCGGGCAGCGCATCGACCAACAGGTCGAGGTCGCTGCCATCCCGGTCGGTGCCATGCAGCACCGAGCCGAAGACGCGCGGGTTCGCGGCGCGAAAGCGGCCTACCGCTTCACGCACTGCGCTTCGCTTCATGTCAAGCACAACAGACGGTCGCATGCGCATCCTTTCTTATCGAAACTCGTTGAGATGATATGCAATCAAGAATAGAATTTCAAGAACTATTTTCGAGAATCGCAATGCCTTGATTCCCGTGCCGCGCCTGTCATTTTCAGAAGGTGACTGCACGGAATATCAAGAGTCGGCTGCACAGTCTTTTCTGATCTGTGGTCGTCTCAGAAAACGGAATCTATGGTCACTCCCGTTTTTGCAACACCGATTTTGACGATAAGTTGGCTTGCTTGAATCTATCCGGCGTCTGAATGGGATTTTATTCCCGCGCCTCGATGAGTTCCGCGCCT